>CADCUO010000221.1 GCA_902805915.1 uncultured Propionibacteriaceae bacterium | reverse complement strand
GGGCACTCAGATGCCTACCGACCACTGAGACAGTCTGGGCCAACATGCAAAAGCGGCATGCAGGAGCATACTGAACGGGCGCCTTGCCCGGAGCCGCCGACCTCTCAATGGAAGCCCAGTGCGAGAGTGTCTACGTCGTTGTCCGGACGGTCGTTCATGAGAAGCCTAGACCAGCGGCAAATACCTGCCGCTGGATCACTTCAAATGGACGTCCCAGACGCCGCCTCTAGGAAGTTTGAGTGCCTCCGGGCCCCCCCACGTCGACGGTTGCCTCTCGGAGTCGGCCTGACCCGGGCCAACAGCCAGTCTTGGGCGCCCCTGGACCTTCAGCACTCGGCATCGTCTTGCCAGGGAATTGATTGACTGACACGACAATTGTGTGCTCGGCCAGCACCCCTAGCGCAAGGGCCGACGACGGCCCTTGGTTTATGCCGAAGGCCCCTTCCATTGGGGACATCTTTGCGGGCCGCTGAAAGGTCCCTTCGTGAGGTAGCCGATCATCGCCACGACCAGCCGTTTTACGGCGGCGACCATGTCAACCGAGTCTGTGGCGCCAGGAGGCTCAGTCCCGCAGCTCCGGGATGACTTCGCTTTCGAACAGCTCAATACCGCTGCGGTCGTACGCCGCCTCGGGGAAGTAGGTGATGGCGTAGGTCATCCCGAGCTCGCGCAGGTTCTGCAGCGCGGCCACGATCTTCTCGGGGGTACCGACCAGCGGGCCGCTGCGGATACCCTCGACTGTCTCCGCCGCCTTGGCTGGGACACTCTTGGCGTAGTGCTCGCCGAGCCAGCGCAGTCGATCCTCGACCTCGGCGTCGGTAGTGCCGATCACCACGTTGTAGTTGGCCGATCGGGTGATCGCCTTGAAGTCGGTCCCCAGCTGAGCGCAGTGGTCGGCCAGGATGGACGACTTGTGCTGGAAGCCCTCCGGGTTGCCGTCGAAGTTGGTGTACTGCGCGTACTGCGCCGCCACGCGGAGGGTCTTCTTCTCCCCACCGCCGGCGATCCAGAACGGGATACTCGGCCCGGCCTCCGGACCGGCCGCGTACTGCAGTGGCTGCGGGTAGCAGCGGGCGCCGTCGGCCTGGTAGTACGTGCCGTCCAGCGTCGCGGTGCCTGTCCGCCACATCTGCGCCATGATGTCGACCCCTTCGCTGAGGGCGCCGATCCGCGCGCCGGCGCTGGGGAACCCGTACCCGTACGCACGCCACTCGTGTTCGTACCATCCGGCGCCGATCCCCATCTCGATCCGGCCGCCGCTGACGATGTCGATGGTCGAGGCCACCTTCGCCAGATATGCCGGGTTGCGGTACGCCATGCAGGTGCACATCTGGCCGAGCCGGACCCGCTGGGTGATGGCGGCGAAGGCCGCCATCAGCGTCCACGCCTCGTGGGTGGCTTCTTGAGTGGGTTCCGGCACGGTGTGGAAGTGGTCGTAGACCCAGATGGACTCCCAGGCGGGGCTGTCCCCGGGCCCTCCCGCTCCTGCTGGAGCGGAGTCGGCGTACTGAGCCAACGAGCTCATCACCACCCACTGCTCAGCCGGGTCGATTCCGACCAGGTCCTGTCGCCAACCTTGCGGGATGAAGAGTCCGAAGCGCATGCCCGCAATCTAGCGCCCCACCGACCGGCGCTGGCCGCTGGCTTGCAGTGCTCCACCCTCATGGAGACAGGAAACGGCGCCCACCGCCGGGTGGACGCCGCTTCAGCGAATGGGTCAGAGCGCGATGGCGCTCGAGGTGTGGAGCTTGGCCGCGGCGAAGCGCTGCTGAGCGTCGGCCCAGTTGACCACGTTCCACCAGGCCTTGACGTAGTCGGCCTTGACGTTCTTGTACTGCAGGTAGAAGGCGTGCTCCCACATGTCGAGCATCACGATCGGGATCTGCGCGACCGGGACGTTGCCCTGCTGGTCGTACAGCTGGACGATATTGAGCCGCTGGCCCAAGGTGTCATAGGCCAAGATCGACCATCCCGAACCGAGGATGCCGTTGGCGTTGGCCTCGAACTGCGCCCGGAACTTGTCGAAGCTGCCGAAGTACTCATCGATCGCCGCGCCCAGCTCACCGTCTGGCTTGTCGCCACCGTCAGGGGAAAGGTTGGGCCAGAAGATGGAGTGGTTGATATGCCCGCCAAGGTTGAAAGCCAGGGTTCGTTCCATCCCACCGATACTGCCGAAGGAGTCGGAGTCGCGAGCCTCCGCCAGCTGCTCCAAGACTGTGTTCAAACCCTTGACGTAGGTGGCGTGGTGCTTGGTGTGGTGCAGCTCCATGATCTCGCCTGAGATATGGGGCGCCAGTGCTCCGTAGTCGTAGGGAAGGTCGGGCAGGTTGTAGGCAGCCATGTAGATCCTCTCGCTGATATGGGTGATCGCGTGCATTGACTCGATTCCGCATCCTACGCTCGTCCGCAGACCTCGTGCAGGGGGTGGAGCCCGCTCTGAGGACCGGATCATCCGCTTCGAGCGGCGTGGCTCGGTCCTGATCGTGTTGACTGAGGCCATGGCAACAGCGATGGCCCTGCACGGACTGTGCAAGACGTTCGGCGCCAAACGGGCGGTGGACAACCTCCACCTGGAGGTCCGTGCCGGCTGCATCTTCGGCATGGTGGGACCCAACGGGGCGGGCAAGACGACGACCTTGTCGATGGCCACCGGTCTGCTCCGCCCCGACGCCGGGACAGCGCAGGTGCTCGGACATGACGTGTGGACCGATCCGGCGGCGGCGAAGGCGTTGATGGGGGTGCTGCCCGACGGGCTCCGACTGTTCGACCGGCTCAGCGGCGGCGAGCTGCTGCACTACGTCGGTCTGCTGCGCCGGGTGCCACCAGCCGATATCGAGCATCGCTCGGCCGAACTTCTGGAGGCGCTCGGCCTGACCGAGGACCTTGACACCTTGGTGGTCGAGTACTCCGCCGGCATGACGAAGAAGATCGGTCTGGCCTGCGCGCTCATCCATGCGCCTCGGCTGCTGATCTTGGACGAACCGTTCGAGGCGGTCGACCCTGTGTCGGGTCAGGGGATCCGGTCGATCCTGCGCAGCTATGCTCGCGGCGGCGGCACGGTGGTGCTGTCCAGCCATGTGATGGAGCTGGTGGAAAGTCTCTGCGACGACCTGGCCGTGGTGGCTGAGGGTCGGGTGCTCGTCTCGGGCACCGTCGAGTCGGTACGCGCGGGGTCGACCCTGCAGAAGCGGTTCCTCGACCTGGTTGGTTTCACCGCGGCAGATGAGGAGGGGCTTGCGTGGTTGCACTCATCGTCTCCCTCAAGCTGACCCTGCTGAAGAACAGCCTGAAGCGCAGCGTCTGGCGTACGGTCGGTCTGATCGTCGGGATGCTGTACGCACTCGGCCTTGTGATCGCCGCTCTGATCGGGTTGTTGGCGCTCCGCCTAGCTCCCGCCGAGCTCACTGCGGATGTCACTGTGCTGGTTTTCTCTTTGCTGACCGCGGGCTGGCTGCTGATGTCGCTGCTGGTCTTCGGGGTCGATGAGACGGTCGACCCCGCCAAGTTCGCCCTACTCCCTGTTCGAGCCCGCGACCTCCTGCCTGGGCTGTTCGTCTCGGGTCTGATAGGTAGCCCCGGGGTTGCCACTGTGCTCGTTGCCGCCGGCCTTGTCGTGTCCTGGTCCCGCGGTCTGGGCATGACCGCAGCGGCGCTGCTGGCTTTTCCGATCGGGGTTGCGACGTGTTTTCTGCTGGCCCGGGTCGGCACAACCGCGCTGTCCTCCTTTCTGTCGTCTCGTCGGTTCCGGGACTCCGCCGTGGTGCTGCTGGTGCTGCTCGGCGCCGCGATCGGCATCGGTGCGAACCTGGTCGGCAGCGCGGCCCGGCCCGGTTCGCTGGAGCTGCGGCAGGTGCTGGCCGGCGGGGCCGCGATCGCCGGGTGGACCCCGTTCGGTTGGGTTTGGGCCATCCCTGCCGACATCTCGCGCGGTCAGTGGCTCCAGGCCGGACTGCGCCTGGTGTTGGCGCTGGGACTGGTCACGGTGTTGTGGGTGATTTGGGGATACCTGCTGGACAAACGGCTGACCGAACCGGTGGAGGGAGGGGACGCGTCGAAGAAGGTCAACAAGGTCAGCGTCGGCACCAATGCCAGCCTGGTCGAGCGGCTCTATCCCGCAACGCCCGCCGGTGCGGTGGCTGGGCGGTCGCTGCGGTACTGGCGGCGCGACCCGCGATACCTGGCCGGCATGGCCGCGGTGCTGATCGCGCCCGTCATCGTGGTAGTCAGCCAGGTGGCCAACCCTGATGGCAGCTCTGCGGTGGCCGCCTTCGCGCCGGTGCTGCTGGGTTCTTTAGTAGGGATCAGTGTGGCCCAGGACCTGTCCTACGACGGGACGGCGTTGTGGCTCCATGTGGCGTCTGGAACGCGGGGTGCCGACGACCGGGCCGGACGGGTGATGTCTACCCTGACGATCTTCGGCCCGGTGCTGGTCATCCTGGTTGTCGTGAGCATGGTGCTGACCGGGTTGTGGCAGCTCGTCGTCCCGGTCGTCGCGTTGACCATCGCGCTTACTCTGATCGGTGCCGGAGTCGGGTCTTTCGTCGGCGCCATCTGGCAGTGGCCTGCGCCACCGCCTGGCGCGAACCCGTTCCAGAAGGGCAGCAACGGCGGCTTGCCTTCCCTGCTGTCGTTCTCCGCCGCGGCGCTCGGCACGATGATCTTGGCGCTGCCCACGATTGTTCTTGCGATCGCCTCCTTCTGGGTCGGCTGGCTGAGCTATCTGTGCCTGGTTGTCGGAGTGATCAGCGGGCTGGTGGTGCTCAAGCTGGGCATCGACTACGGCGGACGCCTGCTCGACCGACGTTGGCCGGAGGCGATGCTGAGCGTCAGCGAGCGCACCGGCTGACCGTCGTACGTCGCTGGCCGTCGCCTTGATCTCCCGGTCCCGGGCGCGGGTCAGCTGCGGTGCACGGTGAGGACTCGGAAGCCCTTGGCGCTGGCGACCCGCTCGCAGGGAAATCCTTGGTCGGTCAACCAGCGCTGCAACGAGTCGGCGCCGAGGTTCTTGCCGACCACGAGCCGGGCCGTGCCCTCGGGTACCAGCCGGGGGAGCCAGGTCAGCAGCAGCTGGTGCAGTGCGTCCTTGCCGATGCGGATCGGCGGGTTGGACCAGATCTCGTGGTACGAAGCCGTGTCGTCCACCTGCTCCGGACGGAGCGGTCGTACCCGGTCCGGGACACCGAGCGCGGCTGCGTTGTCGGCACACAGGGTGAGGGCGCGGTCATTGACGTCCACGGCGTCGACTACCGCTCCCGGACAGTTCAGCGCCAGCGCAACCGCGATGGGACCGTACCCGCAGCCCAGGTCGAGCAGCCGCGGGTTCCCCTCGGGTATCGGGGACTCGCGCAGCAGCACGGCGGTACCAAGATCAAGCCCGTTCCCGGAGAACACCCCGTTGGCTGTGACAAGCTCCAGCTCCTCGCCCCAGATCCGGGCTGTGATGCTCCGGCGCTGCTCTGGAGTGCTGGGAATGCCGGAGAAGTAGTGCTCAGCCATGGGCGACCCGGACCGAGCGGGCCTGCACGACCCGGTCCTGTAGGCCGACGTCCGGCGGGTAGCGGACCTCCTCCAAGGTCAACCCGTGCGCCGGCATCACCTCCACGGTTGGGTGCCGGGCGGCCGCCTCGGTGATGCCGCGCAGCCATTCCAGCGACCGGCGCCCGGAGCCCACGGCAACGAGGGCACCTACCAGCGAGCGCACCATGGAGTGGCAGAACGCGTCGGCGCGGACGGAGATCTCAATAGTCCCGGCGAGCGGACCTGAGGCGACCCGCCGTCCGGACAGCTCCAGCAAGGTGCGGACTGTGGTCGCGCCCTCGCGCCTGCGACAGAAGGCGCCGAAGTCGCGCAAGCCGAGCAGCGTGTCGCCGCCGGCGTTCATCGCCGCCAGGTCAACTGTCTCCTTGACTCGAGCGACGTGATAACGCATCAGCGGGTCCACCCCGGTGCCGCCGTCCATCAGCCGGTAGCAGTATCGCCGCCAGATCGCAGCGAACCGGGCGTCGAAATGGTCTGGCGCCCGCGTGACGGATCGTACGACGACATCCGGCGGCAGTACCCGACCCAGCCGGCGCACCAGGCCACTGCCGTCGTCGGTGACCACTTGATGCGGCAGGTCCAGGTGAGCCACCTGCCCGCGGGCATGGACCCCGGCATCGGTCCGCCCGGCGCAGACCAGGGTCGGCGGCGACTCCAGCCGGAGCACCTGTCGGATCCAGGCTTCGAGCTCGGCCTGCACGGTACGGCGGTTCGGCTGGGCGGCCCAGCCCGAGAAGGCGGTGCCGTCATAGCTGATATCCAGCCGCCAGCGCTGGCACTGTTGCAGCGCAGGGATGTCCATCCTCATCGCCGCCGGTAGCTGAGGTCGAAGATGCGCCGTCCGGCCTCGATCCCGCGGTGCTCGAACCGGGTGATCGGGCGTTCCTCCCAGCGGGGGGCCCAGCCGCCGGGATACTCGCTGACGAATCCGTCATGCGCCTCCAGCACGGCCCGCATGGCGGTGGCATAGTCGGCCCAGTCGGTGGCCAGCCGCCAGACGCCTCCCGGCTTCAGCACCGACGCGGCAAGATCTGCAAACTCGCTGCTCAGCAGCCGGCGCTTGTGATGGCGGGACTTGTGCCACGGGTCAGGGAAGAACATCCACAGCTGGTCCACCGAGGCCGGCGGCACCACGGTGGTCAGCCCTTCAACGGCGTCGGCCTGCACGACCCGTACGTTGTCCACGCTCTCGCGGGCCAGTCGAGCGAGGATCTGTGCCACCGCAGGCTGGAAGACCTCGAACGCCAACACATTGGCGTGACTGTGCGCCTTTGCCATCGGGATCAGCGAGTTCCCCATGCCGGGCCCGATCTCCACAATCAGCGGTGCCTTTCGGCCGAAGGTCTGGTTCAGGTCGACCGCATACGTTGGGTCGATCGAGGTGTCGGTCTCGGCGCGCGGCACATCAAGCACCCAGTGGTCGGAATAGGCGTCCCAGGCCCGGGTCTGCCGAGGGTTCATCCGGGCGCTGCGCCGGACGAACCACACCACTCCCCGCCGGACCGGGACCCGACCGTGGCGGTCGAGCCGCTGGTTCACTGCCTGCGCCGCTTCTCATACGTCAGCAGTGCGGTGCCCAAGACGGTCAGACAGATCCCGAAGACGAGCACCCCGACGCCGACGGAACCGCTCAGGTAGACCCCCGTCGCGCCCGCCGCGGCGCAGACGAACGACAGCAGCCACAGCCGGCCCTCCTTGCCCAGCTGGCTCTTGATATCGGGGTCTACAGCCATGGCAGAGAATCTACTAGCAGCGAGCAGCCCAGCCGGTCGCCGATCAGCTGGTGATGTCCTTGCTGGAGAACCGGGCCCAGGCGGCCAGCCAGAAGACGACCGCGTAGACCGCAGCGGTGATCAGCCCGCGGCTGATGTTCTGGGTCTCGATCGGGTCGCGCAGCAGGTCTCCGAAGGCGGTCCACCAGTGGGTCAGCAGCCAGGGGTGCAGCCAGGACAGCTGCGAGATGGAGTCCAGGATGAACATCATCACGTTGGTCAGCACGATGGCGATGGTCGCCCCGATCGGCTGCTCGGTCAGGGTGGAGACGAACAGACCGATCGCTCCCAACGCTGAGAACCCCACTGCCAGGTAGGCGGTCGTCAGCAGCAGCCGCCACAGCCCGTCCGCGAGGCTGGTCTGGCTGCCGGAGAGCAAGGTCAGGTCGCCACCCCCGAAGAGCGCCAGGCCGATCACCACCCCGGTAACCGTCACCACAGCCGTGGCCACAAAGGCGAAGATGACGATGGCGGCGTACTTCACGGCGAGCAGCCGGGTGCGCCCGGCCGGGATGGTCAGCAGATAGCGGAGCGTCCCCAGATTGGCCTCACCGGCGACCGCGTCCCCGGAGATGGTCGCCACTGCCAGCGGCAGGAACAGCGGCAGCTCGACCGTCAACGCGGCCAGAGCCACCAAGAGCCCGTTGCCCGCGATCGCGCTGACGAAGTCCGGCCCGTCCCCGGCGCCGGGCGTGGACACCTTGACCGCGATCGCGATGATCACCGGCACCACCGCCAAGACCACGAGACCGGCCAGGTTCCGACGCCGCCCGAAGATGATCTGCAGCTCCGAGGCCAGGAAACGCAGCGAACGTCCCGGGCGCCGGATCAGCGGGTCGGAGGTGTGGTGCGACCCGAGCGTCTCAACCGCTGACATCGAAGCCCTCACCGGTCAAGCTGACGAACTCGTCCTCCAGGCTGGGGTAGGCAACGCTGAATCCGAGGATCGGAACACACGCGTTGACCAGGTTCGGCACGATTTTCTCCACCGCGACGTCGCCCAGCGTGGCTGTCACTGCGCGCGCCTCCACCCGAACCCCGGTCAGACCCAGCTCGGTCAACACCCGGGCCGCGTCCGCGGTGGAGTCGGTCTGTACCCGTACGGTCTGGGCGGCTCCGGCCCACAGCTGGTCGGCCGGTCCCTGAGCCACCAGCTTGCCGGTGTTCATCACCCCGATATGGCTGCACATCTGGTCCACCTCGGACAGCAGATGACTGGAGAGCAATACCGTGACGCCGTCTGCGTTCAGCTCACCGATCAGGTGCCGTACCTCCCGGGTGCCTTGCGGGTCCAGACCGTTGGTTGGTTCGTCCAGGATCAGCAGGTCGCGGGGAAGCAGCAGCGCGTTGGCGATGGCCAGCCGCTGCCGCATGCCGAGGGAGTAGGCGCGGTACCGCTTTGCTGCCGCTGCCAGGAGGCCCACCCGCTCCAGTGCTGCGTCGATGCGCCGGCCTGCTGTGGCTGAGTCACTCGCGGCGTCCGCCGCGTCCAGCCGGGCCAGGTTCGCCCGACCCGACAGGTACGGGTGGAACGCCGGCCCTTCGACCAGGGCACCGACTCGGGGAAGCACTGCAGAGATCTGTCCGGGTATCGCCTTCCCGAGCAGGTGGATGGAGCCGGCGGTCGGGGTGATCAAGCCGAGCAGCATCCGGATCGTCGTCGTTTTTCCGGACCCGTTCGGCCCGAGAAACCCGTAGATGGATCCTTGGGGGACCGCGAGATCGACCGAGTCGACCGCCACCTGGGACCTGAAGTTCTTGGTCAGACCCCGGCTGAGCACCGAGTGCTCAGCCGTGTCCGCCAGGTCGGTCCCGTACTAGATTTGCGAACTCACTTGGCGAGAGCTTCGTACAGCATCGCCGGCGGGACGGCGCCGACGGCTACCCGCCCATCGTCGGTGACAAGGAGTGAGAACGCTGGGCCGCTGAGCAGGCGTCCCGACCCCCAGGCGCCAGACACCGGGCTGAGTGCGTTCAGCAGCTGGCTTAGCTGCGCGTTGTCGGAATCCTTCAGGTCGCCGGTCTTTGCCACCACAACAGTGGTCCATCCGGAGCCGACGATCACCGGACGGTCGGCTGACGTGGCCGGATCATTGGAGCGACCCTGCTTCTTGTCGGCGTGCTTGTCGGCCTTCTTCTTGTTGTTCTCGACCGAGGGGTGCGGTGGCACCTCGGTCACCTTGGCGCCAGGCGGCGGGTTGAACGCGAACTGCTCATCGTCCGGCTGGCTGAAGTCGACTGCGCTGTACGCCACCTCGAAGGCAGGCTTCTGGTCGACCCCAACCACCTGGACTCGCAGCGGGATGGACTCCACGCTGTCGATGGCGATCCGCACCTCAGTCACCAGTGACCGGTCGTCCTTGGGCTTGACCAGCAGCTCGTACGCTGCCCGCCCGGCCACCGTCGCGGTTCCGTTGGTGGTGACCTCGGTAGTCGGACCGACAGCCTTGAGCACCTTGGCGGCTGCCGCCTCCGGAGTCATCGACTCCTGAGGGGACTCGGTTGAGCGGGAATGCTCCTTCGTCGCGCTGAGCGTGCGATGGCTGGCTGTGTTGTCCTTGCTGGCCCACAGCCACAGGTCCTTGCCGTGGCGGATGACGTCCGACTGGCCGAAGGTCCCGAGCAGAGCCAGCCGCGCCTTGTCCGGGCCCGCGTACCAGACCTTGAGCGTGTGTGTGCCCGACACCATCGCGGTCAAACTCGAGTCGGAACCATGCGGGCCACCGCCGCCCGGGATCTCTGGGATGCCGAGGTTCGAGGTCTGCACGACCGTGCCGGAGAGCCCGTCCACCTCCGCCTGCTGCAGATCGACCAGCAGCTGCTCAGCCGTCCGAGGTTTCAGCGGCGGATCCGCCGAGGCGGAGACGGCAACGATGCCACCAGTACCGCCCACCACGAGCACGGCCGCCAGAGGAGCCAGCCAGCGCAAGGCAGGCTTTCGATCGAAGATACGCATGAGGCTAGTGTGCCCCGGTGATGCTGTGAGAACGCTGAGTCGCTCACGCTCGGCAGCGGGGCCTCCGCGCTCAGCCGAGACGGGCCTCCAGCCCAGCCTTGACCTCGGGCCACTCGTCGATCAAGACACTGAAGACAACGGTGTCGCGAAAGGTGCCGTCCTCCCGCTTCATGTCTCGCCGCAGCACGCCCTCACGCGTCGCGCCAAGTCTCGCGATCGCCGCCTGCGAGCGGGTGTTCGCAAGGTCGGTCTGGATCTTCACCCGTCCGAAGCCGCAGTCCTCGAAGCAGTGGCTGAGCAGCAGCAGCTTGGTCTGCGGGTTGACGGGGGTTCCCCACCACCGTCGTCCGTACAGGGTCGAGCCGAGGTGGATGCTCTCGTTGTGCAGGCTCGCCTCGCTCAGCGACGAGGTGCCGACCAGCGTCCCCGCTGCGCCGAGGTCGCTGTCAGCGAGGAGGCGGACCGCGTACGCCGTTCGTCCCCCGCCTCGACCATCGCTTTGTCCCTGCATCGCCAGGAACCGCTCCCTTGCCAGCTGACGGGCATCGGCCGCCGACGTGGGCCGTCGATGCATCACATAGCCGCTGGCGTAGATCTCGGGGTCGCTCAGCAGCGGGTACATCTCGTCGAGGTCCGCCTCGCTGAGCAGGTCCAGCTGGACGAATCGCCCGATCAGCGCTTCACCTGTGGGCAGCATCGCGTCGGGCATTGCCTCAGCCTAATGGTCGGCGGGCGTGCCACTCTGGGGTCGTGCGGTTGCTGCTGGTCGATGACGAGGTACGACTGGTCGAGGCGCTCCGCCGCGGCCTGGTCGCGGACGGGTTCGCCGTCGACGTGGCGACGACCGGTCCGGCGGGTCTGGAGCTGGCCCAGCTGGGCGACTTCGACGCGGTGGTGCTCGACGTCATGCTGCCTGGGATGTCCGGTTATGAGGTGGTACGCCAGCTTCGTGCGGAGGAGAACTGGGTGCCGGTGCTGATGCTGTCCGCCAAGGACGGCGAGCACGACCAGGCTGACGGGCTGGACTGCGGAGCCGATGACTATCTGACCAAACCGTTCTCCTTCGTTGTGCTGCTGGCCCGGCTGCGGGCGCTGCTGCGCCGCCAGGTGAAGGCACGGCCGACCGTCCTAATCTGCGGCGAGCTGAGCTTGGACCCAGCCACCCGGGAGGTACGGCTGGCGGGTCAGCCGGTGAAGCTGACGCCGCGGGAGTATCTGGTGCTGGAGTACTTCATCCGTCAGCCTGGCACCGTGGTGAGCAGGGTTGAGCTGCTGGACCATGTCTGGGATGCGGCGGCCGACACGGCGCCGAACGCGGTCGAGGTCTACGTCGGCTATCTTCGGCGCAAGATCGGCGCCGAGCGATTGGTGACGGTCCGCGGCGCGGGTTACATGCTGGTGCCATGACGCCCAGCGGAGCGGTCGCGGGCTGGAGCAGTCCCACCGGCTGGCTTGCGCGGCTGAGCCTGCGGGTGCGGTTGATGGTCATTGGGGTGACCGGTGTTGCGGTCGCGCTCGCTGCCGGGGGCATCGGGCTGTACGCCGTCTTGACCGTCACGGTGAACCGAACCCTGGACAACGAGGCGCTGGCCAGCGCCCGGGAGGTGGCGACGATGGTCGACCAGGGCCGGTTGCCATCGCCGGTTCCGGTGTCTGGCGCGCAGCTGATCCAGGTGGTGGACAGCCGTGGTCGGGTGGTCGGCGGCTCCATCAGCGCCGACCGGCTGACCCCGCTGCTGCGACCGGGCGAGCTGGCGCAGGCTTTGAGCGGCTCCGCGGTTGTGGTCAGCGGCGCTCGCGCTGGACTGTCCGGGCCGCTACGGGTGAAGGCGGTGTCCGCCGGCCCAGCCAACCAGCGGGTCAGCGTGATCGTCGCGGTGCAGTTCGGGGAGGTACTGACGAGCCGGGCCGCGCTCCGCAACGGTCTGCTGATCAGCATCCCGCTGTTGGTGCTCGCACTGGCGCTGATTGCGTGGCGGGTGATCGGCTGGACGCTGCGGCCGGTCGAGGAGCTCCGGATGGAGGCGGAGCGGATCAGCGGACGCGATCGGGCCGAACGGCTCGGCGTACCCCGGGCCGCGGACGAGATCCGGGCGCTCGCGGTGACGTTGAACGGCATGCTGGATCGGTTGGCTGCGGCGCGCGGCCGGCAGCAGTCCTTCGTCGCGGACGCGGCTCATGAGCTGCGCAGCCCGCTGACCAGCATCCGTACCCAGCTGGAGGTGGCCGACCGGTTGGGTGACGGCGGCTCGCTGCCGGCAGACCTCACTGCCGACATCGAGCGGCTCTCGGCTCTGGTGGAGGACCTGCTGCTGCTGGCGCGCGCCGACGCCGAGAGCCGCGGCGCAACCAACCCGACGATCTTCGACGCCAAAGAGATGTTGGCGGAGCTGCAGGCGGGCTGTCGCAACGCCCGGGTACCGGTCACCGTCGAGCCTGGGCCGGCGGTGCCCGTCCGGGCCGATGAAGGCGAGCTCCGCCGCGCAGTGGGCAACCTGGTCGACAACTCCGTACGGCACGCCCGAACCGGGGTCTGGCTGAGCGCTCAGGCCATGGACGGGTCGGTGCTGCTGTCGGTCGGCGACGACGGGCCGGGCATTGCCGAGGCCGACCGGGAGCGGGTGTTCGACCGGTTCACCCGGCTGGACAACGCGCGGGACCGAGACAGCGGCGGTACGGGACTTGGGCTGGCGATCGTGCGGGAGCTGGTCAGCCGGGCCGGCGGCACCGTCGGATTCGACGCGGTACCTGACAGCGACGGCGGGGCCTGTCACCTGGTGGCGCAGATCCGGTTGCCGGCGCCGCCCGCCTGAACGGGTGTAAACCGTTTCTCCCCCAGACCCCGACGGCCTAGGATTCCGGCCATGGGACACGTGGATCTGTCAAGCGTGTCCTTCCATCTGGCGGACGGGCGGGTGCTGCTGGACGAGGTGTCCTTCCGGGTGGGGGAGGGTGCGGTCGTCGCGCTGGTCGGCGCGAACGGCTCCGGCAAGACAACGCTGATGCGCATCATCGCCGGCGATCTCGCCCCCACCAGCGGATCGGTGTCCCGCAGCGGCGGGCTGGGCGTGATGCGCCAGTTCATCGGAAGCATCCGGGACACCTCCACGGTCCGCGACCTGCTCTTCTCCCTTGCTCCGCCACGGCTGCAGGCTGCGGTGGCGGAGGTGGACCGGCTGGAGCTGGCGCTGATGACCGACGACACCGAACCGGTGCAGATGCGGTACGCGCAGTCGCTGGCCGACTACGCCGACGCCGGCGGGTACGACGCCGAGGTCGTCTTCGACGCCTGCTGCACGGCGGCTCTGGAGACCCCGTACGAGCAGGTGAAGTGGCGTGAGGTGACCACCCTGTCCGGTGGTGAGCAGAAGCGGCTCGCTCTGGAGGCGCTGCTCCGCGGACCTGATGAGGTGCTTCTGCTGGACGAGCCGGACAACTATCTCGATGTTCCCGGAAAGCGCTGGCTGGAGAGCCAGCTGCAGGCCACCCAGAAGACCGTGCTGCTGGTGAGCCACGATCGAGAGCTGCTGGCCGAGGCGGCCACCGCGATCGCCGCCGTCGAGCTTGGTGCGGCCGGGAACACGGTCTGGATCCACGGCTCCGGCTTCGCCACCTTCGCCGCTGCGCGCAAGGAGCGGTTCGCCCGGTTGGAGGAGCTCCGCCGACGCTGGGACGAGGAGCACGCCAAGCTCAAGGCGTTGGTCTTGATGTACAAGATCAAAGCGGCCTACAACGACGGACTGGCTGGTCGATACCAGGCGGCCAAGACCCGACTGGCCAAGTTCGAGGAGGCCGGGCCGCCCCAGGCGATCCCGATCGAACAGCGGGTGTCGATGCGGCTGACCGGCGGTCGCACCGGCAAGCGAGCTGTGGTGGTGGAGGACCTGGAGCTGACCGGGTTGATGCGCCCATTCAGCGCCGAGATCTGGTTCGGCGACCGGGTGGCAGTACTGGGCTCCAACGGTTCCGGCAAATCGCACTTCCTGCGGTTGCTGGCGCGGGGCGGATCAGACCCAGATCTCGAGCACCGACCCGTCGGCACCCTGGACATCAGCGACGTAGCCCATACCGGCAAGGCCAAGCTGGGCGCGCGGGTCCGTCCCGGCTGGTTCGCTCAGACCCACCACCATCCCGAGCTGCTGGGACGGACGTTGCTGGAGATCCTGCACCGCGGTGATGAACACCGGGCCGGGATGGGGCGGGAGGAGGCGTCCCGCAAGCTCGACCGGTACGAGCTCGCGCACGCCGCCGAGCAGCGCTTCGAGTCACTGTCAGGTGGTCAGCAGGCGAGGTTCCAGATCCTGCTGCTGGAGCTGTCCGGAGCGACGTTGCTGCTGTTGGACGAGCCGACCGACAACCTCGACATCGAGTCGGCTGAAGCCCTGGAGCAGGGGCTGGAATCCTTCGAGGGAACGGTCGTGGCGGTCACCCACGACCGCTGGTTCTCCCGCGGCTTCGACCGGTTCCTGGTCTTCGGGTCCGACGGCAGCATCTATGAGGCCGACGAACCTGTCTGGGACGAAGGCCGGGTCCAACGCACCCGCTAGGTCAGCGGTCGGACATCGGGATGAACTCCCGCGTCCGGAACCCGGTGTAGATCTGCTTCGGCCGCGCGATCTTCTGCTCCTTGTCCTGCACCAGCTCCGACCACTGCGCCAACCAACCGGGGGTGCGGCCAATCGCGAACAGCACGGTGAACATCTCCGGCGGGAACTCCAGCGCCTCATAGATGAGTCCGGAGTAGAAGTCGACGTTCGGGTACAGCTTCCGGGAGACGAAGTAGTCGTCCTCAAGAGCGATCTTCTCCAGCTCCCTGGCGATCTTGAGCAGCGGGTTGACGCCGGTGACCTCGAAGACGTCGTCGCACGCCTTCTTGATGATCTGGGCCCTGGGGTCGTAGTTCTTGTAGACCCGGTGCCCGAAGCCCATCAGCTTCTCCTTGCCACTCTTCACGCCCGCGATGAAGTCGGAGACGTTGTCGGTGGTGCCGATCCGGCGAAGCATCCGCAGCACCGCCTCGTTCGCGCCACCGTGCAACGGCCCGTACAGCGCACCGATGCCCGCCGCGATAGCGGAGTAGGGGTCGACCTGGGAGGAGCCCACGGATCGCACCGCGTTGGCGGAGCAGTTCTGCTCGTGGTCGGCGTGCAGGATGAACAGCACGTCCAAGGCCTTGACCAGCCGCTCGTCCGCGGCGTACTTCGGCTCACTCATCTTGAACAGCATGGCGAGGAAGTTCTCGACGTAGGACAGATCGTTGTCGGGGTAGACGTACGGCTTGCCGAGCCCGTGCCGGTAGGCGAAGGCGCCGAGCGTCGGCATCTTGGCGATCAGCCGGGTGATTTGCAGCTGCCGGTTGTCGGCGTCGGAGATGTTGCTGGCGTCGGGATAGAACGTGGAGAGAGCGCTGACCGAAGCCATCAGCATGCCCATCGGGTGCGCGTCGTAGCGGAAGCCCTGGATGAACTGCTTCAAGTTCTCGTGCAGGAAGGTGTGGGTGGTGACGTCGTGGGTCCAGGTACTCAGCTGGCTCGAGGTCGGCAGCTCTCCGTTGAGCAGCAGGTAGGACACCTCCAAGAAGCTGGATTTCTCGGCCAGCTGCTCGATCGGGTAGCCCCGGTACTCCAAGATGCCGGCGTCCCCGTCGATGTAGGTGACGGCGCTCCGGCACGACGCTGTGTTGACGAACCCGGGGTCATAGGTGGCCAGGCCGGGATCCCCGTCCAGGGCGATCTGCTTCAGATCGGCGGCGCGGATGGTGCCGTCGGTGATCGCCACCTCGTAGTCTTTGCCGGTGCGATTATCGCGGATGCTGAGCGAATCGGTCATGGGCGTTAACCTACGCGGGCGCTGAGCAGACTGACTACCCGGGATCCTATGATCCCCGCCACCCTGTGGGCGGGGTAGCGCACGACCAGAGGCGTTTTGACCCAGCCCGCGGGTCGCAGGTAATCTGAACCGCTGTTGCCCTCACGCACGCCTGCTAGGCGCGCGCACCTTCGGGTGGGGGTGCACCGCTCAGTTGTCGAAACTCATGGAAGATGGTCACCGACCGTGTCTACGTACAGCCCCAAGCCTGGCGACCTCACCAGGGAATGGCATGTCATCGATGCCAACGACGTCGTCTTGGGACGGCTCGCTGTCACTGCCGCCACACTGTTGCGCGGCAAGCACAAGCCGACGTACGCCCCGCACATGGACTGCGGCGACTTCGTGGTCGTCATCAATGCATCGAAGATCTCTCTGTCCGGCAAGAAGCGGACTGACAAGCTCGCGTACCGTCACTCAGGTCGCCCAGGCGGTCTTCGTGCGGTGCCGTACGGCGAGCTGATCGACCACGACCCGCGCAAGGCTGTCGAGCTGGCGGTCTGGGGCATGCTGCCGAAGAACCGACTGAGTCGCAAGCTCATCAAGAAGCTCAAGGTCTACTCCGGCCCGGAGCACCCGCACACTGCGCAGAAGCCGCAGTCGTTCGAGATCACCCAGATCGCCCAGTAGAACCGAGGAACTTCTTTCGTGACTGACACCGTAGTAGAGCCCACCGAGACCGACGAGGTCGCTCCCTTCACTGAGGACGACCGCGAGATCGCCTATCGCTCCGAGGCCAACCCGCAGGCCGTTCAGGGCGCCACTGGCCGCCCGGCTGTAGTTGCCCCCTCCGGCGCCACCGGCCGCCGCAAGGAAGCCGTAGCTCGCGTTCGCATCATGCCCGGAAGTGGTCGTTGGACGATCAATGGCCGCACCCTGGACGACTACTTCCCGAACAAGGTGCACCAGCAGATCGTGTCGGAGCCGTTCGCCGCCGCCGGCGTTGCCGGGTCCTATGACGTGATCGCCCGCATCCATGGCGGCGGTGTCACTGGCCAGGCCGGCGCACTGCGGCTCGGGGTGGCACGGTCGCTGAACGCCGTTGACACCGAAGCCAGCCGTCCGGCGCTGAAGAAGGCCGGCATGCTCACCCGCGACGCCCGGATCAAGGAACGTAAGAAGGCTGGTCTGAAGAAGGCCCGTAAGGCTCCCCAGTACAGCAAGCGCTGACGCCTCGCCCTCAGACGGGGAGCAAGGAATGGGTCGTCTTTTCGGTACCGACGGTGTCCGCGGCAGAGCCAACGAGGCTCTGACCGCGGAGTTGGCACTGGATCTTTCGGTAGCTGCGGCACACGTTCTCGGCGAAACGGGAGCATTCGGGGCACGTCCAGCCATTGCTGTGGTTGGCCGTGACCCGCGGGCCTCGGGTGAGTTCCTGGAGGCCGCTGTGGTGGCCGGCCTCGCCAGCGCTGGCATCAATGTGGTACGTCTCGGCGTGCTGCCGACGCCTGGGGTGGCCTACCTGACCGGGTCAACGCAGGCCGACTTCGGCGTGATGCTGTCCGCCAGCCACAACCCGATGCCAGACAACGGGATCAAGTTCATGGCCCGCGGTGGGGTGAAGCTGGACGACTCCCTCGAGGACGCCATCGAAGCCCGGATGGGACAGCCCTGGCAACGTCCGACCGGAGCAGGCGTGGGTCGGGTGCACGATGAGCCGGCCCTCGTCGAGGACTACGTCTCTCATCTCATCGCCAGTGTGGGACATCCGGTGTCGCTGGAGGGCCTGAAGGTGGTCGTCGACTGTGCCAACGGTGCAGCCTTTCAGACCGGGCCGACTGCCTTCCGGGCTCAGGGGGCGGAGGTCATCGCCATCCACGCCAGCCCCGATGGCATCAATATCAACGACAACTGCGGCTCCACCCACATGGGTGACCTGAGAGAAGCCGTTGTGGCGCACGGAGCCGATCTCGGTATCGCCCTCGACGGTGACGCGGACCGTTGCCTCGCCGTGGATGCCACCGGCGAGATAGTCGACGGTGACCAGATCCTCGCCATCCTTGCCCTGGCCATGAAGGCCGATGGTCAGCTGCGCGGCGACACGGTGGTGGCTACGGTGATGAGCAACCTCGGGTTCGTCAACGCCATGCACGCCGCCGGGATCACCCCTGAGCTCACCAAGGTTGGGGACCGCTATGTCCTCGAGGCGATGAAGAGCGGGAACTTCTCCCTCGGTGGGGAGCAGTCCGGCCATGTGGTGATGTCGGACTACGCGACCACCGGTGACGGTGTGTTGACCGGACTGCACCTGATGAGTCGGATGGCGACCTCCGGTCAGAGCATGGCCGAGCTTGCATCAGCCATGACCCGGCTACCGCAGGTCTTGATCAACGTCAACGGCGTGGACAAGTCCCGTGCCGCGACCGACGCTGCACTGAGCTCCGCTGTGGCGGAGGCTACCCGGGAGCTGGGCTCCAGCGGCCGGGTGCTGCTGCGGCCCTCTGGCACCGAGTCGCTGGTCCGGGTCATGGTCGAGGCAGGCACCGCAGACCATGCCCAGCGGGTGGCTGAGCGGCTGGCTGCGGTGGTACGGACCTCCCTCTCGCTCTGATGCGGTCCCGCGCAGCTACCTCGAGGCGAGGAGGTCGAACAGGTCGATCCCAGCTCCTGATGCCAACAGCACTGCGATCACCGCGACGATGATCGAAAGCAGAATCGAGAACAGTGCTGCGCCCAGGGCGGCGAAGAAGCCGATCTTGACTGCGGTGCCTGCGCTCACCCGCACGGTCTGCGGACCAACGGAGTGCTGATTGCTCATTGACGTGACGGTACCGGCTCCATGATCGGGATCAAGCCACCATGCCGCATGGCCTCCACCCGTCGCAGCCGGATAGGAGTCAGACCTTGCGGATCCGAACCCATTCGACCCGGTGATCGCTGGCCTTGCGCAGGATGGCGGTGGCACGCTCACGCGTGGTGCGGATGTTCCGGTCCAGGTTCGGGCCGTTGATGGTGTCCCACAGGTGCTGGGCTTGCCGGATGGCCTGGGCCTCGTTGAGGTCGGCGTAGCGGGCGAAGTAGGAGCGCGGGTCACGGAACGCCGTGTCGCGCAAGGACAAGAACCTAGACACGTACCAGCTGCGGATGTCGTCGGTGTCGGCGTCGACGTACACCGAGAAGTCGAAGAAGTCGCTGACTGCCAGGCCGGTGGTTCCGTTGGGCCGCACTCGGGCCGGCTGCAGGACGTTGAGCCCCTCCATGATCAAGATGTCGGGCCGCTTCACGACCACCCGCTCCTCCGGGACGATGTCATAGATCAGATGGCTGTACACCGGGGCGCTGACCTCGTCCTTGCCGGACTTCACATCCATCACGAAACGAAGCAGAGCTCGACGGTCGTAGGACTCCGGGAAGCCCTTTCGATGCAGCAGTCCGCGTCGTTCCAGCTCAGCGTTCGGCAGCAGGAAGCCGTCGGTAGTGATCAGCTCGACTCGCGGATGTTCTGGCCAACCGGCCAGCAGCTCACGTAGTAGCCGCGCGGTGGTGGACTTGCCCACCGCCACCGAGCCGGCGATGCCGATCACGAACGGGGTACGGTCTACCGACAACCCGAGGAACTCGTTGGTGGAGCGGTGCAGCGCTCCGGTGTGGAGTACGTACTTGCTCAGTAAGCCGGTCAACGGGAGGTAGACCTCCGCGACATCGACCAGGCTGGTGGGATCGCTGAGGCCGCGCACCTTCTCCAGGGTCGCGGCGTCCAAGGTCATCGGGGTCGAGTGCGCGAGCTCTGCCCAGTCGTCCCGACTTCGTTGGACGTAGGGCCCGAGCGCCTGCGCATCGTGCAACATACAGGCATTCTGCCCGGCTATCCGCGGACACGTGTCAGCGGACTGCATCGGACTGCCCAGAAGGTAGCCTTGCGCCCATGTGTGGAATCGTTGGTTACGTGGGCCCCAGGGCCGCTGTCGACGTGGTCATGGATGGCCTGCGTCGGCTGGAGTACCGCGGCTACGACTCCGCCGGTGTCGCGATCGTGGCTCAAGGCCAGGTCGCGCTGGCCAAGAAGGCCGGCAAGATCGCCAACCTCGACAAAGCGCTCGCCGAGCAGCCACTGCCGACCGACGGACTCGGCATCGGGCACACCCGGTGGGCCACCCACGGTGCCCCGAACGACGTGAACGCCCACCCGCACCTGTCTGCCGATGGACGGGTGGCGCTGGTACACAACGGCATCATCGAGAACTTCGTCCAGCTACGCTCCGAGCTTGCTGCCGACGGCATCACCATGACATCGGAGACTGACACCGAAGTGGTCGCGCACCTGCTCGGCCAGGCAGTGGCTGCGGGGTCCGGGCTCGGCGACGCAATGCGGGCCGTGTGCCTGCGGCTGGCTGGCGCCTTCACCCTGGTAGCGGTCGACACCGACGCTCCCGACCTGGTGGTTGCGGCGCGTCGAAACTCCCCGCTCGTGGTCGGGGTGGGGGAGGGTGAAAACTTTCTCGCCTCCGATGTTGCCGCCTTTCTCCAGCACACCCGGGAAGCGATCGAGCTCGGCCAGGACCAGGTGGTCGAGATTCGTTCCGACTCGGTGCTGGTCACGACTTTCGACGGTAAGCCGGCGCAGGTGCGGCCGTACCACGTCGACTGGGACCTGTCCGCTGCGGAGAAGGACGGTTACGACTGGTTCATGCGCAAGGAGATCTACGAGCAGCCCAAGGCTGTCTTCGACACCCTGCTCGGTCGCCGCGACTCCAGAGGTGCCCTGATCTTGGACGAGATACGGATCAGCGAGGCCGAGCTGCGTCTGGTGGACAAGATCATCGTGATCGCTTGCGGCACCTCCTTCTACGCCGGCCTGGTCGCCAAGTACGCCATCGAGCACTGGACCCGCATCCCCTGCGAGGTGGAGCTGGCCAGCGAATTCCGGTATCGCGACCCGATCGTCGGACCGACCACCCTGGTCGTCACCATCAGCCAGTCCGGTGAGACCGCCGATACCTTGATGGCCATCCGGCATGCCCGCGAGCAGCGCGCGAAGGTGCTGGCGATCTGCAACACCAACGGGTCGACCATCCCGCGCGAGTCCGACGCGGTGATCTACACCCACGCAGGTCCCGAGGTGGGAGTCGCCTCCACCAAAGGGTTCCTGACCCAGCTGGTGGCCTGTTACCTGCTTGGGCTCTATCTGGCCCAGGTCCGCGGCTCCAAGTTCGGCGACGAGATCACAGCGATCATGGAGGAGCTCGAGCACATCCCGGCGGCGCTGGAGCTCCTGCTGGACGACATGCAACCCGTACTCGACCTCGCCGCCGAGTTCGCCGCGGAGCCCTCGGTGCTGTTCCTCGGTCGCCATGTCGGCTATCCGGTGGCCTTGGAGGGCGCGTTGAAGCTCAAGGAGCTGGCCTACATCCACGCCGAAGGATTCGCCGCCGGTGAGTTGAAGCACGGACCGATCGCCTTGATCGAAAACGGTCTTCCGGTCTTTGTGGTGGTGCCCCCGCAGGGCCGTGACATGCTCCACGACAAGGTGGTCTCCAACATCCAGGAGATCCGCGCGCGCGGAGCCCGGACTGTGGTGCTAGCGGAGGAAGATGATCATGAGGTGGACGCTGTCGCTGATGTGCTGATCAGACTGCCCAAGGTGTCCACGCTGCTGCAGCCCTTGGTTGCCACCGTTCCGCTGCAGATATTCGCCTGCGAGTTGGCCACCCGCAAGGGTCATGACGTCGACCAGCCGCGCAACCTGGCCAAGTCAGTCACGGTGGAGTGAGCGGGGGTGATTGTCGGGGTCGGGGTCGACGTCTGCGACGTCGACCGGTTCGCCGAGGCGGTTGAGCGCCGTCCCGGCTTGGTGCCACGGTTGTTCACTCCGCACGAGGCTGAGCGTCCAATCGCGTCTTTGGCGGCGAGGTTCGCAGCCAAGGAGGCCCTGGCCAAAGCGTTGGGCGCTCCGTCTGGACTCAGCTGGCTGGATGCCGAGGTCGTCACCGACTCCGACGGAAGCCCGTCTTTCACCCTGACCGGTACGGTGGCGGAGCGCGCCACGATGCTCGGGATCGTGACCATCCACGTCTCGCTGTCCCACGATGCCGGGATCGCGTCCGCCGTCGTAATCTGCGAGGCGTGATGACGACGGCGTACACCGCGGAGAAGATCCGCCGGCTCGAACAGCTGGCTATGGCCGACGGGGACGACAGCGCGCTGATGCAGCGTGCCGCCCACGCCCTCGCGGGGGTCGCGGCCACCGAGCTGCACACTCGTCGCGGCAGGGTCTACGGAGCCACGGTGTTGATCATGGTCGGACCAGGGAACAACGGCGGGGACGCCTTGTATGCGGGCGCCCGGTTGGCCTCTCGCGGCGCCGCGGTGCTGGCCGTCCGCTGCCTTGGCACTCCGCACCCGGGTGGGCTGGCAGCTCTGCACAGCAGCGGCGGCCGGCTGGTCGACCTTGATCATCTTCTCAGCCGGGCCGGGACCGACGGCTGGGACCTGGCGCTGGACGGAGTACTGGGCATCGGCGGCCGACCGGGCTTGCCCGCTCCGGTGGCGCGGCTGGTCGATCTGCTGGCACGCCGCGGTGTTCCCGTGGTGGCAGTCGACCTGCCCTCGGGAGTGTCTAGTGACACCGGAGCCGCTCCAGGCCAGGCAGTACGGGCGACCAGGACGGTGACCTTCGGGGAGCTGAAGCCATGCCACCTGGTGGAACCGGCCCGTACCCTGTGCGGCCAGGTGGAGCTGGTCGACATCGGGCTGGATTCCCGCCTCGAGCAACCCGATCTCGAGTCGATCGACGTCGACGAGGTGGCGCGGCTGTGGCCATTCCCCGACGCCGGCAGCGACAAGTACTCCCGCGGCGTGCTCGGCATCGACACCGGGTCCGATGAGTACCCGGGCGCCGGGGTGATGTCCACCTTCGGCGCCGTCCACGCCGGCGCGGGCATGGTCCGCTTTCTCGGCGCCGACGCGGCTGCCGACATCATCAAAGCCCAGCTGCCCAACGTTGTGTTCAGCCCGGGCCGGGTGCAGGCACATCTGGTCGGTTCCGGCTGGGGTGACCGGGACGACGGCCCGGACCAGCTCAGACACATGCTTGCGATGGACGTTCCCGGGGTGGTGGACGCGGATGCCCTGCATTATCTGCCCGAGCAGCTGCCTGCCAGCTGGCTGCTGACCCCGCACGCCGGGGAGCTGGCACGGCTGTTGGGTCGGGAGCGCAGCTGGGTCACCGACGACCCCATTCGGGCCGTCCGGGCAGGGGCCGACCACATGGGCGCGACAGTACTGCTCAAGGGCGCTACCCAGCTGGTAGCAACGCCGGGCGCTGCGACCGTACGGGTGGCGCTGCCCGGTCCAGCCTGGACCGCTCAGGCCGGTTCCGGGGACGTGCTGGCTGGAATCTGTGGTGCGCTGTTGGCCGCCGGCCTGCCGGCGGATCGGGCGGGCCAGCTCGGAGCATCTGTCCAGGCGCTTGCTGCGTCGCAGCATCTCGGGCCGCTGCCACCACACTCCCTGGCGCTGCACCTGCCGGCGACCATCGGCAGCCTGCAGGCACGACGAGATGAGCTGGAGCGGCAGGCGTGACCGTGACGGACCGGTCGGCTGACCCGGCCAGCTCCCCGTTGGCCGGGATCGACCCCCGGACAGCTCACGCGGCCATTGACCTGGCGGCGTTCCGGCGCAACATCGCCGTGCTGCGCAGCCATGTCGGTGACGCCGATGTGATGGTGGTGGTGAAGGCCGACGGCTATGGGCACGGCCTGGTTCCGTCTGCTCGAGCCGCACGCGCGGCCGGGGTCGGTTGGCTCGGAGTCGCAACACCGACTGAGGCGTTGACGCTGCGGCAGTCCGGCGACGAGGGTCGGCTGCTGGCCTGGCTCTACGGTGTGGACGAGGACCTCACCCCGCTGGTGGCCGCGGACGTCGATGTCTCCGCCCAATCGACCGAGCAGCTCTCTCGACTGGTCGCCGCGGCCGGCACAGCGGAACGCCCAGCCCGGGTCCATCTCAAGATCGACACCGGCCTGTCCCGGAACGGCATCAGGATGGAGGGCTGGGACGATCTGTGTGCCGCCGCCGCGGAGGCACTGGACGCGGGGGCGATCCAGGTTGTGGGCATCTGGTCCCACCTCGCCGCGGCGGACGAGCCGGGTCACCCCAGCGTGGCCAGCCAGATCCAGGTCTTCCACACCGCTCTAGCGGCGGCACACCGAGCCGGTCTTCGGCCAAGCCTCAGGCATCTGGCAAACTCGGCCGGTGCGTTGGTGGTACCGGAGGCCCATTTCGACCTGGTCCGGGTGGGCATAGCGGCCTACGGCATCGACCCCGCGCCAGGCATCGCAGCCCTGGCCGGGGTGGAGCTGACGCCGGTAATGACGGTACGAGCGCAGCTGGTCAATGTGAAGGCGATCCAATCCGGCGACGGCGTGTCTTACGGCCACACCTGGGTGGCGGACTGTCCCACCACCGTTGGGCTGGTGCCGCTGGGATACGCCGACGGCATCCCACGCCACGCGAGCGACACGGCACAGGTCGGCGTGGGGTCGCGTCGGGCGCCGATCCGTGGCCGGGTGTGCATGGACCAGTTCGTCGTTGATCTTGGTGTGGACGCCGCCGACCTGGTCGGTGACGAGGTCGTGGTCTTCGGATCCGGCAGCCGGGGGGAACCCACGGCTGCCGACTGGGCGGACTGGTGCGACACCATCGGGTACGAGATCGTCACCCGGGTCGGGGTCCGGGTGCCACGGCACTACATCGACGGCGTGGCCTGATGGTCCACCGTGTCTTCGATAGTCCGGTTCTGCACCGGCTGACCAGCAAGCCCGATCCGGTGTTCCTCAGATCCCGGGCACGCAGACTCCCGGCGAACCACGACGGTCTGGGTGGAGGCGTGGGGTTGGTGGCCGGTGTGGCCGCCCTAGCCGCCGGGGGCATCGCCGCCGGACTGGAGCTGGAGCGGCGGATCGTTGCGAAGCGGATCTACCGCAGCGAAGGCGACGACGAGGAGGATTTCTTCGGGCTCCGGTCCGACGGGCCGAAGGTGCTCACTCCCGACGGTGTGGTGCTGCACACCGAGGTGGACGAGGCCGATGCCTCCCACCCAGGATTCGTCGACGACGACCTGACGTTGGTGTTCGTCCACGGGTACGCCCTGAGCCTGGACTGTTGGCACTTCCAGCGGCGGCACTATCGCGGCGCGATCCGGCAGGTGTTCTTCGACCAACGCTCGCACGGCCGATCGGGACGCTCAAAGCCTGAACGGTGCCGTATTCCGCAGCTGGCCGAGGACCTGTCCCAGGTGCTTGACGAGGTGGCGGGCAGCGGCCCGGTGATCTTGGTCGGTCACTCGATGGGGAGCATGACCGTGATGCGGTTGGCGCAACAGCACCCGGAGTGGTTCGGTCACCGAGTTCGTGGGGTGGCCATGTTCTCCACCTCGGCGGGCGACATGGCTGACCACTCACCCATCAAAGGGCTACCAGGTCGCGCGTTCTCTCGAATCGCGCAGCCATTGCTGGCCGCGTTGAACCGGATTCCGGAAGTGGTGGAGAAGGGTCGGAGTGCGGGCTCCGACATCAGCTATGTGATTACGCGTCGGATGTCCTTCGGATCGGATGTCTCGCCGTCCTACGTGGAGTTCATGAGCGAAATGCTCGGCGGTACGCCGCTGGAGGTCGTGGCTGACTTCTATCCTGCCTTCGGTGAGCTGGACGAGTTCGTGGCCTTTCGTGTGCTGGGCCAGGTGGAGACGGCGGTGGTCGGAGGTGTGGATGATGTGATCACGCCGATCCGGTACACCGACCGCATCATCGACCTGCTGCCTGGTGCTGAGTCGAGACGGATCCCCGAGTGCGGGCACATGGGAATAATTGAGCACCACGACCAGTTCAACGAGGTGCTGGACCACCTGGTGCAGCGGGTTCGTCGACACCTCAACGACTGAGGCAGTGACCACGCTGGTTACGCCTCGCCGATTGGGTCATGAGCAGACTCGCTGATATCCTTGGTACATCCCGGTTGCTCTCTGCAATTTCGGGCCGTTCAGCGCAACCATGAGAACGCGCACTGGTTCGTCTCCCGCCACAAAGATGTGAAGTTTGGGCCGTTGACGTGCCTAAGCAGATCCGTCCGTGTGGATGGGAAGTGAGTAGTTAATGCCAGTTCGGCCAACCGGTGCGTCTTCGCGCGCCTTCACCAACTCAAAGGGCGCGGCAAAGTCAGGCGCCAAGAAACCCGCGGGTCCCAAGAGCGTCAAGTCCGACGGCACCGCCAAGAAGCGGTGGAGTCGGGAGGAGCGCAGCGAACGTGGCCTGGGCCCGCGACGCAGCGGCGGCCAGCCTCGCAACCAGGGTCGCACGGACCGCAGCCAGTGGGAGCCCCGGGGCGAGCGGACCGACCGTCCGCCGCAGACGGATGGTTTCCAGAGCCCAGTGAGCGCTGAGAGGTCCTTCAGCAGCGACCGTCCGGCGCGCGGCTAGCGGACGTACGACCGCACTGACCGTCCGGCGCGCAGCGAGCGGACGTATGACCGAAACGACCGTCCGGCGCACAGCGAGCGGACGTACGACCGGCCGGCGCGTAGCGAGCGGACCTATGATCGCAACGACCGTCCGGCGCGCAGCGAGCGGACCTATGACCGTGCAGACCGTCCAGTCGATGGCGGTTATTCGCGCCCAGAGCGAAGCGACCGTGGCTACCAGGGCAGCGACCGCGCTTACCAGGGCAGCGACCGCGGTGGGCGGACGGACCGTGGTGGCTTCGCGGACCGCGGCGCCTCAGATCGTGGCCGCTTCGACCGAAGTGACCGTTCGAACGCACATGTCAACACGTTCGAGACCGACAGGTCAGGTTCGGGATCCTCATGGGAGCGTCCGCAAACCGCCGTCCCACGGGAGTCCTACGATCGCCGGCAGTCACCGGACAGCCGCTCCTCGTGGGCGCCGCGGGAGGCTCGCAACGACCGATTCCGCGATGACCGTCGTTCTCACACCGGCGCGGGCCGAAGCTTCGAGCGCCCTCAGTACAGCAACGCCACCCACGATGGGGACAACGAAGATGGTGGGTCGGACACGATGAGCTGGACGCCGCAGGAGATTGCGCCGGAGAACCTCAAGGCCGTCACTGGTGAGAACGGGTTCGCCGCTCTGGGCCTGCCCGAACCGCTGGTCGCTGCGCTGCAGTCGCAGCAGATCATCGACCCCTTCCCGATCCAGTCGGCCACCATTCCGGACGCGCTCACCGGGCGGGACGTGCTCGGTCGGGGCCAGACGGGATCGGGCAAGACGCTCGGCTTCGGTCTCCCCATGCTCACGCGGCTGTCCGGGTCAAAGGGCAAGACCCCCCGCGGCATCGTGCTGGTGCCGACCCGTGAGCTGGCCATGCAGGTCGCCGACGTGCTGGCGCCGCTCGCCAAGACGGTGGGGATGTCGGTAACGCTGATCGCCGGTGGGATGTCCTACACGCCGCAGATTAGGGCTTTTCAGCGTGGCGTCGACATCGTGGTGGCCACACCAGGTCGCCTGATCGACCTGCTGGAGCAGGGTGTCGTCGACCTTTCCCGGGTCGAGGTCACCGTGCTCGACGAGGCCGACCACATGGCCGACCTCGGCTTCATGCCGGCCGTCACGACGATCTTGGACTCCATTCCCGAGGGCGGCCAGCGGATGCTGTTCTCTGCCACCTTGGACCGGGCGGTGGACCGGCTGGTACGCCAGTACCTGAAGGACCCGGTGACGCACGAGGTCGACTCCGGCCAAGCCACTGTGTCCACCATGGAGCACCACCTGCTCCACGTGCATCCGCACGACAAGAACCAGCTCACCGCCGAAATCGCCGGCCGTCCGGGCCGGACGGTTGTTTTCGTCCGGACCCAGCGCGGCGCCGACCGGGTGGCCGAGCAGCTGCGGGACCTCGGGGTGATGGCCGGTGCTCTGCACGGCGGTCTGACCCAGGGTGCCCGGAGCCGGGTGATGGCGGCGTTCAAGGACGGCAATGTCCCCGTGCTGGTAGCCACCGACGTGGCTGCCCGCGGTATCCACGTCGACGAGGTGGGTCTCGTCCTCCAGGTCGACCCGCCGACCGGCCCGAAGGAGTACCTGCACCGCGCAGGTCGTACGGCACGCGCCGGCGGCACTGGCGTCGTCGTGACGCTGGCGCTGCCACACCAGCGCCGGGACGTCGGCCGGCTCGCTTCTCAGGCAGGCGTCAGGTCAACCCCGTTGGAAGCACGCCCAGGGGACGAGACACTGGCTCGCGTCACCGGCGCCCGTCAGCCCAGTGGGGTCGCAGTCACCACTGCCGACTTCGAGCGGCTGATCGCACCGCCGTCACGTGGCACTGGCCGTCCGCGCGGCAAGAAAGACTTCTCCCGGCGGGACGCCGGGGGCCGTGGCTTCGGTCGCGGACAGGGTGGTCGTCCCCGCTCCTAGCCGGATCGGGACTCGCCCTTGCGAGCCTGAGCAGCCCGTCTGCACGTCCAGCAAGACCCGGCCCGAGGGCCGGGTCTTGCTGGTTCCCAGCGTCGCAGCCACCCCGTCAGATGATCGGAGGATCACCCTCGATGCCAGCCCCACTAGCATTACCGCTGGTGAGCGTGTCAGTGTCGGACCTGGTCTTGTCGGTCGCATCCCCAGACGATGCCGCTGGCATGGTCGAGGTGATTCATGCGGCCTTCGGGGCGCGTCCGGCCCTGGACCCGCCATCGACAGCCATCGAGGAGACACCCGAGACGATCGCGGCTGCTATCTCAGCCGGCGGCGGCATCTTCGCCACCGTGGCCGGCCGCCCCGCTGGGGCACTGGTAGTCACCGACCTCGGCAGTCACCTGGCAACCTTCCAGCGGGTCTGTGTGCACCCAGACTTCCAACGGCACGGGATCGCGTCGGCGATGGTGGATGCGGCACAGGACTTCGCTGCCGAGCTGGGTTTCGAGCGGGTGGAGCTGTTTGCCCGGGCCGAGTTCGAGCAGCTGATCGCTTTCTGGCAGCACCGCGGTTTCGTCGTGGACCGCACCCGAGAGCACGGGCTCATCTTGAGCAAGAACCTTCCGGTGCTGCTCAAGGTCCCAACGGGTGAGGCCATGCAGATCCTGGGCGAGCGGCTGGCATCGGTACTGCGGCATGGCGACCTCGTCATCGCCAGCGGTGAGCTCGGTGCCGGCAAGACCACTCTCACCCAGGGGATCGGCCGCGGACTCGGCAGTGTTGGGCCCATCATCTCGCCCACCTTCGTCATCTCCCGGGTACACGCGTCGAGGGACGACCGGCCGCAGCTGGTGCACGTCGATGCGTACCGGCTGGGGAGCGCCGCCGAGGTCGAGGATCTCGACCTGGAGGCCGACCTCGACTGTTCGGTCATGGTGGTGGAATGGGGTCAGGGAGTGGCTGAGGCTCTGGCGGACCACCGGCTCGAGATCGACATCAGACGGCACACCGCCGACCACAGCGACACCCGGACGGTGTTGCTCCGCCCCGTCGGTCGCCGCTGGGACGGCGTCGACTTGTCATTCCTGCGACGGGCGGCTCGATGAGCGGTCCTGTGGTGCTGGCCCTCGACACCTCCACCGTCGTGGCTGCCGGGGTGGCCCGCGGCCGGGAGGCGCTGGCTTCGCTCACCGTCGCCGACCGGATGCAGCACGTCGAGCAGCTGATCCCGCTGATCCGCCAGGCCTTGGCGGAGGCCGGGCTGTCGCTGGCCGACATCGACCGTATCGTGGTCGGCCTCGGACCGGGGCCGTTCACCGGGCTGCGAGTCGGCGTAGCGACGGCGGCCGTACTCGCTGCCGCGGCGTCGGTCGAGTTCCGGGGTGTCTGCACCCTGGACGTCCTAGCGGCGCAGCACAGCGCCGAGCATGACGGCGCTGGCGGTGAGGCCACCGGCTTCGTCGTTGCCACCGACGCCCGTCG
This sequence comes from uncultured Propionibacteriaceae bacterium, assembly GCA_902805915.1. Classification (GTDB taxonomy): domain Bacteria; phylum Actinomycetota; class Actinomycetes; order Propionibacteriales; family Propionibacteriaceae; genus Microlunatus. The sequence goes on along the minus strand of CADCUO010000221.1, from coordinate 8,585 downwards.
CAAGGAGGTCTACTGGGCCCAGTACGACTCCGCCGGGACCCGGCTCCTGGGGCCGAGGGTCGGGCCACCCGAGGACGTACCGGGGCTGCCGACTGTTGGACCAGCCGCGGACCTGTATCCAGGTCGACTGCACGCCGTCATGGGCCCACGCACCCTGGACCCCGGAGTGCTGGCAGCGATCGGCTGGGACCTGCCCGACGCCGGTACGGAGCCGCTCTATCTTCGACGTCCCGATGCTGCCGAACCGACCCGCCGCAAGCCAGTACTGCTCACCCGCACAGAGCGGCCCCCCCGACCCACGCGCGGTGACCGATGAACCGGGAGCTGGTCAATGTCGTCCCGGCGCGCCGAGACGACCTGATGGCGATCATGGGCCTGGAGCGGTCAGGCTTCCGCGAGGTCGAGCAGTGGAGCGAGCGCAGCTGGCAGGGCGAGCTGCTCGGCGAGGGACGAACTGTGCTGATCGCCCGCTCCTACCACCCGGTGGGGGTGATCGCGTTGCAGACGGTCGACCACACCGCGGACCTGCACCGACTGGTCGTCTCCCCACAGCACCGGCGTTCCCGGGTCGCCACCCAGCTGGTCAGAGCAGGTGTCGAGACGGTCCGCCATCTCGGCGCCAGGTCGGTCATCTTGGAGGTCAGCTACACCAACGAGCCAGCGATCGCGCTCTATCAGAGACTGGGCTTCGAACAGCTGGCGGCGCGGGAGAACTACTACGGACCCGGCCAGCATGCGCTGATCTTGAAGCTGTGGGACACCAGCGTGCCGGTCACGGTGACGGAGGAGGAGGAAGAGTGAGCGGGCCGTTGGTTCTGGGAATCGAGTCCTCATGTGACGAGACCGGTGTCGGCATCGTCCGTGGGCACGAGCTGCTGGCCAACGAGGTCGCCTCCAGCGTGGAGCAACATGTGCGCTTCGGCGGCGTGGTGCCCGAGGTGGCCAGCCGGGCCCACCTGGAGGCGATGGTGCCGACCCTACAAAGAGCCTGCGCCACAGCCGACATCGACCTGGCCGAGATCGACGCGGTTGCGGTCACGGCCGGTCCCGGCCTGATGGGCGCCCTGGTGGTCGGCTTGGCCGCCGCCAAGGCGGTCGCGTTCGCGCTGGACAAGCCCCTGTACGGGGTGAACCACCTCGCCGGCCACGTTGCTGTGGACCTGCTGGAGCACGGGCCGCTGCCGGAGCCCTGCGCGGCGCTGTTGGTGTCTGGAGGCCACACCTCGCTGCTGCTGGTCGATGATGTGACGTCCCAGATCACCGAGCTCGGATCGACCGTGGACGACGCCGCCGGCGAGGCGTACGACAAGGTGGCCCGGGTGCTGGGCCTGCCGTACCCCGGCGGTCCCTACATCGACAAGGCAGCGACCGGGAACCCGAAGCTGGTCGCATTCCCGCGTGGGCTGACCGCCCGGAAGGATCTGGTGGACCATCGGTTCGACTTCTCCTTCTCCGGGCTCAAGACCGCGGTCGCGCGATGGGTGGAGGCCAGGCAACGCGACGGCGAGGACGTCCCCGTCGCTGATGTCGCTGCCAGCTTCCAGGAGGCGGTCTGTGACGTGCTGAGCGCGAAGGCAATGGACGCCTGCCGAGCTACCGGCGCCAGCATCTTGCTGATCGGGGGTGGGGTTGCTGCCAACAGCCGGCTGCGCGCTCTGCTGGCTGAGCGTGCGGGGGAGAGCGCCGTCACGCTGCGCACGCCTCGGCCGGCGCTGTGCACCGACAATGGAGCAATGATCGCCGTGCTGGGGGCGGAGATCGTTTCGCGCGGCGGTCGGCCCTCCCGGATGGATATCGGAGCGGACTCGTCCCTGCCGGTGTCGCGCATCCTGGTGTGAACCTCGACACCGCCAAGCTCCTCACCTCAGCTGCGGGCCAGGAGGCACTGTCCCTCGCGGAGCAACAGTCCGATCCCTCGAGCTTGTCCGCGGCCGCAACCTTGCGGCGGGCCCTTCCGCCCGAGGTCGCAGCCGCCGCGCTCACCCAGGTCGAGCTGCGCCGTCGTGCCCGGGTCAAGTTCGGCGACCAGGCGCACCGGATGCTGTTCACCCGCGACGGGCTGGAACAGGCCACCAGACCCGCGGTCGCCGCGCACCACGCGGCGCGGCTGGTGGCGGCCGGAGCCCGACGGGTAGCCGACCTCGGCTGCGGCATCGGCGCCGACGCCATGGCGTTTCGAGCGGCCGGCCTGGACGTGGTGGCGGTCGAGCTCGACCCGGTCACTGCGGAGATCGCTCGCCACAACCTGGCCCAGGTCGCCCCCGACCCGGCGGGACGGGTGGAGGTTGTGGTGGGTAACGCCGAAGAGCTGGGCCCTCCGCTGCTGGCCGGGTCGACCGCGGCGTTCTGCGATCCGGCGCGACGAACCGCGAACCGGCGGCTGTGGCGCGTGCAGGACTTCACCCCGTCCTGGCCATTCGTCGTCGGCCTGCTGGACGGCACTCGGGTGGCCGGGGTCAAGCTGGGGCCCGCACTGCCGTACAGCTTGGTGCCGGCCGGGGTCCAAGCGGAATGGGTCGACGACCACTCCGACACCGTTGAGGTCACTTTGTGGGCGGGCACCGGCGACCCACCCGGCAGCAGAGCAGCCGTCCTGCTTCCTGACCACCGGATCGTCACCGGCGATCCCATCCCCACACTGCAGGTGTCGGCGCCGCGTCGGTACCTCTACGAGCCCAGCGGTGCGGTGATCCGGGCAGGGGCGATTCCGGTAGTGGCGCAGCTGCTCGACGGGGCTGTGGTCGACGCCCAGATCGCCTACCTCACCAGTGATCGGCTCGTCCTCACGCCGTACGCGCAGGCGTTCGAGGTCCTGGACCGCCTGCCCTACCAGGAGAAGCTGCTCCGACAGTGGGTGGTGCGCGAGGATATCGGCGTACTCGAGATCAAGAAGCGTGGCGTTGATCTCGACCCCGCTGAGCTGCGCAAGCGCCTCAAGCCCCGGGGATCGCAGTCGGCCACGCTGGTGGTCACCAGAACCAGCGGAGCCACCGAGGTGCTGGTGGTACGCCGGGTCGGGGAGAACCCTGCTGCGGGGGACACCGCCGCCGGTAGCTAGCGGTCCAGGAAGAGCACTGTGGCCAAACCGAGCCCCGCGATGCCGATGGTCATCCGCAACGGGGTCTCGGGAATGCGGCGGATGACTGGCGGCGCAACTGAAGCACCCAGTACGCAGCCGACAGCAAGCGGCGCGACCCGCAACCACTCGATCGGCGTCACGATCACGAAGACGACTGTCGCGCCCAGGTTCGCCGTACCCAGGATGACGCTGCGCAGGGCATTCACCCGCGCATACACATCGTGCATAACCGCTCCCAAGGTAGCCACGATCAGCACGCCAGCAGCAGCACCGAAATAACCGCCGTAGACGGCGATGAGCCCAATCAGCACCGGTACCGCGACATGGTGTTCACGGATTCGATCTGCATGCAGGGAACGCAGCCACGGACGCAACATCAGCACCACGGAGGCAAATGCCACCAGCCACGGCACGATCTGCTCGAACGTCTCGGCCGGTTGGCTCAGCAGCAAGGCCGCACCCACCACGCCGCCGATGGCGCCGGCGATGCCAAACTTGACAACCCGTCCGCGCTGGCCGACCAGATCAGGTTGCGCAGAGATCAAGCCCCCGGCCGTGGTTCCCAGCAGTGCCACAGTGTTGGTGATGTTTGCGGTCAGCGGTGGCAGGCCCAACGCCAGCAGCGTCGGAAAGGACACCAGCGAGGCGAGCCCGGCACCATAACCGATCATCCCGGTGCCTATCCCGGCAACCAGCAGGATGGCAATCTCAGCCCAGTCCATCCCGCCTCCTCTCCGGTCATGGGGCGGCTGCCATTCTCACCCGTCGCCCAACTGGGCTGACGCGGTCTCATCGGACGCCGACCCTGGTCGGGTACCCTGGCCGACGCAATGCGTACGGTGGGACCACCGGCGCAGCTCTGCAGCGGAAGGCGCGGTCGTGTACGACACCTTGGTGGTGGTCCTCTATGTGGCTGCCGGCATCGCCGCGTCCTGGGAGGCCCGGCGCAAAGGCTACAACGACTGGTTGTTCCTGGCGCTGGGTGTGGCCCTCGGGCCCATCCTGCTCATCATCATGTGGCTGCTGAAACCACGCCGGCTCGAGGTCGGCACCCCGGTACGGCCAGCGGCGCGGATCGCGCTAGACGACGGCCGCGTGATCCCCACGTCGCATGTCTCGGTGGTACGGGAGGTCGACGTGATGGACGGGGCGACGGTCTGTCGGATCACCGCCCCTGGCGGTAGCAGCCACTGGGTGGCCCAGGAGGCGTTGACCAGGGTGGGCAAGCCCGATCCGCGCTGATTCTCCTGCCCGGTTCTGGCACTCTCGGTGACCGAGTGCTAATCTCAGACTTGGCACTCTCGGTATGAGTGTGCCAACGGTTGGGACGGCACCGCGACGACGCCCCGACCGCCATATTCCGTCAAGAAACATCACCTGTGAAAGGGGTTTGACGTGACTGTCACGATCAAGCCGCTCGAGGATCGCATCCTCGTAGAGCCGCTCGAAGCAGAGCAGACCACTGCATCCGGTCTGGTTATTCCCGACACCGCCAAGGAGAAGCCGCAGGAGGGCAAGGTCATCTCGACCGGCCCGGGTCGCGTCGACGACAACGGCAACCGCGTCCCGCTCGACGTCGCCGAGGGTGACGTCGTCATCTTCAGCAAGTACGGCGGCACCGAAGTCAAGTACGACGGCAAGGAGTTGCTGCTCCTCAACGCTCGCGACATCCTCGCTGTCGTCAGCAAGTAAGGAGCTAGTCAATGGCAAAGATCCTTCAGTTCAACGAGGAGGCGCGTCGCTCGCTCGAGCGGGGCGTTGACATCCTCGCCAACACGGTGAAGGTGACGCTCGGCCCGAAGGGTCGCTACGTCGTGCTGGACAAGAAGTGGGGCGCTCCCACCATCACCAACGATGGTGTGACCGTTGCCCGCGAGGTCGACCTGGATGACCCGTACGAGAACCTCGGCGCCCAGCTGGCCAAGGAAGTAGCCACCAAGACCAACGACGTTGCCGGTGACGGCACGACGACGGCTACCGTACTGGCGCAGGCGCTGGTGCACGAGGGCCTCAAGGCTGTCGCTTCCGGCGCCAACCCGATCGCCCTGAAGCGTGGCATCGACGCTGGCGTCGAGGCCGTGGTGGAGCGCCTGCGCGAGATCTCGCGGGACGTCCAGACGACGCAGGACATGTCCCACGTCGCCACCATCTCCGCCCGCGACGAGGTCATCGGCTCACTCATCGCCGATGCATTCGACAAGGTCGGCAAGGACGGCGTGATCACCGTCGACGAGTCCAACACCTTCGGCACCGAGCTCGAGTTCACCGAGGGAATGCAGTTCGACAAGGGCTACCTCTCCCCGTACTTCGTCACTGACGCAGAGCGGATGGAGGCCGTCCTGGAGGACCCGTACATCTTGATCAACTCCGGCAAGATCAGCTCCATGAGCGATCTGCTGCCGCTGTTGGAGAAGGTCATCGGCGCCTCGGGCACGCTCTTCATCGTGGCCGAGGACGTTGAGGGTGAAGCCTTGTCCACCCTTGTGGTGAACAAGATCCGCGGCACCTTCACCTCGGTCGCCGTCAAGGCACCAGCCTTCGGTGACCGGCGCAAGGCACAGCTCGAGGACATCGCCATCCTTACCGGTGGCCAGGTCGTCGCGCCCGAGGTTGGGCTCAAGCTCGACCAGGTGGGTCTGGAGGTGCTGGGCCGGGCCCGTCGCATCGTCGTCACCAAGGACAACACCACCATCGTCGACGGTGCTGGGTCCTCCGACGAGGTCAAGGCGCGCGTTGCTCAGCTTCAGGCCGAGATCGGTCGGACCGACTCCGACTGGGACCGGGAGAAGCTGCAGGAGCGGGTTGCCAAGCTGGCCGGCGGCGTCTGCGTGATCAAGGTCGGCGCGGCCACCGAGGTGGAGCTCAAGGAGAAGAAGCACCGCATCGAGGATGCTGTCTCGGCAACACGCGCAGCAATCGAGGAAGGCATCGTCGCTGGTGGCGGGTCTGCTCTCGTGCATGCGTCGGCAGTCCTGGCTGATGGCCTGGGTCTGACCGGTGACGAGCGCGTCGGCGTCTCAATAGTCAAGAAGGCGGCTGTCGAGCCGCTGCGCTGGATCGCCGAGAACGGTGGCGACCCGGGCTATGTGGTAACGGCCAAGGTAGCCGATCTGGAGCCGGGCCACGGCTTCAACGCGGCAACCGGTGAGTACGTCGACCTGCTGTCGGCGGGCGTCATCGACCCGGTCAAGGTCACGCGCTCGGCGCTGGCCAACGCCGCATCGATCGCCTCACTGCTGCTCACCACCGAGACCTTGGTGGTGGAGAAGCCTGAAGAGGAAGAGCCTGCGGCTGCACACAGCCACTCGCACTGAAGTCCTCACTAACAGCTGAACCGAGGGTTTCTGGTTCACAACTCAAGCAGCAAGGCCCCTCCCACCGGAGGGGCCTTGCTGCTTGTTGACCCCGGCGGGACCGGCGGCGGTCAGGTCGACGTAAGGTCGGCTCTCGTGACTGTCGACCAGCCGGACCTCGGCAACCCCTTCTTCACCCCCAGCGAGCTGCCGTACCAGCTGCCGCCGTTCGAGCGGATCGAGCTGGCTCACTTCCGCGAGGCGCTCGACCGCGGGATGGCCGACCAGCTGGCGGAGGTGGCCCTGATTGCCGGCTCCAGCGAGCCGGCAACGTTTCCCAACACAATCGAGGCCCTGGAGCGTTCCGGCACGAGCTTGACCCGGGTATCCCGGGTCTTGGCCAACCAGACCTCGGCCGACACCAGTGCTGAGCTGCAGCAGATCGAAGCGGACTACGCGGCCCGGCTAGCCGCGCACAGCGATGCCATCCTGCTTGATCGACGTCTCCTCGCACGGATCGAGCACCTCTGGTCAACCCGGGACGCGCTCGGGCTGGACGCTGAGCAACGACGAGTCCTCGAGCGCTATCACCTGGACCACGTGCGAGCCGGCGCTGGGCTCCAAAGCGAGCAGCAAGAGCGCCTTCGCCGGCTCAACTCCACCCTGGCCACCCTGTCCACCCGATTCGGCACCGCGCTGCTTGCCGACACCGTGGACTCAGCAGTATTGGTGACCGACCGCGCAGATCTCGACGGGCTCTCCGACGACGCCATCGACGCAGCTCAGGAGGCGGCCACGAGCCGTGGCCTGGACGGCTATCTGCTCACTCTGGTGCTGTCGACGCACCAACCTGCGCTGGAGTCGCTCAGGAACCGCGACGTTCGACGGCGCCTGTGGGAGGCGTCAGTGGCCCGCGGTCGCCGCGGCAACGAGCACGACACCCGAGAGCTGGTTCGAGAGATTGTCGCGCTACGCGCCGAACGGGCCGAGCTGTTGGGCTACCCCACCCACGCTGACTACATCCTCGCTGACCGGACCGCCGAGACGAACCAGACCCTCGACGCCTTGCTGGAGCAGTTCTTCGTACCCGCGGTACGAAATGCCCGGGAGGAACAACGTCTGCTGGCCGCAGCGATGGCGTCTGACGGGGTAACCGGGGAGTTCGCTCCCTGGGACTGGGCCTACTACACACAGGCGGTCAAGCGGGCGCGGTACTCCTTCGACACCAACATGCTGAAGCCGTACTTCGAGCTCAACCAGACGCTGGAGCGGGGGGTCTGCTACGCCGCGGAGCAGCTCTACGGCATCAGCTTCACCCTCCGGGAGGACCTGGTCGCCTACCATCCCGAAGCCCGGGTCTTCGAGGTACACAACGCCGACGGGTCCGGACTCGGGTTGTTCATCGCGGACTACTTCACTCGAGTCTCCAAACGCGGTGGCGCGTGGGCGAACTCACTGGTGAGTCAGTCGGCCCTGCTTGCCTCCAGGCCGGTCGTCGTCAACAACATGAACATTCCGAAACCGCCGCCCGGACAGCCGGCCTTGCTGAGTCTGGAGGAGGTCAGCACTATGTTTCATGAGTTCGGGCATGCCCTGCACGCCCTCTTCTCGGCCGTGACGTACCCGCGGGTGTCAGGCACCGCGGTGGCACGGGACTTCGTGGAGTACCCCTCACAGGTCAACGAGATGTGGATGACCTGGCCCCAGGTGCTCCGCAACTATGCCCGGCATATCGAGACCGGCGAGGTGCTACCCGCTGAGCTGGTAGCCAAGATCGAGCAGTCCGCCGCCTTCAACCAAGGCTTCGAGACGGTCTCCTACCTCGGTGCGACCGTGATCGACCTCGCCTGGCATCGGCTCACCGGCCACGACGTGGACCCTGCCACCGCGGACATTGCTGAGTTCGAGCAGGAAGCACTGCGTCGAGTGGGGCTGGACCTGCCGATGGTGCCACCGCGCTACCGCAGTAGCTACTTCAACCACATCTTCGCCGGGGCGTATTCCGCCGGCTACTACTCCTACATCTGGAGCGAGGTACTCGACGCCGACACCGTGGAATGGTTCAAAGAAGCTGGCGGCCTGAACCGCGATGCCGGAGACATCTTCCGCCGGACGGTGCTGGCGCGCGGCGGAAGTACACCAGAGATGTCGAATTACGCCGAGTTACGCGGCCGTGAGCCCGATATCGAGCCCTTACTGAAGCGGCGCGGCTT
>CADCUO010000220.1 GCA_902805915.1 uncultured Propionibacteriaceae bacterium | reverse complement strand
TGTCTCGCTGCGCTCGGCTCCGCGTTGCCAGTATGTTCAGCAAGTGGTTGACGCGGTGCACCCCGAAGTCAGTGACCTCGTTGCCGACATACACGCTCGTGTGATGCTGCTCTTGAGCCAAAATCTTGTGGGTTTGTACGTCTTCGGGTCCGTCGCTTCTGAAGCTTACGACCCGGGAGTCAGTGACGTCGACCTTCTCGTTGTTACGGCCCAGCCGCTTGTCGCAGCAGAATATGCACGGCTGCGTCGGATGCACGTCGAGTTGGTGGCCGGACGGAAACAGTGGAAGGACCGGATCGAAGTTGCCTACCTCAGTCGGAAGGCGCTCCGGACATTCAAGCAGCGGACGAGTGAGATGGGCATCATCGGTCCAGGTAAGCCTTTCCAGGTAGTCAAGGCAGGCAGGGACTGGTTGTTGGAGTGGCACGACGTTCGTGAGCATGCCATCGTTGTTGCCGGACCGGATCCCGGGACTCTGATCGATCCCATCACCCGGGCGGAAGTGGATGCCTGCATCCGCGATTATGTCCTGCTCTTTCCCGGCCAGTTACGCGACCACCGCCATCGGGGTTCGGATGCCTATGCCGTGCTCACCATGTGTCGAGCTCTTCATACGAACCTGATGGGTGAAGCGACGACAAAGAGAGCCGCCGCCGAGTGGGCCGCATGGGAATACCCGCAGTGGCATGACTTGATCACCCAGGCGCAACAGTGGCGCTTAGCCGCCGACAACGAGGCGATTAACAGCGCGGAGATTCATGCCCAGGTTGAAGCCTTCGTGAACTTCACGGTTCAGACTCTCCACTGAGAACTCGCGAACCAAGCGCCGAATGGCCAATTGAGAGCGACGTGATGGGAGGCCCCTCCGCCCGATGGTCTGAGCGGTGGCCGCCAGTCGCGAGCGGCGGCTGGTTGGCAACGTGCTACCACGGACCCAAGCCCTGGACAACCACAGACACGCACCGCGCGCGGGTTAAGAAAGCTGTGCCCAGTCGCACGCTGATAAGCCATCGTTGCGGTACAGCAGGCCCGTACAGCAACCGGTGCCACCGCTCCGGGTGTTTAACGGCGTCACCAGGTCTGGTTAGGCGTGCGGCGTCCTTACCGGCGGTTCATGCCCCATTGTAAAGGGAGGGCACGGCTGGGCGATTGAGCCTCCTCACTCTTTCAGGTGTACCGGCGGCGCTACGCAGAAAGAGCAGCAGAAAGGCAGCGAGCCGTACGACGCTGGCCGCTTTGGGCAGCATGCGCGCTGCGCGGTAACTCGGCCTTGACGCCATTCCCACGAAACGCCAACGCGAAACCACTAGGATCAATGCCCGGGACAAGCGCCAAGGCTGAGCGGAAGTCGCGCCGCACGTCCCGGCACTCACCTCCGTACCGAGGTCGCGGATACCATCCATTCCTCCGTACCGAGGTCGCGGATACCATCCATTCGCTGCCACCGATCCCCCGCGAGGAGCGCTCAGCTAGTCGCTGCGGTCGTTGTTTCCTCATGCCCCAACCCATCTGGCCGGCCCGGGGTGATCAGGTTGGGGCGACTCCATAGCAGCTCGCGGGTGTTTGCCTGTGGGTTAGTCGCCGTCGTCCTCTTGCTCCTGCTGAAAAGCTCGCAGAACGTAGGCGGCGACGAACGCGCCCAAGAGGCCGCCGATCACCGGGCCGATGATGTAGAGCCAGAAGTCGTCGAGTTGGCCGGAAACGATCATCGGGCCCAGAGCGCGGGCCGGGTTGACTCCGCCGCCCGTGAGCGGCCCGCCGATGAACACGCCCGCCGCCAGCGCGAAGCCAACCGCGATGCTGGCGATCTGGGCGCTGGGGACCCGCGGATCGCTCGCTACAAGCCCGACGACGAAGACCAGGACTAATGTGATCAGCGCCTCGGTGAGCAGCCCTTGCCCGACGTTGACGCCGTCGGCGAGTGCGGTTGCGCCGAGGTTGGCGTCATTCCGCGCGGCGTCGCCGAAGCACAGCCAGATGGCGAACGAGGCGAGGATCGCCCCGGCGAGCTGTGCGCCGAGGTAGCCGGGCACGCTGCGCCACGGGAACTGTCCCATCGCCGCCTGTCCGATCGTCACAGCTGGGTTCACGTGACCGCCCGACACGTGTCCGATTGCCGCCACGACCGCGACTAGGGCGATGCCGAAGCCCAGCGCGACGGCCAGCGAGTCATAAGGGGGCCCCGCGATGGGACGCTGCAACGCCCCGGCCACCGGGACCGAGCAGCCAACAAAAACCAATATGAACGTGCCCACGAGCTCGGCGACCAGCGGACGCGCGGTGGCACCGCCCGTACTGCTGCTGTATAGCGGCATCTCGACTTCCCCTCCTCGGGTTTCCGCGGGTTGCTACCTCTTTAGCGACCGGCCGAAACAGAAGCGAGCCCGCTTACGTGCCATACCAGCGCCCCGCTACGTCATCCCACCCCAGAGTCTTGACCCCCCACCGGACGTTGAACTTAGGGTGGCGGAGGAGGCGCGGTGTCGCAGGTCAGCTGGCGGACGAGTGTCACACATCACCCGACGGAGGACACCGCACGACCGCGGGCGCGCTCAAACGGGTGGGAGCTGAGCCGCCTGGTCGCGAGCCGCTAGGTCACAGCCCTCCCGGGCGTTCATGGCCGCCATGCTGTCGAAATGTGCGCCAGGATGGAGAAATGGAGCAGAGTACAACGGTTGACATCGCGGCGCCGCCCGAGCGGGTGTGGGAGGTGCTGAGCGACGTGGAGCACTGGTCGGAGTGGACCCCGACCGTGACGTCGGTGCGCCGGCTCGACGACGGGCCGCTTCGCCCGGGCAGCCGCGCGAAGATCCGGCAGCCGCGCATCCCCGAGACCGAGTACGTCGTGACGGAGCTGGAGCCGGGTCGCTCGTTCACCTGGGTCGCAACAGGCCCCGGTGTGCTCACGACCGCCCGGCACGACGCCGACCCATTGCCCGGGGGCGGGACGCGCGTACGGCTATCGGTGACGCAGTCCGGCTGGCTAGGGTCCTTCATGGGGCGCTTCTACCGCGGCCTGACCGACCGTTACCTCGCCGACGAGGCCAACGGGCTCAAGGCCAGGTGCGAGCAGCGATGAGTTCCCGCGCGGTCACGGGTCTGTACCGGTGACACCACCTGTGAACCGAAACGCGCATCGAGAGGAAGAACAGGAGCAAGGTCTTTGCGAGCATCACGACCTCCGTCGACGGCTACGTCACCGGACCCGACGACGGACCCGGCAAGGGCCTGGGCGAGGGCGGGGAGCGGCTGCACTACTGGGTGTTCGGCGGCCCGTGGTCGTACGATGAGGCGCCGACCGGTAAGCCGGGACCGGTCGAGCAGGAGTGGTTCGACTCTGTCCTCGGTCGCATGGGGGCGGCGGTCGTCGGCCGGAACATGTACGAGGCAGCCGGCCACTGGGGCGACACGAACCCCTGGGGCGTCCCGTGCTTCATCGTCACCCATCGGACGGAAGAGCAGCCCGAGGGCGACGACTTCGTGTTCGTCGACGGGCTCGCGGAGGCGATCCAGCACGCCAAGCAAGCGGCCGGGAACAAGGACGTCAGCCTCGCCGGAGGGGCCGACGTCTTGCGCCAGGCCCTCGAGCTGGGTCTGGTCGACGACCTGTCGATCGTCATCGCACCGGTCATCCTCGGGGGCGGCAAGCGGCTCTTCGAGGGGTTCAGTCAGGACATCGAACTCGAGCACCAGGGCGTGCGGCAGTCGCAGTACGCGACCATCATCGACTACGCCGTGACGCGCTCCTGACTGCCTTCCCAACGTCGAAAGCATGAGCACTCATATCGAAACCGGCTCCGACTCCGAGCATGGGGTTTGCGGCTACGTCGAGGCCGTTGGTCGTGTCTGGTCGATGACCCACTGAGTCGAACCGCTGGTGGTGAGGCTTGGCTACTCCCTCACACCGAGTCACCTCCTTGAGCAGGTGGCGGCGCCGAGTGGAGGGCGGCGTGGAGCAGCGCTTGAGCGGACCATCGCATCAGGTTGATTGCGTCCGGGCGGCTCAAAGCTGCAACGTCAGTGAGCCAGACGAGGGCTTCGATGCCGGCGGCGCTTCGGATGGCGAGGGCCAGCTGGCGCAGCTGGTGCTCTGAGAGCTGACCATGCAGCGGCTGCAGTGCTTCGAGGATCCATGGGATGCCGCGGCCTTGGCGTAGTGGGAGGGCGGCCCGCTCGGTGGCGTTGGCCTGCAGGGACAGTCGCAGCATGGTCCGCTGCTGATCCTCGGTGTCTATGACGAGTTGGGTGAAGGCAGTGATCACGGCGTCAAGTCGCCCCGCTGGATCCGTGCCGGCGTCGGGAGGCAGCAACGATCGCGTGGCGGTTTCGGGGTGGGCGGCTACAAGCAAAGCCCGTTGGTTCGGGAAGTACCGGTACGCCGTGGTCCTCGAAATCGAGGCGTTTGTCGCGGCCTGCTCCAAGGTGGGGGTCACACCCGCCGCGACCAGTTCGCGGGCCGCGGCGACAAGTGCGTTCCGCGTGCGAAGCTTCTGGGCCCTGCGTCCGCCCGTGGTGTACGGATCAGGTCTTGACACACCAACATGGTACAGCGGTACCCTTATGGGACATTGGTACCACGAACTTTCGGGAACGCTTTGAGCTGGTTCGCCACCACTCAGCAGGGCGTGCAAGATGGGTCTATCTCTTCAACGAGGAGGATGAAGTGAGTTCCGATCCCACCGTGACCGATCCCGAGGCGTACCGGACCATCTTCGAGAACGACCGGGTGCGGGTGTTGGAGTACTCCGACGAACCCGGGTACAAGACCGCACCGCATCGACACCCGGACAGTGTCATGTACACGCTGAGCTCGTTCCGCAGGACGGTGTCAGCCGGCGGCCACCAGGTGGAGGTGGAACTACCCGCTGGCACGCTCAGATGGGTCGGTGCCCAAGAACATTATGGTGAGAACACCGGGCAGACGAACTCTCACGCCATCTTCGTCGAGCTGAAAGAGCCGAACCCGGCGGGAGCACCAGCCACCGTCCAGCCGTTGGGGCCTCAGCCGTAGCTGCGCCTGCTCCGTCCGTTCCGCCCGGCCGACTCTTCCGTGTACCGGCTACCCACAGGTGGCGTCCCCGGCGCCGGGCCGATCGCCCACACCGCGGCGCTCAAGCCCGATCCACCGGAGGACTGAGCAGGCCGTCCCGCAGTTGATGGCGAAAGACCCCACTCTGTGAAACAAGAGGAACCAGCCAGCGTACCGACATCCTGTCCTACGAGTGCTGGGCAGCCGTCACACATGACGCAGCTGTGGGCCGGTATACCTACCAGGGCTTTAGATAACGTCCCCTGGACGCGTCCTTGCCCGCGGCTACTGAATGAGGTCGTAAAGGGGGAATGAAGGGCTCAGTTCGGTACTGATCGGGGCCGGTAGGTGACTGATCCGCTTCAGGTCGAGCGGGACCCAGCTCTTGGAGTGCGTTTCGCCGTGAGGCCGCCCTGTCCCGAACGGGCTTGCGATCTAGCTGTACTCGGCGGGGACGTTGGTGACACGAGGGCTTCGGGTCGTTGACATGAGGAAGACCTCCGGGTGCGGTGGAGATGTTCACGTCTTCACCAACCGGAGGTCTTCATGTCCCACCGTAATGCCCC
>CADCUO010000219.1 GCA_902805915.1 uncultured Propionibacteriaceae bacterium | reverse complement strand
GCGCGACGGCGCCCGCTCGGCGACCAGCCGGACGATCTCGTCGTACACCTTCGGGTGCAAGGTGGCGAAGGCCAGGTCCTCCAGCTCCCACTTGATGGCGTTCATACCGAGCCGGTGCGCCAGCGGGGCGAAGATCTCCAGGGTCTCCGACGCGATCCGGGACTGCTTGTCCGGCCGCAGATAGTGCAGCGTCCGCATGTTGTGCAGGCGGTCGGCGAGCTTGATCACCAGGACCCGGATGTCGCGGCTCATCGCGACGACCATCTTGCGGATGGTCTCGGACTTGGCCGACTCGCCGTACTTGACCTTGTCGAGCTTGGTGCAGCCGTCGACGAGCAGCGCCACCTCCTCGCCGAAGTCACGGCTCAGCTCGCCCAGCGTATACGAGGTGTCCTCGATCGTGTCGTGCAGCAGTGAGGCGCACAGGGTGGGCTCGGTCATCCCGAGCTCGGCCAGGATCGTGGTGACCGCCAGCGGGTGGGTGATGTAGGGATCACCGCTCTTGCGTAGCTGACCTTGGTGGTGCTTCTCAGCGATGCGGTACGCCCGCTCCAGCAGGGCAAGGTCAGCCTTGGGATGGTTGGCGCGGACGACCTTGAACAGCGGGTCGAGGACCGGAGCCTGCGGCCTGCTGGTGCCGAGCCGGGCCAGGCGTTGCCGCATCCGCACCCGCGGCTGGTCTGCGCCTGCGGGCAGCCGAGCCGGCAGGGCCGTGCTGGTGGGCTGCTGGCTCTCCTCCACCCGCGCCGACCGACCGCCCACCAGGGTCGACGACGCAGACGGGCTGGAAGGCTCCGCCGAGCTGGTGCTGGAGGCAGGACGCATCGCCGGCTCACCCTCGGCGGGGGTGGACGGTTTGGGACTGAGTGCTGCCCCCTGCTCGTTCAAATGTGGTCCTCACTTGTCCGCAGGCGTCCAGTGTAGGACCAGCGGGAGCGCTCCAGGCACCCTCTGGAGCGGGCTCAAGTCAGCCCTCGTCGGCGTGTCGGACCACGACGACCTGGTCACCGGTCTGCAGTGAGGCCACGGTCGGGTCATAGAACCGGCGCAGCGTCTTGTTACGGACCACGGCGACCACCCGTTCGCCGAGGACGTCATCGGGGGCCAGGCCGACCTCGTCCTTGGTCACCTGTCGCTCGATGATCTCCAAACCCTCCTTCGAGGAGAGCAGATCTTCGATCACAGTTCCCAGGTTCGGGCTGACCGCCGACAGCCCGAGCAGCCGGCCGACGGCCTCAGACGACGTGACGACGGCGTTCGCGCCGGACTGTCGCATCAACGACGCGTTGGCCTCCTCACGGACCGCAACGACCACGTGGGCGCTCGGGTTGAGCTGCCGTACGGTCAGCGTGGTCAAGATCGCGGAGTCGTCGCGGTCCAGGGTGATGATGACCTCGCGGGCCTTGATGATCTCCGCCCGCCGCAGGATGTCCCGGTTGGTGGCGTCGCCCTCGATGGCCGCATAGCCACGCAGGTTGGCGTCGGCGACTCCGCTGGGTCGGGAGTCGATGATCACGACCTGAGCCGGGTTGCAGCCGTTGTTCCGGAGGGTCTCCACCGCGCTCTTGCCCTTGGTGCCATAGCCGATGACGACGACGTGGTTGCGCATGTGTTTCCTCCAGCGTTGGTCTCGAAGCATCCGTCGACCCTGGTTGGCCAGCACTTCGAGGGTGGTGCCGACCAGCAGCACCAGGAACAAGATACGCAGCGGGGTGACGACGACGGCGTTGAGCACGCGTGAGTGCGGCGCTATCGGGGTGATGTCTCCGTAGCCGGTGGTGGTGATGGTGACGGTGGCGTAGTAGATGGCGTCGATCAGGGTGACCGACTTGTCGTAGTTGTCGGTGTAGGCGTCCCGGTCCACATAGACCAACAAGACAATGACGGTGAGCAGACCCAGCGCGAACAGGGCACGCCGCCCAAGCTCCACCCCCGGTGAGGACGTTCTGACCGGCAGGGAGACCAGTGCCTGGCTGGTCGACAGCGGTTGGCTGCGCCGCCGGCTCACTCTTGGTCGGTCGCCTCCGGACTCGGTGTGGCTCACGGCTGCCGTCGCTTTGGCACTACGCGGAGTCGATGGGGCGCGGTCACTGGTCACCGATCATCAAGACGCTGCTGACCGTCGAGACACCCTGGTCGGCCAGGTACTGCCGACCGTGCAGAAACGCGAGCTCCATCAGTACGGTGACACCGACCAGCGTTCCGCCGAGCTGCGATACCAGACTCGCGGCTGCCGCCACCGTGCCGCCGGTCGCCAGCACGTCGTCGACCACCAGCACCCTGGCGCCGGCGGTGAACGCATCGGCGTGGGCCATCAGGGTCTCGGTGCCGTACTCCAAGGCGTAGGACTGGTCGACTGTGGGACCCGGCAGCTTCCCCGGCTTACGGATCGGGACGAACCCGGCCCCGAGCGCGAGCGCCACCGGAGCCGCGAAGATGAAGCCCCGCGCCTCGAGCCCCACGACGATGTCCACCTCCTCGGGTGACAGCAGACACATCGCCTCAACGGCGCCGGCGAACCCGCCAGGAGAGGCCAGCAACGGGGTGATGTCCTTGAACACCACGCCCGGCTTGGGGAAATCTGCCACATCGCGGATGAGCTCAGCCCACGGCTGGACGGTCACAGTCGTTGCCCGGCCTCTACTTCTTGCGTTGACTACGTGGCTGGCGGCGCGGCTGGGGGCGGATGGCTCTGCTGCCGGTGACGGGCTTCAGTGCTGCCGGTCCGGGCGCGGAGGACACCGTAACCCGCGGGCTGACCGACGAGACACCGGCTTGGGCCAGGTCCGCGTCGGTGCCCGGCGCAGCGGACGTGCCCGCGCCTGTGGTGGAGGGAGTCGCGCCTGACCTGGTCCGGGCAGCCTCCTTCGCCTTTCGACTTGCCACCCTGGAGGCCAGCCTGCGCATCTCCGGGTCGCGCTCCTTCAGCTGGGCCAGCAGGGGCGTGGCGATGAAGATCGAGGAGTACGCGCCCGACACCATGCCGACGAACAAGGCAAGGGAAAGGTCCTTCAGCGGCCCTTCACCCAGGATCACCGCGCCGGCGAAGAGCAGCGCCGCCACCGGCAGCACCCCGATGATGGTGGTGTTGATGGAGCGCACCAGCACCTGGTTGACCGCCAGGTTCGCGGCATCGGTGTAGGTCTTGGTGGTGCTGGACTTGATGTCGCGGACGTTCTCCCGGACCTTGTCGAACACCACCACGGTGTCGTACAGGGAGTAGCCGAGGAT
>CADCUO010000218.1 GCA_902805915.1 uncultured Propionibacteriaceae bacterium | reverse complement strand
GCCGCGGCCTCATCCAGCACCGAGCCAAAACCAACGCCACCTACCTCAGCCGGCGCAAACTCAACCCCACCAAACGGGCAAAACCCGATGAGTCAACGACCACCACGACGCGGGCATCTTGACATGAGTCATCAGGACTGCGACCCTTGGCAGTCGGCCACCAACCGGGACCGAGTTCGCGGGGTTGGTCAGACCGTGGGCAGGCTAGCCATGACAGATGAGAGCTGGCGTGCTTCACCGATACGGTTGACCACGCTCCAAACCACCCTGCCGTCCGCGTCAAGCACGAAGGTGCCTCGCATCGCGCAGCCCAGCTGAGCGTCAAACACCCCGTATCCGGCGGCGATGGCACCGTGGGGCCAGTGGTCACTCAGCAGGGTGAAGCCCAGCTTCTGCTCCTCAGCGAAGGCCCGCAGGGTGAACATCGTGTCGGTGGACACCGCCAGCACCCGGGCTCGGGCCTGGAGGAACTCATCGTGGTGGTCGCGGATCTCGCCCAGCTCTGCGGTACAGATCCGGGTGAAGGCAAATGGGTAGAACACCAGCACCACGGGTGCACCTCGCAGCCTGGACAAGGTGATGTTTTCGCCGTGCTGGTTCTTGGTGGTGAAGTCTGGAGCCGGGGTGCCGAGTCCCGGCACTGTCACCGGCGGCCGGCTTTGGGCCGCACCAGCTTCGTGGCTGCCCAGTCGGATGAGACGGATGCGCTGTTGGTGAGGGACAGTCCGGCGGTGACGGCGCCTTCGGCCAGCTCGGAGGCGTCGACGTAGCCTTCCCGGCCGACCTTGGGGGTCATCAGCCAGATGTATCCACTGTCGGTAAGGTCGGTAAGGGCGTCCACCAGACCGTCGACCAGGTCCCCGTCGCTGTCGCGCCACCAGAGCAGGACGACATCGACCGCTTCCAGCGCCTCTTCGATCAGCTCACCGTCGATGGCGTCCTCGACTGCCACCCGTACCTCGTCGTCGACGTCCTCGTCCCAGCCGATTTCCTGGACCACCAGGCCGGCGCTCAGACCTAGCTTGCTCACCCCCGGAGACTTCAGCTGCTCCCCCGGTCCCACCTGCGAACTCACGCCCGTGCCTCCACTCAGCGCATCTGCACCGCCTAATCGCTGGAGGGAAACCTTCCCTCGGGGCTTAGCCTGCCAGAGTGACTCGGGATGGGGAACCCCGGACCCACCGACGTGCGCACAATGTGCACCTGGCGACCGGCTGCACGCGATTGCTGCGAAGTGACAGACTGGGGCGTACCCGTATCTGTAAGGCCAGCGACACCCTGCTGCGACAAACGATAGGAGCCTCACCATGGCCAAGTCAGGACCCCGACCGGGCATCACCGCCGAGGGTTTGCCGTCCCAGCTCCCCGACATCGACCCGGAGGAAACCGCTGAGTGGTTGGAGTCGCTGGATGGCCTCCTGGACGAGAGGGGTAAGCACCGCGCTCGTTTCCTCATGTTGAAGCTGCTGGAGCGTGCCCGGGAGCGCCAGGTCGGACTACCTGCCCTGCGCAGCAGCGACTACATCAACACCATCCCACCCGAGGCCGAGCCCTGGTTCCCTGGCGATGAGCATGTCGAGCGACGCATCCGAGCCTTCATTCGCTGGAACGCCGCGATCATGGTGTCCAAGGCAAATCGCAAGGGCCTCGAGGTCGGCGGTCACATCGCGACCTACCAGAGCGCCGCCAGTCTGTACGAGGTTGGCTTCAACCACTTCTTCCGCGGCAAGGACCATCCCGGCGGCGGCGACCAGGTGTTCATCCAGGGCCACGCCTCCCCCGGGGTCTACGCCCGCTCCTATCTCGAAGGCAGGCTCACCACCGACCAGATGGACGGGTTCCGCCAGGAGGTGTCTCGCGGCGCTGGAAACGGGTTGTCGTCGTACCCGCACCCACGGCTGATGCCGAGCTTCTGGGAGTTTCCCACCGTTTCGATGGGTCTGACCGGTATCAACTCCGTCTATCAAGCCAGGTTCAACCGCTACATGCAGAACCGGGGCATCAAGGACACTTCCAACCAGCGCGTCTGGGCCTTCCTTGGTGACGGGGAGATGGGCGAGCCCGAGTCGCTGGGCGCCATCGGTGTTGCGTCTCGGGAGATGCTGGACAACCTGACCTGGGTGATCAACTGCAACCTGCAGCAGCTCGACGGACCGGTCCGCGGCAATGGCAAGATCGTCCAGGAGCTGGAGTCGTACTTCCTCGGTGCCGGCTGGCACGTCATCAAGGTGCTGTGGGGTCGCGACTGGGACCCGCTGCTGGCGGCCGACGCCGACGGCGCGCTGGTGAACAAGATGAACACCACCCCAGACGGTCAGTTCCAGAGCTACCTGGTCGAGGACGGCGGCTACATCCGCAATGACTTCTTCTCCGACCCACGGTTGAAGAAGATGGTGGCGGGGATGAGCGACGCCGACATCGAGAACCTCTCCCGCGGTGGCCACGACTACCGCAAGGTCTACGCCGCGTTCAAGGCCGCGACCGAGCATGTCGGCCAGCCGACGGTGATCTTGGCCCAGACCGTCAAGGGCTGGACCATCGACGCGCTGGAGGGCAAGAACGCCACCCACCAGATGAAGAAGCTCACCACCGCTGACCTGAAGGCGTTCCGCGACCGGCTGTACCTGCCGATCGACGACGACCAGCTGGAGGACCCGTACAACCCGCCGTACTTCCATCCCGGTGAGGGCTCCGACGAGATCGAGTACCTGCGGGAGCGCCGCCGGGCACTCGGTGGCTTCCTGCCCGAGCGTCGGGCTAAGCCGACAGTGCTGAAGCTCCCGGGGGACGAGGTCTACGCACCTTTGATGGAGTCAGCCGGTGAGAAGACCAAGGTCGCCACCACCCAGGCGTTCGTCCGGCTGCTCCGCGATCTGATGCGGGACAAGGAGTTCGGCCCGCGGATCGTGCCGATAGCGCCGGATGAGTTCCGTACCTTCGGTATGGACTCGATGTTCCCGACTGCGAAGATCTACAACCCACACGGCCAGCTCTACGACTCGGTGGACCGCAAGCTTCTCCTTTCCTACAAGGAATCTGAGAAGGGGCAGCTGCTGCACGAGGGCATCTCCGAGGCCGGGGCGATGGGCTCGGTCATCGCCGCCGGATCGGCGTACGCCACGCATGGCGAGCCGATGATCCCCTTCTACATCTTCTACTCGATGTTCGGTTTCCAGCGGACCGGCGACTCGATCTGGGCCATGGCCGACCAGATGTCGCGGGGCTTCCTGATGGGTGCCACCGCCGGCCGTACCACGCTGACCGGCGAGGGTCTGCAGCACGCCGACGGCCACTCCCCGCTGCTCGCATCCACCAACCCGGCTGTGGTGCACTACGACCCGGCGTTCGGGTTCGAGGTCGCTCACATCGTCAAGGACGGGCTCCGCAGGATGTACGGCCACGGCGATCCCCAGCATCCTGGCGGGGAGAACCTCATTTACTACGTCACCATCTACAACGAGCCGGTGCATCAGCCAGGTGCGCCGAAGGACCTCGACGTCGAGTCGCTGTTGAAGGGCATCCACCACTTCGCCAGCGCCCCGGTCGACGGGGACTATGCCCGGGCTCAGCTGCTCGCCTCCGGGGTGACCGTTCCGGCTGCACTGCGGGCGCAGCAGATCCTGGCTGAGGATTGGCACGTTGCCGCCGACGTCTGGTCAGTCACCTCGTGGAACGAGCTGCGCCGGGAGGCTCTGGAAGCCGAGCACCAGAACTTCACCTCCGCTGGTGAGGACCAGCGCGTGCCTTTCATCACCGAGGCGCTGCAGGACACCCACGGACCGGTGATCGCGGTCAGCGACTACATGCGGGCAGTTCAGGACCAGATCGCCCAATGGGTCCCGAACACCTGGTGCTCTCTTGGTACCGATGGCTTCGGCTTCGCCGACACCCGCGCGGCGGCTCGCCGCTTCT
>CADCUO010000217.1 GCA_902805915.1 uncultured Propionibacteriaceae bacterium | reverse complement strand
CCAACGAGGACGACGCCGGCCCCGGTCAGCACTGCCTGCCCTGCCGCTACCACACCCCCGGCAACGACGAGATCAAGGGTCTCTATGAAGTCGGGTCTGGCGGCTGAGAAGGGCGTCGACGCCCTACCCCCGTCGACCAACGCACGAACATGCGCGCGGTCAAGTCAAGAATCTGGAGCACTGCTCCCTCCGTAATCACGGGACGAGATGTCGCCGCTGCCAGCTTCAAGGGACCACAAAGGGGAACGGCGACCGGGCGTCGTTAAGAATGCACTGGTGTGCTGGACGGGCTGCCTGCAGCTGCTCACTGGCAGTCCGCAGCCCTGAACCTCGAGGAACACCGCCAGCCGATGGGCTCACACATCGGCCAGGTCGGGGGAGGTCCGGAAGCGGTGGTGCAGACGGTCCGCCGTGCGGACGTGGACGCGACCTGCTAGCGGGCGCTCGACGAGGGCGAGCTCAGGCTGATGGTTGGTTGGTGGTGTCGGCGTAGTGCCTGCGCTTAGCCGGAGCGCGCCGGCACTGCGACAAGTGTCATTGTGTGCTTCAGTCAGGGTGACGGCGGCAGCTGATGCCGCCAGTTCCCGATCGGCACCATGAATGTCTGTGGATTGTCCGGGTCGGTGGCGCCGGCGACAACGACCCCGACCAGCTTCATCGCGTCGTTGACGACCGGAGCGCCGCTGGATCCGGGTGCCGTCCTCGCACGAATCTGGACTAAGCCGGTCACCTCGCCCACCGGCACTACTTCGAGTGATTCCTCGATCCCGCTGACAATCTCTCCGCTGGAAAGCCCCGTGGAGGCGCCGACGGCGACGGCGAGCGTGACCGACTTTCCTGCTGATGGCACGGCATCCGCTCCGACCCGAAGGCCTGTCTGGGTGACCTCGTCCGGAACGGCCAGCAGCGTGACGCCGAGGGGCTGGTCATCGACTGCCACGACCGTGGTCTGAAGGTTGCGGCCGTCGGATGTGGTCACCCACACCGTGCTGCCGAGGGTCGCGGCTGCCTGTAACGCAAACCGGTCCGTCACGATTACACGGGGACTGGTGAGCACGAACCCGGTCCCTGACCTGGTGTCGGCGGATGGACCCACCGACACCACCGACGCCATCAGATCGTCCATCGTGGTCGGCGGCTCGGATCTGGGCTCGGGTGCCTCCTCGGCGGCCGGCCGCTCATACACGATGCCCAGTGACGCCGCGAGCGCGGGGAACAGCTCTTCAAAGCTGCAGCGCTCGTCGGAGATTATCCGGACCTGGTCATAGTCCAGGTTCGGCGGCGCAGCTTGCCGCGTTGCGTACCAGACAAGGCCGCCGGTGCCAAGAACCAGTCGGCGGACTCCTTCGTCGCGCAGGCTCTGCCCGACGACGAGCACGTCGCGATTACTGATCGCGGGGGCCAGCACACCTTCTATCTCGGCCACATACTGATCCATCTCGTCCCGGGTCCAGGCCATGTACCTGAGGTACAGGTCCCCGTGCAGTTTGACGAACTTCACTCGTGGCTGCCGGGATGTGAGCACCGGTCTGATCCGCTGAGGCTGAACCACCCCGTTGACGAGAACGATGTAGTCGCGGCGCCACAGGGCGGCACCGGCGAGGGCGTCGTCCATCAATGGGTCGAGGTTGGTGGACAGCAAAATGTCGAAGAATGCGTGGGCGCAAAGTGCAGCAAGGGCACGGTAGCCGGCGGTGATCTGTTCCGGCTGCCTGGACGCGAGATAGCGTCCCAGCAGCGCGTAGCGTTCGGCGACGTTCCGGCCGCTTATATAGGCGTCGAATTGATCGAAGTCCTCGACCCCGATCAGTCGGTACAGGCCTTTCATGTCTTCGATGCCGGCATTTTTGGATGCCCCCGCTCCGAGCATTACGACCGGCGCGGGCTCCCCCAGCTCTCGTTGATCTCGCAGGTAGCGCACCAGCTCGTCGAATGTGCGTTCTTGCATCGGGGACTCCATTTCCCCACTCCTGTGGTCGTCGGTGGAGCTGCGAAACCTGTCCGGACGTCGTGTAATGCCGGTGGGTTGGCCGTCGACATCGACTCCGGCTTTGATTGTGCACGCTGCTATGGAGCGACCGGATCCATCGCCCCAGTCCGCGGCGGAAACACAGCGGCTAATTCTACAGTCTGAAGATTTGACCAGCCAACCGAGCAACCGTCGTGTGCTGAGAGCCAATCTGGGAGCCTTCCGCCACACTGCTCCCCGGACAGTGCTGGACTCCCGAGCACAGGCCCACGGCGACCGTCCCACACATCGCGCGGACCGAGCCCACCTGATAAGGCAGAGGTCATAGGTTCAAGTCGACCTAGGCGCACCCTAGAGCGCCCTAGCCACGCGGTATCGGTGGCTGTGCTTCTGAGGACGGCGGGACCTGCTTGTCAACCCGGCTGCCTACGGTTCGCACTGAACAGCTGATCATGACCGTCGCGCCGGTCTGAATCACCGGCCGCAGCTGGTGCCGGTGGACCAGTTCAATGGACCGTGGTCCCGCTGTCCCGACCAACTCGGGCCCACAGTCTTGTGCCCCAGCATTGTGCTCGACCAGCAGATTGGCCAGCATCGGTCCGTCAATCAGGATCGGATGTAGCAACGGAACTTGGCTACGGCTTCAACCGACGCCGAACTGTAGTCACCAGGAAAATCGAACTGAAAGTCATCTTGAGCGTGCCGTACTCGATGCTCTCGTCAACGCCGACCTGTGGAACCGCGCCCGGTAACGCTAGGCGCGGTGTCGCTCGCCCCGCACCCGGCGCCACATTCGTCTTCCCGGCAGACCGTCGGCTTGCGTGCGTCCCGGACGACGGCTTGCGTGCGTCCCGCACGACGGTCCTCGGGCTCTCGCCGTGCTCGCAACTCTCACGCGACCCCGCACCGCACCCCTAGCGGCCGCCCGCTGGAAGTCGGGCTACTGCTGCGTCCCGCACGCCGGTCGGTCAGCAGAACATTCAAGGCCTCCTGGCCAGCAAAATCCCAAACTCTTCCGCGTGTTCGGTGACACATCGAGCAAAGCTCTCCGGGCTAGAGCATCGCTCCCAGCCAGCAGCTCACCGGACCGTGCGCCAGTCACGCGGCGGCACCCGTGTTCGCCTCCTCACATGTAGGGAGTCATGTGGGGAGCGCGGCTGAAGACGACAGACAGTACGATCTATAACACCTAGTCAAGGCCATTTTGTGTGCGCCCACGGTAGGAATCGAACCTACGACCGACAGATTAGAAGGCTGCTGCTCTATCCTCTGAGCTACGGGGGCCACGACCGTGACACCAGGAGTGGCGGCAAAGTCCAACGGGATTTTACCGCTCGCTCCCGGCTGACCCGACATGCCGGGCCGTAGCCGCATTCGGCAGCCCTGTCAGGAGTGGCTCGATGCTTCGGTCGCATCAGGGCTACCACGGCGGGCCGGGCCATTCAGCGACTCAAGGCCTGGAGAGGCATAGCCAGAACCTGAGCGGTCGCTGCGCCTACACCGAGGAAAGCCAGAGATCAGGGGACAGCCTTCTTGGGACAACGACAACCCGGTCAACTTCCGATACACCACCAAGGGTTGCCCGCGGGGCTCCCAGTGCGTCACCGTACGGTCCGAGCTGCTCGCTCCTGCTGCCGGCACGACCACCACGGTCACCGTCGGCGATGACATCAGGTCGTCGAAGGTCGTTCTCGACACCACCTTTGGCCGCACCAGCACCTATTCGCGGCGTCGGAATGTCGTCTGTCATGATCTCGGCCATGCGCTCGGGCTGAGGCATCGCAGCTCATCAAGCTCCTGCCTTACCTCCTCGGTGACTACTCAGCGTCACCCGGACGCGACGGACATTAAGAACCTGAAGATCATGTACGGCTACCGCTGAGCGTGGAGCGGCCGACCCGAAAGGGGCCACCGAGCACCTGTCGCGCCTGAACCACCCGCCTAGGGCATAGGTTCGGGGACGTGACTCCCCCACTCCCTGAAACGGTGAGCTGGCGGAGGCTCGCGCTCCCTGCGTACGGCCCCACTCTGCTGGTGGCCATCGGCTACGGAGCGATCGTGCCACTCGTCGCACTGTCTGCGCGAGCCCTGGGCGCCAGCGTTGGGATGGCGGCATTTGTCGTTGCGCTGACCGGCATCGGCCACCTTGTCGGCGATCTGCCCGCGGGTGCGCTGGCCGCGCGGATCGGTGAGAAACGTGCGTTGGTCGCCGCTTGCCTGGTGGACGCCGCCGCCCTGTTCGGGGCTTTCCTGGCACGGTCGCTGCTGATCCTGGCGATCGCGGTGTTCATCACCGGACTGGCCGGAGCAGTTTTCAGCCTGGCACGGCAGGCGTACCTCACCGAGGCCATCCCTATCCGGATGCGGGCCCGCGCCCTGTCCACTTTGGGAGGGACATTCCGGATCGGCAGCTTCATTGGTCCGCTGATCGGTGCCCTGATCGTGTCGCGTTTCGACCTCGGCGCGGCGTACGGGTTCGCAGCCGCGATGAGCCTGGCTGCAGCTGCGCTCACCATGCTGCTCCCCGACATCACCGGCGGGCGTCGCCACGCGGACGCTGGAGCCGACCGCAAGCATCGGTCAGTCTGGTCGGTGCTGTCCGAACACCGACGGGTCCTTCTCACGCTAGGTACCGGGGTGCTGCTCATCGCGGCCGCTCGCGCGACCCGTACCTCGATCGTTCCGCTGTGGGCAGAGGCGCAGGGCATTGATGCCGCAACCACGAGCCTGATCTTCGGGATCTCTGCCGGGGTCGACATGCTGTTGTTCTATCCAGGCGGAGCGATCATGGACCGATTCGGGCGGGTCTTCGTCGCCGTACCCTCCATGATCGTTCTCGGGCTCGGGTTCGCGCTGTTGCCGCTCACCTGGGGAGCCGGCACGGTGGGACTGGTAGCAGCCCTGATGGGGCTCGGCAACGGCATCTCCGCCGGGATCGTTATGACGTTGGGGGCTGACGCATCACCCCGCGATGCCAAGTCCCAATTCCTCGGCGGCTGGCGGCTGTGCAGCGACTCCGGCAGCGCCCTAGGCCCACTGGTCATCAGCGCCGTCACCCTGGTCGCCCCGTTGTCGGTGGCTGCGCTGTTCATGGCGGGGATCACGTGGTTGGGTGCCGCCTGGGTCGGGAGGTGGGTGCCGCGCTACTCCCCTCGACCAGCAGCAGTGGTTGCGGCTCACGATCCATCCTTCGGACCGGATCCAGTCCCGACTAGGGGCACGTCCCCAGACGAGCCCCGACCGGAACGAGAAAAGTAGAGTGAGAGGCGTGACCGAGCTGTTGGTGTGGGTGGACTGTGAGATGACCGGGCTGGATCTCATCAATGATGCACTGATCGAGGTGGCGGCCTTGGTCACCGATGCTGACCTGAATGTCCTCGGCAGCGGAGTCGATGTGGTCATCAAGCCGCCTACCGCCGCGCTCGAACACATGGGGGACTTCGTCCGGGCCATGCACCACAGCTCTGGCCTGCTGAGTCAGCTGGACTCCGGTCTGGACATGGCAGAGGCCGAACAACTGGTGCTGGGCTACATCAAGGAGTACGTACCGGATGCTCGAAAGGCACCACTGGCGGGGAACACCATCGGCACCGACAGGTCGTTCCTGGTACGGGACATGCCCGCCCTCGAGAGTCACGTGCACTACCGCAACGTCGACGTCTCCAGCATCAAGGAGCTGGCACGTCGCTGGTTTCCGCGGATCTACTACCAGTCGCCGGCGAAGTCCGGGAACCACCGCGCCTTGGCCGACATCCAGGAGTCCATCGAAGAGCTCCGCTACTACCGTGAGGCGCTGTTCGTATCGCCGCCGGGTCCGGACACGACGGCGGTTAGGGAGATCGCGGCGCGCCATCAGGGCGCACTCACCGGTGCTCGGCCGGCTGACCCTATCGACCCTGATGTCATGGTGGCCGAGACTGCGACGACCGCGGCGAAGCCGGGGACAGATTGATTTCAGATCTCCCCGCTGTGCCCGCTACACTTTCCGCTGCTGCGGAGAACGGGTGAAACCCGCTTCATGCGCACATGGTGGGTGTAGCTCAGCTGGTAGAGCTCCTGGTTGTGGTCCAGGTGGCCGCGGGTTCGAGTCCCGTCACTCACCCGCCTTAACATGGGCCGTGTCCCTCGAGAAGAGGGACACGGCTCCGCTGTTTCTTACCTGCCCCATGCCGTCGGTGCTGTCCAGAGCGCGTCCGCGGTCTAACGACGTCGGAAGAGCTCGGGAGCAGGCGCCTCAATCTCCTACGAATGGTTGCTTTTTCTCGCGAGTCAGTGGCATTGTTAGCGGTGAGCGGGCTGGGTAGCCGTCCGGCAACTGTGGCCCGCTCCCACGGGGGCATGATGAACGCGCACGATGACAGCAGCGCTCCTTGCCTGCCGCCGTGGCAGTCGCCGGCCAACACAGGTGCTAAGTCTGAGCGAATGGGTGCAGTTCTCCAGGTGAATTATTTGGTTGGATTGCGACTACGCCTTAAGATACGCACGCAGGGCGACACTATGCTGAGACAATACATTGCCGACAACAAGTGGAATGAGTTCAACGCGTGCTCGGCCATCTAAACAATCACGTCATACTGACCGAAGCGAGAGCGCATCCATGAAGCGGATTATCCTGACCCTGATCTGTGCCATTACGACTTTTGGCATCAGTTTGCCGGCCAACGCTGTAACGGCACCGGGATACACGCCGAGAAACAGCACGACGTTCAACAATCCAAAAGGCTCGCGCGCGGCTGAGCTGGCCATCGTCACCCAGATAAACCGGTCTATTGACGCCTCGCCCAGAGGCTCCACCATTCGCATGGCGCAGTACCTTTTCAACATCGACAGCTCGACCGACAAGCTGATCGCAGCGTACAAGCGCGGCGTCAACGTGCAGTTGCTCATCGATGACGCAGAGTCAACCACGGAGACCCGGCGGGTGATCAGGGCTTTGGGTACCAACAAGGCGAAGAGCAGCTTCGTCGCCACCTGCCGCCGCAGCTGCATGGCGAGCACGACTTCAGTCATGCATGCGAAGTTCTATCTGTTCTCGGCGGTAGGGTCGGCACGCCTGGTGACCATGGTCAGCTAGGCGAACCTGTACACGGGGAACACGTTCTCGAGTTGGAACAACAACCACACGATCGTCGGTGACGCGAGGCTCTATAACTCGCTCACCCAGTACTTCTTCGACATGATCAAGGACAAGGACAACTACAACTACTACCGGACCACCATCAGCGGTAAGTACAAGCTGTACCTGTTTCCGCGGGCACCGAAACCTGGCGTGAACACCATTGCCATTCTCGACGTCTTGAACCACGTTCGCTGCAACGGCGTCGCTCGTGGCTATGGTCGAAATGGCCGCACCGTCATCAGGGTCGCCATGTGGGGGTGGAGCGGGGCTCGGCTCGACATAGCAAGGAAGCTGTGGGAACTGCACAACAGAGGCTGTCGGGTCGAGGTCCTCTACAACAGCGGGCGGAGCGGCGGCAGTGTGGTAAGGGCCCTGCTGAAGAGAAGCCCCCGGTACGGCGTCATTCCTCTTTACAATTGCTGGGTCGACCGGAACAACAATGGTCTCGGCGAGCTGTACATGCATCACAAACTGTTGACGATCAATGGGATCTGGTTCGCCAAGAACGCCAAAGTGGTCTACACCGGTTCACAGAACTTCACCGGTCCAGGAACCACCGCTAACAACGACATACTGTTCCGAATCATCGACAACGCCACTCACGACGCGTACATGAAGAACCTGAACTACATCCGGGACCGGCACACCAGGAGGGTGTGGCGGGCGCCTTCGGCCACCATTGCCTCCAGCAATGCCATGAGCGACGCCACCCGCAACGCCACAAGCGACTCCACTAGCGACGCTCCCACCGATGCCGAGCTGGATGCACTCGTCGAGGCGGGCAAGCTGTAGCTTGACCGCCGCGCGGTGAGTTTGCGGTGCCGACCACCTAAGCCACAGGCTTGCTGGTGGCTCACACCATCAGGCAGTGGCCCGACGGCGACTCGGCGTCAGGCTGCGTCGGAACGGGTGGCAGCTCCTCGGCCACATAACCCAGGTCCGTCCGGCCGTTCGACAGATCCCACCGGTTGGCGGCTGCTACCGAGACCCCGAAGTAGGCGCCATAGCTCACGGGGGCCACCAGAGTCGCGTGCAGCAGGCGGGCATAGTCGTTCGATCCAAGCCACTGCGAGGCTGCGTGCGGGGTGGTGGGCAGGGCACCGGTGAGGCCGAGCCTGAGGCACACGATCGAGATGCCTGACCGCTCAGCGAGTAGCCCGAGCAGATTCTCGCTCAGCACTTTGGCAGACCCGTACTCGCAGCAGGGTCGGGCCGGCCAGGCTGGGTCGATGGGGAACTGGCGCCGCCGATCGTACAGACCCATGGTGTGGATCGAGCTGGCGAATACAACCCGCTTCACGGTGGACGTGGTGGCCGCGGCGACCAGGTTCGCCGTGGGCATGGCAACATCCTCAACTGCCTCACGGACCCCGATCTCGGGGCTGGGCTGTGCGGCCAGGTGGATCAGAATGTCGACGGACTCGACGGCCGCTGCGCAAGCGTCGGGGTCTCGGAGGTCACAGGAGAGCTTTTCGGCGCCGCCATCCGCCGCGTCGTCGTCGCCATTGGCTGGCCAGTCGAGGTCGATCAGCCTTAACCGGTATCGGCCGGTCAGGGCCCCGACGGTGAGCTCGCCTACCCGGCCGCCGGCTCCGGTGATCGCCACCAGCGGTCCGCTTGCAGTGTCTTGAGGTGCCTCCACTAACTCAGCGTAGTGCTGGGGTGCTTCCCGTGCTGTGTCGCCGGGCAGCGCGGAGATGGGCGAGAATACCGGCTATGCCGTCACTTCAGCAGTCTCCGCATGATCGTCTGTCGGTCGGCTCCACTGCCCTGCCGCTGCGACCGCGAGCTCGGGCTCGGCTGGCTGCCGCGACCATCGCTGGGCGGTTGGCGGCCACCGCATCCCGGGCCGCTGGGCGTGGCAGCGGGGCGTCGATCAAGGGCAAGGTGATGATGCGGCTGGATCCCGGCGCCCTGGGCAAGCTGCTGGCCGGCAAGCAGATTGCGTTGGTCTCGGGCACGAATGGCAAGACCACGACCACCCATTTCCTGGCTGCGGCGGTGCGCGCCTGGCTCGGTTCCGATGCCCATCGGGTCGTGCACAATGCCGATGGCGCCAACCTCCATCACGGCATCGCCTCCGCGCTGTCGGAGAATCCAACGGCCGACATCGCTTTGTTGGAGACCGATGAGCGGGTGGTCGCTGATGCCATCAGGCTGGGGCGGCCGAAGGTGCTCGTACTGCTCAACTTCAGCCGCGACCAGCTGGATCGGCACCATGAGATCAAAGCACTGGGTCGCAGTTGGCGCAACGCCCTTGCCGCCGCCGGCCAGAACGGACCCATGGTGGTGGCGAACGCGGATGAGCCGCTGATCGTCTGGGCTGCGCAGACCGCCAAGCAGGTCACCTGGGTGAATACCGCGACGACCTGGACCCAGGATGCGTCCCTGTGTCCCAACTGCGGGTCGAGCTTGGTTCATGAGCAGCCCAGCGAGACTGGTGGTCACGGTGGCCACTGGCACTGCACCGGCTGCCCGCTGACCCAGCCTGCCGGCGACTACGAGGTCCGCGACGGCACCATCATCGACACGGAGCACCGGGTGTGGGACCCACAGCTCAACGTGCCTGGAGGCTTCAACGTAAGCAACGCTGCCTGCGCTTTGGCAGCCGCCGTACTGATGGGGGTGACACCACAGACAGCTCTGATGGGCATGAGGACGGTGAGTGCGCCGGCCGGCCGGTTCGCCACGGTTCAGATCAAAGACACCACAGCCCGGCTGCTGCTGGCTAAGAACCCGGCCGGATGGGCGGAGGCGCTACCCCTCGTGCAGACCTCGACCGTCGTGCTGGCGATCGACTCCGCTGCCGCAGACGGCCGGGACGTGTCCTGGCTGTGGGACGTCGAGTACGAGCAGCTCGCCGGTCGTACGGTCATCGCCACCGGCCCGCGGGCGCAAGACCTCGCCGTACGGTTGTCCCACGCCGACGTGGAATACCGCTGCATCCCCGATCTGGCGGACGCCCTCGCCAGCCATCGCGACCCAGTGGATGTCGTGGCCACGTACACGCCCTTCCAACGACTCCGCAAGATGGGAGGGGTGTAACCCATGCTGAGCAGCCGCGGACCAGGCTCACAAGTCGAGGTCGTTCTGGTTTACCAGTCCCTGCTCGGTATCTACGGCGACCGGGGCAACGCCACGGTGCTGATGAAGCGGCTTGCCTGGCGGGGTTATGACCCACTCCTCACTGTGGTGGAGCCCGGAGATCCACTGCCCGACACCGGACACGTCTATCTGCTCGGCGGGGGCGAGGACGCCGCCCAGATCTCGGCCGTCCGTGCCTTGGCTGCCGACGGCGGACTGCACCGAGCGGCGGACCGGGGCGCCGCGGTGCTGGCAGTCTGCGCCGGCTACCAGATCGTCGGCAAGACCTTCACAGTCGGCGACCAGGACGAGGTCATCGAAGGGTTGGGCCTGCTGGACGTCACCACCACCCGCGGGCCCGTCAGGGCAGTCGGGGAGATGCTCAGTCGATGGGAGGATGCGGACGGCGAGGAGCAATGGATCACTGGCTTCGAGAACCACGGCGGCTATACCCAGCTGGGTCCGGGCGCCGTACCGCTCGCTCAGGTCCAGATCGGCGTCGGCAACTGTAACGACGGCACGGAGGGCGCAGTCGCCGGCACCGTGATCGGCACCTACCCACATGGCCCGGTGCTAGCACGCAACCCGGCCCTCGCCGACCATGTGCTGTCGGTGGCGATTGGGCGGACACTACCTCCGTTGGTCCGGCCGGAGGTGAACGAGCTACGCCGGGAACGGTTGTCGGCGGTACGCAAGCTCGCGCGCTGAGGTTGACATCCTGAGACCGCACCTCCGGGAATGCTTGACGCGCGCGACGATAACCTCACCTTCATGCAGACACGTACTCTCGGGCCGTTCACCGTCTCCGCGATCGGGCTGGGCGCCATGCCGATGTCCATGAACAACGACAACCAGTACCCGGAGGAGTCCGAAAGCATCAAGACGGTCCACGCCGCGCTGGATGCCGGCATCACCTTCATCGACACCGCTGACGTGTACGCACCCTCCTGGGACACGATGGGCCACAACGAGCGGATTGTCGGCAAGGCCCTCAAGACCTACTCTGGCAACGTCGACAACGTGGTGGTCGGCACCAAGGGCGGGATCGTTCGAAGCGAGGGAGACAAGCGAAGTCGCAACGGATCGCTGGAATACCTTCGCGGTGCGGTGGAGGCGTCCCTGCGTGCGCTTGACGTGGACGTGATCGAT
>CADCUO010000216.1 GCA_902805915.1 uncultured Propionibacteriaceae bacterium | reverse complement strand
GTAACGAGACGATGAACGGCGGGCAACGAAAACCGAGACAGTTCAGCCCGAGCATCAGGCGGCATTCGATGTGGTCAACGATGTACTTTCTCGGCCATCGTCGGGCCTTACTTTCCCCGGCTATACTTGCCCCCACGTGCCGGTTCACGGCCCCCCCAGTGGGGTCCGCCGGCACTGCCGGCACAGTTGCCGCTGACCCTCAAGGAGGCCCGTCATCGTGCAGACGAAAGGGTTTCAACCACATAGAACCTATCGACATGAGGCATTTTTCTGGCGGAATTCTGAGCAGTTTCTGGCAGGCGCCATCCCCTTCATCACAGCGGGCCTTGCAGCCGACGAACCCGTCATGGTTGCGGCAATCAGCGCTCGGACGGACCTGCTTCGCGACGCTCTCGGAAAAGACGCCGACAGCGTTCACTTCGTCGATATGGCCGAGCTCGGACGCAACCCGGCTAAGATCATCCCCGCGTGGCGCGAGTTCCTCGAGGAGGACGCGTCGGTAGGCCGTCCGGTACGCGGTATCGGAGAACCGATCTGGCCCGGCCGCCGAGCCGAGGAGATCCTGGAGAGCCAGTTCCATGAGGCCCTGCTCAACATCGCAGTAGAGCCCGACACACCGTTCTGGTTGTTGTGCCCGTACGACACAGAGCGGCTCCCGGCCGCCGTGATCGAGGAGGCGCACCGCAGCCACCCCACGCTGATGGACGCCACCGGGTACCGCGGCAGCAGCTCCTACGCCGGCCGCACCCATGTCGACGTCATGTTCGCCTCGGACCTTCCTGAGCTGACCGGGCCGGCCGAGATGTTGCCATTCACCAAGGACCGGTCCATGCACGGGATCTCGTCCTTCGTCGCCGCCAGGGCTCATGCCGCCGGGGTACCGGCGGATGAGGCAGCCGCTCTAGCGGTGGCGGTTCAGGAGCTGGCGGCAAGCAGCATTCAACGCGGGGCGGCCAGGGGTGTGGTGAGGATGTGGCACCAGGAGCACGCCATCATCTGCGAGGTCCAGGACGAGACCTCCATCACTGACCCGCTCGCCGGCCGGAGATCGACGACGCGTGACCAGCGGAACGCCCTCTGGGCCGCCAACCAGGTCTGCGACCTGGTGCAGTTCAGGTCGACGCCCACGCAGACCACCGTTCGCGTTCACCACTGGATCTAGCGCGTCCGCAGCGTCCGCAATGACGGCCGCGCTGATGAGCAGCAGCCCCGATCGATCGGCCTATTTCAGGAGCTCCCGCGCCATCACAATTCGCTGGATCTGATTGGTGCCCTCGTAAATCTGGGTGATCTTAGCGTCGCGCATCATCCGCTCCACCGGAAAGTCTTTGGTGTAGCCATAGCCACCGAGGAGCTGGACCGCATCGGTGGTGATCTGCATGGCAACGTCGGAGGCGAAGCATTTCGCTGCGGCGCCGAAGTAAGCCAGATCAGAGTCCTTGCGCTCTGACCTGGCCGCGGCTGCATAGGTCAGTTGACGCGCCGCCTCGAGCTTCATCCCCATTTCAGCGATCATGAACTGCAGGCCCTGGAACTCAGCCAGCGCCTTGCCGAACTGGCGGCGCTCCTTGAGGTAGCCGAGGGCGTAGTCCAACGCACCCTGCGCGATTCCCACCGCCTGGGCGGCGATGGTCACCCGGGTGTGGGTCAGCGTTGCCATTGCCGTCGCGTACCCGGTCCCCGCTGCGCCGATCATCCGGCTGGCCGGGATCCGTACCTGGTCGAAGTAGACCTCCCGCGTCGGGGACCCCTTGATCCCCAGCTTCTTCTCCGGGGCACCGAAGGAGACGCCGTCGTCGGACTTCTCCACCACGAAGGCACTGATGCCTCTGCCGTGCTGCTCGGCATCGGTGACGGCGAACACGGTGTAGTAGTCGGAGACTCCGGCGTTGGTGATCCAACGCTTCACCCCGTTCAGCAGATAGCTGTCGCCCTCAGCCACTGCACGCATCTTCATCGAGGCGGCGTCGGAGCCGGCGTCCGGCTCGGAGAGACAGTAGGAGAACATCGCCTCACCGCTGGCCACGGGCGGCAGGTAGGTCTGCTTCAGATCCTCAGAACCTGCCAGCAGCAGCGGGAGGGTCCCGAGCTTGTTGACCGCGGGAATCAGGGATGAGGAAGCGCAGGCGCGGGCCACCTCCTCGATCACGATGACGGTGGCCAACGCGTCTGCCCCGACTCCCTCGTAAGCCTCAGGAATGTGCGGAGCGTGGAAGTCCGCGGCCCGCAGCGCCTCGTAGGAGGCTTTCGGGAACTCCGCCAGCTCGTCTGCCTCGGCTGCGTTCGGCGCCACCTTGGCGTCGCATACTTCGCGAACGGCGGCGCGGATCGCCTCATGCTCCTCGGTGGGGCGGTAGATGTGAGTGAAGTCGGTCACAGATGCCAGCGTAACCCCGTACTTACTCGCCAGTAACGAAGACGCTGAGGGCTGGTGCCAGGGTGCACCCAGCCGGCACTTGTTGCTTACTAAACCGGTCAAGTAGCGTGACAGCGTGCCCTCCGACGCCGCTGCAGCAGCGAATGCCAGTGTCCGCTCCTTTCCCTTGACCACCGCCGCCGGCGTGCAGTGGACGGTGCGCGCCGACGCCGCTGAGCTCGGCGGGGAGTGGGTCGGTATCGCCGGAGTCGACCATCCGGCACAGGTTCCCGGTGAGGTGCACACCGCTCTGCTGGCTGAGGGGCTGATCCCCGAC
Organism: uncultured Propionibacteriaceae bacterium; assembly: GCA_902805915.1. Lineage (GTDB taxonomy): Bacteria > Actinomycetota > Actinomycetes > Propionibacteriales > Propionibacteriaceae > Microlunatus. The sequence continues at coordinate 23,707 of CADCUO010000216.1, read as the reverse complement.
CCCTTCGACGGTGACAATGAGACGGCGCTGGCTTGGATCGGCCGTAACAACTGGGTGTACCGCGCCGACTTCGACTGGCGGACCGACACCGAGGATCGGCACGACCTCGTGGCCGACACGCTGGACACGATGGCCACTATCAGCCTCAACGGCACTGTAGTCGCTCGGACCGCAAACCAGCACCGGACCTACCGCTTCGACATCACCTCGTTGCTGGTCGACGGCCGCAACACCGTGACCATCGCGTTCGAGGCTCCGGTCACCGCCGCCCAGCGGCTTTCGACGGAGCTCGGCGATCGGCCGCGGGCCTATGGCCACCCCTTCAACGCTATCCGGAAGATGGCCAGCGGCTACGGCTGGGACTGGGGCCCGGACCTGGCTGGTGCCGGGATCCTGGGGTCGATCGCGGTGGAGTCCTGGAGCACCGTCCGGCTCGCTGCGGTACGGCCGTTGGCCACCGTCGACGGCGACGACGGTGTGCTCGATGTCCATGCCGACCTGGAGTGGGCAGCCGGCGAGCCCGGCGCCGGGGACAACGCCACCCCGGCGCGGATCGAGGTCAGGATCGGCGACCAGGTGGCGGGCGTTGAGGTGAGCTATCCCGCGGCCAGCGCCGTGGCGAGCGTACGGATGTCTGAAGCGGAGCTGTGGTGGCCCCGCGGTTACGGTGATCCGCACCTGTACCCCGTGTCGGTCGCGCTGACCGCAGCGGACCAGCTGCAGGGCAGCTGGGAGGGGCGGGTCGGCTTCCGTACCGTGTCGCTGAGCACCGCCCCTGATGCTGCAGGCAGCGAGTTCGTCATCTCGGTGAACGAGAAGCCGGTATACATCAAGGGAGCCAACTGGATCCCTGACGACGCACTGATGTCCCGGCTGACTCCCGACACCTACCGGTCGTCCCTTCTCGACGCCGTCGACGCCGGCATGAACCTGATGCGCGTCTGGGGCGGCGGCATCTACGAGCGGGAGGAGTTCTACGATCTCTGCGACGAGCTCGGGCTGCTGGTCTGGCAGGACTTCCTGTTCGCCTGCGCCGCCTACAGCGAGGATGAGCCGCTCTACAGCGAGGTGGAAGCCGAGGCTCGAGAAGCCATCACCCGGCTGTCCTCCCACGCCAGCCTGGCCGTCTGGAACGGGAACAACGAGAACATCTGGGGATTCGTGGAGTGGGGCTGGCGGCCCGGGCTGGCTGGGCGGAGCTGGGGCGACGGGTACTACACCGAGCTGCTCCCGCGGCTGGTGGCGGAGCTGGACTCGCGAACCCCCTACTCACCCGGCAGCCCGTTCTCGTACGCGCCGTACCACCACCCGAACGACTACCGGCACGGCAGCATGCATATCTGGGACGTGTGGAACCAGGTCGACTACAGCCATTACCGGGACTACCCGGCCCGGTACGTGTCGGAGTTCGGCTTCCAAGGTCCGCCTGCCTGGTCGACGCTGACCTCGGTCGTCCACGATGAGCCGCTCGACCCGTACGGGCCGCAGATGCTGGTGCATCAGAAGGCGGCGGACGGCAACGGCAAGCTGGAGCGGGGCCTGGGCCGGCATCTGCCGAAGTGGGCGACGGACCCGGTGGCGCAGATGGATGACTGGCACTGGACCACGTCACTGAACCAGGCGCGTGCTGTCGCCTTCGGCATCGAACACTTCCGCAGCCTGTATCCGCTCAACCGCGGCGCGGTGGTGTGGCAGCTGAACGACAACTGGCCGGTCATCTCCTGGGCAGCGGTGGACTGGCATGGCATCCGGAAGCCGTTGTGGTACGCGCTGAGGGCGGTCTACGCACCCAGGTTGTTGACGATCCAGCCGCGGATCAACAGCCACGGCGTGGAGGTCCCCACACTGGTCGCGCACAACGACTCCGACGAGCAGTGGCAGGGCGACGTCACCATCGCCCGACGCAGCACCGGCGTCGGCAGCGATGTCCTGGCCGAGCAGCAGCTGCAGCTGAACCTAGATCCCCGCGGGGCAGTCAGCATCGCCCTTGACGGCGACATCCTGGCAGCCGAGGAGGCGGCGTCTGAGTTCGTTGTCGTCACCGCCACCGACGCCGCGCCGGCTTTCTGGTACTTCGTGGAGGACACCGCGCTGAGCCTGGCGCCCTCGGAGGAGAGCTACCGGGTAAGCGCCTCGCGCACCGCCACCGGCTACGACGTGACCATCTCAGCGAATGCGTTGGCCAAGGACGTGTCGCTGTTCCCGGACCGGCTAGACCCCGACTCGCGGGTGGACAGCGGCCTGATCACCTTGGTGGCGGGTCAGCAACACACCTTCAGCGTGACCTCTGCTGAGTTGGACGAGTCCGGCCTGACCGCCGTCCCAGTGCTGCGGTCGGTGAACGACCTGGTCGCACGCTGAGCGGCGGTTAGGACCGGATGGTCGAACCAGATCCTCAGAGCGTGGCGGCTCTAGGGTCCCAGTCGACCGGCAGCACTGCAGCCGGTTCGACGGTGCTCTGCACCGGTACGAACTCGCCCCGTTCGTCGGACTCGGCCATCGAGATCATGATGTCCAGGACGTGGTAGGCCAGTGCGCCTTGCGCTCGGTGCGGACGACCCTCGCGAAGAGCGCGCGCCATCTCCAGCACCCCCGTACCTCGCGACGCGAGCTGGGTGGTCGACTCCACCACCTCCCAGTCCTCGGCCCCGGTCTTGCGGATCTTGAGATCGCCACCGAACGTATTGGGGTCCGGCACCAGCAGCGTCGCCTCGGTGCCGGTCACCTCCAACAGCGTGCGCGGTACTGGGGAGTCGAAGCTGAAGATCGTGGTCAGCGACTGACCGCTTTCGAACCGGGCTAGTGCGCTGGTCTGGCTGGGTACGGTGACGTCGAACTGCTCCCCCGCCTTGGGGCCGGAGCCGATCACCCGCTTGGCTTTGGACTTCGACCCGATCGCGGCCACCGTGGCGGCCGGCCCGAAGATCTGGACCAGCGCGGTGAGGTAGTACGGGCCGATGTCGAACAGGGGACCTGCGCCCTCTTGGAACAAGAAGGCAGGGTTCGGGTGCCACGACTCCGGACCGGGTCCTTGGAGCAGGATCAACGCGGTCAGCGGGTCTCCGATCAGACCGCCGTCGATGGCTCGCCGGGTGGCCTGCAGGCCGGAGCCGAGGAAGGTGTCGGGGGCACAACCCACCCGGAGACCGGCGGCTTCGGCGGCATCCAGCAGCGCCCGGCCGCTGGCCCGGTCGAGCGCGAGCGGCTTCTCGTTCCATACGTGCTTGCCCGCGGCTATGGCCTGTCCCGCCACCTCAGCGTGTGCAGCCGGGATGGTGAGGTTGACCACGATCTCGACACCGGGGTGATCGAGGACGGCGGACGGGTCACCACTGGTCGGCACCCGGTGCTCCTCGGCTCGTCTGGTGGCAGCCTCTGGATACAGGTCCCCGATGGCCAACACGTCGGTGTCAGGGAAGCTGTTGAGGTTTTCCAGGTAGGTCTTGCTGATAACGCCGGCACCGATGACACCTACGCCCACTGGGCCGGTACGCGCGGTTGAATCCGTCATGGCTCAGGCCGCCTGTCCAGCGCTGAGGTACGCGTAGCTGTCGCCGACGGCCTGGACCAGGTCGTCGGAGCTGTCGTCCAGCTCCACCACGCTGAGCACACCGGCGGGAGCTGCGGCAATGAAGTCCCAGACCGGGAGCGTCCCCTTGCCCACGGCGACCTGCTTCTTGGTGTCCTGGCTCCCGTCCCCGTCCTTCACATGGAGGGCGACCACACGGTCACTGAGGCTGCGGAGCAGAGCGGGCACGTCAGCACCGCCGGCGAAGGCCCAGTAGGTGTCAACCTCCAGTACCACCTCCGGAGCCAGATACTCCGCCAGAATCTCCAGACCGTGCTTGCCCCCGATCACCGACTCCAGCTCGAAGGCATGGTTGTGGTACCCGACGCTCAGGCCGTAGTCCGCCGCCTTCAGCGACGCGGCGTTCAGGTCGAACGCGATGTTCTTGATGTCCTCGACGGTCTGCCAACGGGCCCGGTCGATATGTGGGTCGATGACAGTTTGGATGCCGAGCTCCTTGGCTGCGGTGAAGATCTCGTCCTGGTCACCGGCGATCAGCCCCACGTGGGTGGTCGGAGCCGTGAGGTTGTACTTGCGCAGGCCTGACCGGAGCTCGTCCAGGTAGTCGGTGAACTTGAACGGTTCCACCTGGGTGTAGCCGAACCCTGCGATCCGGGCGAGCGTGCCGTCGTAGTCTTCGGCGAGGGCGTTGCGAACGCTGTAGAGCTGCACTGACAGGTTTAGGGGCTTGGACATGTCTGTTCTCCTTGGAAGCGGCGAGGTGTGCACCCGTCCCACCATGTGTTTTACAGTTGGCGAACCGGTTCAGTAAGTACAGTACGGTCCCGTCTACGGGGAGTACACGGGCGGTCTCGATCAGGAAGGCGGGCAGGGCCAGTGTCTCGGGTGACCATCAACGAGATCGCCCGCAGGTCGGGCGTCTCCAAGGGGGCGGTCTCGTACGCCTTGAATGGGCGCCCGGGAGTCTCCGACCGCACTCGGCAGCGGATCCTGGACGTCGCCCGGGATCTGGGCTGGGCCCCCAACCGGACGGCCCGAATGCTGTCCGGCTCACGAACCGACACCTTCGGGCTGGTGCTGGCCCGGGACCCGCGAACCCTGGGCAGCGAGCCGTTCTACATGGAGTTCGTGGCCGGGGTGGAAACCGTGCTGGCGGACCAGTCGTACGCCTTGATGCTGCAGATGGCTCCAGACCTGGACGCCGAGATGGAGACCTACCGCAAGTGGTTCTCCGAGCGCCGGGTCGACGCTCTCATTGTGGTCGACCTGCAGGTGGACGACCCCCGGGTCCCGTTGCTCACTGACCTGGGGATGCCCGCTGTGTTCGTCGGCGACCCGTCGTTGTCCGGCCACTTCACCAACGTCTGGACCGACGACGCCGCGGCGATGCATGATGCGGTCGTCAACCTTGCCCGGCTAGGCCACCGCCGGATGGCCAGGGTGGCCGGCCTGTCCAACCTCGGGCACGTAAGCATCCGCGACAAGGCTTTCCATGACGCGTTGAGGAGATTCGGGCTGAAGGGCCAAATCGTCCATGCTGACTTCTCCGCCGAGGCTGGCCGCCAGGCAACCCGAGAGCTGGCCACAGGTCCCCAGCCGCCGACAGTGATCCTGTTCGACAACGACCTGATGGCCGTGGCAAGCCTGTCCGCACTGTCTGAGTTGGACATCAAGGTGCCCGAGGAGATGAGCCTGCTGGCCTGGGACGACTCACCGCTGTGCGAGATCACCCATCCTCAGCTGTCAGCAATGAGCCACGACGTGATGAACCTGGGTGCCCACGTCGCCCGGCGACTGTTCGGCATCCTCGACGGGGAGCCGGCGATTGCTCACCTGCACTCAACTCCGCGCTATCGGTCGCGCGGCAGCACCGCACCACCGGCGGCGTTCGACTGAGCCTCGCCGGTCAGACCTGCGTTGTCGGCTGTGCGGTTTGGTTTGCCAGCAGATCCCGCGCCAGGATCGTGCCCGCCGCAGTAGCGATTGGGAACACGACCGCACCGGCAAACGGAACGGACAGCAGCAAGAACGTCGGAATGGCGAGCCCAAGAACGCGCGGCCTCCGTCGCCGCATGGCCGCCCGGCGGTCTGAGATCCGCAGCAGCCCGCGGCGGTCGAAGGCGGAACCGACTAGCTCGATAGCCAGCATCCAACCTCCGAAGCACACAGCGAGCACCGGTACAACGGTCTGTCCCAGCACCGGGACGAATCCGACGAAGAACAGCACGCCCGCGACCAGCGCGGAGACCACAATCAAGCTGAGTGACTGTCGGACGCTACGGATAGCACCGGAGGTCACCGGCTCGTCGTAGGGCTTCGGGGCGGAACCGAGCTCTCGCTCGACCGACTCGGAGATCTTGTCGTACAGCGGTGACCCGACGGCTAACGTCAGCGCGGTGAAAGAGACGACCATCACCAGGATCGCGCCAGCCAGGAGAGCCAGACCGATCAGCACCCGTACCACGGTGGCCACAGAGTCGGACCATCGGTCGGCGAACGGGGTCAAGGAGACGACCGTCTCGTCGAGTACGGAGAACAACAGGATCAGGATCAGGACGAATAGAACAGAGGTGATCAGCGGTGGGATGACACCCAGCAGGAACAGGCGCGGCCTCGCCACAATCAGACGCAAGCCCCGTCCGAGCAGGCCGACCCCCGAGATGAACTCCGAGACCGTCGTCGCCACGGTGCGACCATAACGCACGGCAGCGATCCGGCGAGGATCCTGGATCATGCGCGAGGTAGGCAACTTCTCAGTTCGCTGATCCCCGCCATAGTGAACGCAGATGGTCTACCTTTGTGAACATGACCCACTCCGTTACCCCCAACACTGCGGCGTCAAACATCCCAACCCTGGAACAGTATGAAGCGACCGAGGCCGCTCGGCGTCAGGAGGAGCTCGACGCCTTGGCTCTCTACGAGAGGGCCCACGACTTTCCCTCGGTTTCCGGGCGGTTCCTCGATCAAGGCTGTGCTGGCGTCCCGCTTGACCGCGACACGGTGATCAGGTCGTCCGGAGAGACGTACGGCGCCTGAGCCACACCTTGTTGCTCTGACCAAGCGTTACTGGGACTCAGCCACGGCGTCGCGGACGCGGGCTCCCTTGACCTCCGCGGTCACGCGTAGCTCGTCTTGGAACTCGAGCATCCGCGCAGTCAGCTCCGGATCGCCGGCAGCCAGGATCCGTACCGCTAGCAGCCCGGCGTTGCGGGCGTTGCCGATGGATACCGTGGCGACCGGCACGCCGGCCGGCATCTGCACGATGGACAGCAAGGAGTCCATGCCGTCGAGGTGCTTCAGCGGAACCGGAACCCCGATGACCGGCAGCGGCGACAGCGCGGCCAGCATGCCCGGCAGGTGCGCGGCGCCTCCGGCGCCGGCGATGATCACCTCGATGCCGCGGCTGTGGGCGGTACGGCCGTAGGCCACCATCGCCTCCGGCATCCGGTGCGCGGAGACAACGTCGGCCTCATAGCCGATGTCGAACTCCGACAGCGCGGTGCCCGCTGCCTCCATCACCGGCCAGTCGGAGTCGGAACCCATCAGGATCGCTACCCGTGCGTCAGGCATCCGGCACTCCCATCAGATAGTTGGCTGCATGCCAGGCGCGCTTGCGTACCTCGGCAAGATCATGTCCAAAGGTGGTGACGTGGCCGACTTTGCGGCCGGGTTTCACCTGCTTGCCGTACAGCTGGACGCGGAGCCGCCGGTCCCGGGCAAAGCAGTGCAGCAGTGCCGACGGGAGGTCCTCCACCGAGCCACCCAGCACGTTCACCATTACCGTCCACGGCACTCGGGCGGCTGGGTCGCCCAGCGGCAGGTCGAGCACAGCTCGCAGATGGTTGTCGAACTGGGAGGTGTGGGAGCCGTCGATGCTCCAGTGGCCGGTGTTGTGCGGCCGCATCGCGAGCTCGTTCACCACCACCGACCCGTCGTCGCGGTGCATCAGCTCGACCGCGAGCATGCCGACCACGCCGAGCTCGGCGGCGATGGTCAACGCCAGCTGCTGAGCGGCGACGGACTGCACCGCCGAGAGACCAGGAGCTGGGGTGATCGTCTCGACGCAGATCCCACCTCGCTGCACCGACTCAGACACCGGGTACGCCACCGCCTGACCCGACGGTGACCGGGTCACCAGCGCGCTGAGCTCGCGGTTGAACCGGACGTACTCCTCGGCAACAACCCGAACCCCGTCGGACAGCTCAACGAACGGCTCCGCGACGCCGGCCGCGGAGTCGATCTTCCAGACGCCTTTTCCGTCGTAGCCGCCTCGGGAGGTCTTGGCGATCACCGGCCAGCCCTGGTCGTTCCCGAAGGCCTCCAACGCTGCCGGATCAGCGACGACCCGGTGAGCGGGACAGGGCATGCCCAGCGCCGTCAACCGCTCCCGCATGACCACCTTGTCCTGGGCATGCAGGAGTGCCTCCGATCCTGGCCGGACGGCGATACCGGCCGTCTCGAGCTCCCGCAGCACAGCTGGAGGTACGTGCTCGTGGTCGAAGGTGATCACGTCGCAGCGGTCGGCGAAGGCACGTACCGTTGCCGGATCGGTGTAGTCGCCAACAGTCACGTCGTGAACCACACCTGCCGCGGAGACGTCCGGTCCCTCGGCCAGCAGCCGGACTGTGACCCCAAGCCCGATCGAGGCGGCGTGCATCATCCGGGCAAGCTGGCCACCTCCGATGATGCCGACTACGAAAGGCCTCGCTGCTGTCACAGGGGAGGAGCCTAATGGATACCGGCGAGCGGGGATTTCCGACCGATCCTGGCCGGTACTCTAGGCGCTGCCATGCCTGCCGAACCCTCCGCACTCGCCCAGCTGTACGACCGGGTGCGCCACCTGGGACCGGAGGCGACCAAGTTCGGCATCGTCGGCCTCACCGGCGTCGCCGTCCAGATCATCGTGTTCAACCTGCTCCGGTACGCCGGACCCGGCTATGTCGGGGTGCTGGAGGACAAGCCCATCACCGCGCAGGTGATCGCGATCAGCGTGGCGACGGTGGTCACCTATCTCGGGAACCGGCACTGGACCTACCGGCATCAGGAGAAGGGCAGGGTGGCTCGGGAACTCCCCATCTTCGTGACCTTGAACGCCATTGCGATCGGCATCGGCGCCGCATGTCTGGCCATCAGCCACTACCTGCTCGGGCTTACCTCTCCACTTGCGGACAACCTGTCCGGCAACGTCATCGGGCTCGGGCTGGGGACGCTGTTCAGGTTCTGGTCCTACCGCCGGTTCGTCTTCACCGGCCAGGTGGGGGCGGCGTCGGTTGATCCGGCCAGTGGGCCGCCCGCTTCTCGGTGAACGCGGCAATCCCCTCCCTCCGGTCGGCAGAGCAGGCGGTCCGCCGCCAGGCGGCGTCCTCGACCTCCAACCCCTCGGCCAGCGGCAGGCCGTAGCCGTCGCGCAGGGCCTGCTTGGCGTTGCGCAGCGCTACCGGCGACCCGGTCAGCAGCTCCGCGGCCCACGCCAGCGCAGCACCCCGCGCCTCCCCGGCCGGCACCAGCCGATCGACAAGCCCGATCTGCTCAGCCTCGGCCGCTGCCACCCGGCGGCCGGTGAGGATGAGCTCGGTGGCGCGGCGCCAGCCGACCCGTCGGGGAAGCAGCTGCGTACCGCCACCACCGGGAACCAGCCCGACACTGACCTCCGGCAGGCCGAACACCGCAGCCTCGGAACCCACAATCAGGTCGCATGCCAAAGCCAGCTCGCATCCCCCACCGAGGGCGAACCCGTCCACGGCTGCCAGGACCGGCATCGGCAGCCCCAACACCCCCGCATAGGCGGCACGGGATACCGGGCGCTGAGCCATCAGGTCGTCGTCGCTGAACCCGGCTCGCTCCTTCAGGTCGGCTCCCACGCAGAATGCCTTGGCTACAGCGCTGGACAGGATCGCCACTCGCACGTCCGGGGCTGCCGCAACCTCGGCACAGGCGTCGGCAAGAGCCTGCGCCTGGGCGGTGGAGACCGCGTTGAGGGCCTCCGGCCGGTCCATCACTATCTCGGCGAGGAAATCCGCTGCTCGCTTGACCCGTATGCTCATCGATCCGGGACCTGGTCGTACCGGTTGCCCGGATCGGCGTAACCGCTGGTCCGGTGCTCCGGAGCGGCGCCGAACAGCAGCTCGGACATCTCCAGGTGGACGCGTTCCACCTCGGGTACGTCGGTCAGGGCGACCGGGCCGCCTTCGCTGGCGGTCTGGATGTTCAAGGTCCCGCAGCCCAGCATCCGGTCCATCAGGCTGCGGTCATAGCACACATCGTTGATCCGCATCAGCGGCAGGTCTGTGCCAACCCGGCTGATGATGCCCCGGCGTGTGATGACGCGGCGGTTTGTGATGGTGTACGTCGTCGTCCGCCACCGCCAGAAAGGGAGCACCGCCCACCACACCGCCAGCAGCAGCCCGAGAGCTCCGACCGCCACTTGGCCACCAGGCCGGTACTCGCTGGGAACTAGAGCCGCACCCACTCCAGTCAGTGCACCGGCGACGACCAGGCCGACAGCGGGCAGCACCAGTGCCTTGGCGTGGGTGCGCAAGTGCGCCACCACGTACTCGTCGGCACCGAGCAGCTTGTCGGGAAACCCCATACCGTCCATGCTGCCATGCGGGTCGAAGACGCCGGGCGGGCAACTCATGTCCGGTCAGCGCAGATGCACCACGTCGCCGGCGCTGAAGGTCTGCCGGCCCGAGTCGGTCAGCAGCACCAGCCGGCCGTGCGGGTCGACGGCGTCGGCGGTGCCCTCCACGGTAAGGTCGCCGGGCAGCAGCACACGTACCCGGCGGCCGATCGTGTCGCACCGGTCCTGGTACGAGGCGGCGAACGCGGCATCGTCGTCGCTGGTCTCCCAGTGCCGAAACAACAGCTCGAACGCCCTCCCGATGGTGACCACCAGGGTGTCGCGCTGTGGCACCCGCTCGGGTTTCACCACGGCCAGCGAGGTGGCCGTCGGAACAGGCAGCTCGGCCTCGGTCAGGTGGACGTTGAGGCCGATGCCGATAACGCAGGCGGGACCGGTGGGCGTCTCCACCCGCTCGGCCAGGATGCCGCAGATCTTGCGGTCACCGACCAGGACGTCGTTGGGCCATTTCAAGACGGCCGGGAGGTCCGCGGCCCGACGCAGCGCCTCCACCACGGCGAGGCCCGCAAGCAGGGGCAGCCAGCTCCAGCGGGTGGTCGGCACCCCCTGCGGCGCTACCAGCAGCGACATGGCAATGGACGAACCTGCCGGGGCGGTCCACGTCCTGCCCTGGCGGCCGCGACCGGCGGACTGGTAGTCGGTCAGCAGCACCGCGCCGGTTGCCTGGCCGGTGCGGGCTCGCGCGGCGAGGTCGGCATTGGTGGAGCCGGTCTCGGCCACCAGGTCGAGCCGTTGCCACAGGGACCCCGGAACTACAAGCTGCTGGCGGAGTCGGTCGACATCATGAGGGTCGTTGACGGGCACCCCGGAACAGTACTGGGCGGGTGGGCGCTTTGGACCCGAAATGACTAGGGTGGCGACCTATGGGCCTCGACATCCACACCACCGCGGGAAAGCTCGCCGACCTCGATCACCGGATCGACGAGGCAGTGCATGCGGGTTCCCTTGCAGCGGTGGAGAAGCAGCATGCCAAGGGCAAGAAGACAGCTCGCGAGCGGGTTGAGCTGCTGCTGGACCCGGGGTCGTTCACCGAGCTGGACGAGTTCGCCCGGCACCGCTCCAACTCCTTCGGGATGGCGAAGCGGCGCCCTTACGGCGATGGCGTGGTGACCGGTTTCGGGACCATCGACGACCGTCCGGTCTGCGTGTTCAGCCAGGACGTCACGGTCTTCGGCGGCAGCCTCGGCGAGGTGTACGGCGAGAAGATCGTGAAGATCATTGACTTCGCGCTGAAGACCGGCTGCCCCCTAATCGGGCTGATCGAAGGCGGCGGGGCGCGAATCCAGGAAGGTGTGGTGTCGCTCGGGCTGTACGGGGAAATCTTCCGCCGCAACGTCCACGCCTCGGGGGTGATCCCGCAGATCTCTTTGATCATGGGAGCGGCGGCCGGAGGGCACGTCTACTCCCCCGCCCTCACCGACTTCATCGTGATGGTCGACAAGACCTCGCAGATGTTCATCACCGGTCCCGACGTGATCAGAGCCGTCACCGGCGAGGACGTGTCGATGGAGGAGCTCGGTGGTGGACGCACCCACAACACCAAGTCCGGCAACGCCCACTACCTCGCCTCCGACGAGGAGGACGCCATCAACTACGTCAAGGCTCTGGTCGGGTTCTTGCCTCAGAACAACCTGGACGAGCCGCCGGTCTTCGACGTGGCGGTGAACTCCGGGGTCAACGACGTGGACCGTGAGCTCGACACGCTGATACCGGATTCCCCGAACCAGCCCTACGACATGCACGAGGTGATCTCGCGCATCCTTGACGACGGGGAGTTCCTGGAGGTGCAGGAGCTGTTCGCGCCGAACATCCTGGTCGGGTTCGGCCGGCTGGAGGGACGAAGCGTCGGTGTAGTGGCGAACCAGCCGCTGCACTTCGCCGGCTGCCTGGACATCGACGCCTCAGAGAAGGCGGCCCGCTTCGTCCGTACCTGCGACGCCTTCAACATTCCGGTTCTCACCTTCGTCGACGTGCCCGGATTCCTGCCCGGCACCGACCAGGAATGGACCGGGATCATCCGCCGCGGCGCGAAGCTGATCTACGCGTACGCCGAGGCCACCGTGCCACTGGTCACCGTGATCACACGGAAGGCGTACGGCGGGGCCTATGACGTGATGGGTTCCAAGCATCTCGGCGCTGACCTGAACCTGGCGTGGCCGACCGCGCAGATCGCCGTGATGGGCGCTCAGGGCGCGGTGAACATCTTGTACCGCAGAGAGCTGGCGAAGTCTGAGGATCCCGATGGACGTCGAGCCGAACTGATCACCGAGTACAACGACGAGCTGGCCAACCCCTACATCGCGGCCGAACGCGGGTACGTCGACGCGGTGATCAGCCCGCACGAGACGCGGCGGGAGATCATCGGAGCCATGCGGCTGTTGCGGACCAAGCGGGAGACCCTGCCGCCGAAGAAGCACGGGAACATCCCGTTATGACAGACTCCCCGGATCCAGCAGCGCAGCCGTTGTTCCAGGTGGTCAAGGGATCACCGACCGAGGAGGAGCTTGCTGCGGTGATCACGGTGCTCAACGCTGCGCTTGCCGCCGGCGGCTCCAGGGCCGCGGCCCCGTCCCCGGCTGCCGGCTGGTCGGCGTACTGGCGGAGCGTCCGGGCACCGTTGCAGCCAGGCCCCGGCGCCTGGCAGGCATCCGGGCGACCGACCACCGGCTGACCAGAGCCCACGCATCCGGCGTCGCGGTCACCCGAGGAACCACCCGCAGTGCGGCCGTCGCCCAGTCAGCCCCAGAGCCGGTACAGACTCCGTAGTGGGACCGTTAGTCTGAGCCCGTGACCGACCAGGCTCCCCCGACCTCCGGCACGGTCAGGCAGGTTCGCGCTGTTGACGCAATTGCCGACCGGTATGTGGAGGAATGCACGTCCCGCTACCCCGAGCTCGCCACCCAGCTTGGTGCGCCTGGCTCCGACCACCGGTGGAGCGACTACTCCCTCGACGGTCATGCAGATCGGATGGCCCACGTCCGCCAGACTGTCGCCGACCTGCACCGCGCCACCCCGATCGACGAGCGCGAGCAGATCGCAAAGGATGCCATGCTGGAGCGTCTGGGGCTGCAGGACGAGCTGTACCAGGCCCACATCAGCACCAGTCGAGTCAGCGTGATCGCGGGCGCGGCCCAGGAGATCCGTGGTGTCTTCGACCTGATGCCGGTCGATAGCGAGGATGCCTGGCGCAACATTGCCGCCCGGCTTCGTACCGTGGGTGCTCCGCTCGGCCAGACCCGGGACACGTTGCGGTCCGAGGCCGCCGAAGGCAATATCTCGGCACTGCGTCAGGTTCTCGGCACCGTCGAACAGATCCGCTCCTGGACCGGCGAGGTCGGTACCGACGACTTCTTCGCCGGGCTCAGCGCCCGGGTGCCCACGGAGATGTCGGAGGCTGTACGAAGCGATGTAGCAGCCGCCGCCGACGTTGCCCGGGAGGAGTTCGCTGCCTTCGGCCGCTGGCTGGCCCATGATCTGGCGCCGCTGGCGCCGACCCTGGACGCGGTCGGTGAGCAGCGCTACGCGCTTGACTCGCGGGAGTTCCTCGGCGCCATTATCGATCTGGAGGAGACCTACCTGTGGGGCTGGGAGGAGCTGCGTCTGATCCAGGACGCGCAGCGCCAGATCGCCCGCCAGCTCGTCGGTAGCGACGATATCGACGAAGCCTGCGCGGCGCTGGACGCCGACCCGGCTCGACAGATCCACGGCGCCACCAGATTCCGGGACTGGATGCAGCAGCTGGCCGACCAGGCCGTCAGCGATCTGGCCGGGACGCACTTCGACATCCCGGACGAGATCAAGACCATCGAGTGCTGCCTCGCCCCGACCCATGACGGCTCCATCTACTACACCGGACCTACCGAGGACTTCTCCCGCCCTGGCCGGATGTGGTGGGCCGTACCGGAGGGCATCGAGGACTTCTCCACCTGGAAAGAGGTGACGACGGTATACCACGAGGGGGTACCCGGGCACCACCTGCAGGTGGCGCAGAACGCGTACCGCAAGGACCGGCTGAACCGCTGGCAGCGACAGCTGTGCTTCGTCTCCGGACACGGGGAGGGATGGGCCTTGTACGCCGAGCGGCTGATGAACGATCTGGGCTATCTCAACGACCCGGGGGACAAGATGGGCATGCTGGATGCCCACGCGTTCCGGGCCACCCGGGTGATCATCGACATCGGGATGCACCTGCAGCTGGAGATCCCCGCCGACAACCCGTGGCGGTTCCGGCCCGGAGAACGGTGGACCCCCGCGGCCGGCTTCGAGTTCTTGACAGCCAACTGCTTTCTCGACGAGGCGACCTTGAGGTTCGAGCTGGACCGCTATCTCGGCTGGCCCGGCCAAGCGCCCTCGTACAAGGTGGGTGAGCGGATCTGGCTGGAAGCCAGGGACGAGGCGCGGGCACGCAAGGGAGCGGACTTCGACCTGCGACAGTTCCACGCTGACGCGCTGGACCTCGGCAGCCTCGGTCTGGACCCGCTCCGGCGGGCGCTGAGCCGGATCTGACCGTTACCGGGATGGATATGGTGCAGCCGGAATGAGACCACCCCACCTGATCCTGGCATCGGCGTCACCGGCCCGGCTGGCCACCCTTCGGCAGGCCGGACTGGACCCGGAGGCGATCATCTCCGGGGTGGACGAGAGCACCGTCGACGCAGCCACTCCGGCGGCGCTCGCGCGCCGACTCGCCCAGCTCAAAGCGGAGGCGGTCGCCGACCGCATCGCGGTCGAGGACGGCGGTTGCACGGTGCTCATCGGCTGCGACTCGGTGCTGGAGCTTGACGGCGGCGTGTACGGCAAGCCACAGAGCCCGCAGGTCGCCGTGGAACGGTGGCAGCGGATGCGTGGACGAGCCGGGGTGTTGCACACCGGGCATCACGTCATGGTGATCGATCGTGACAGCACTCGGGTGGAGAACCAGGGAGCCGCCACTCGGGTCCACTTCGCCGACCTCACCGATGACGAGATCACGGCCTACGTGGCAACCGGCGAGCCGCTCCAGGTGGCGGGCGGCTTCACCGTCGACGGGCTCGGTGGACCGTTCGTATCCAGCATCGAGGGTGACCACCACAACGTCGTGGGCATCAGTCTGCCGCTGCTCCGTACCATGCTGGCCACGCTCGGCGTGCCGTGGCCAACGCTGTGGACCCGGCACCAAGGCTGACACGGCACCCGGCTGACACGGCTAGCCCACCCGAGCTGCCTGACACCGGTGGGATCACGCCTCAGCCAGCGTCAGCCCGATCAGTACGCCGTTCAGCGTCACCACGATGCCGACGACCACCCAGGCGCTGATGATCGTCGCGGTCCGGGTGGGGACCAGCCGCATCAGATCCCGGTCCCGGGCGATCCGGACCAGCGGCACCAAGGCGAAGGGGATGCCGAAGGACAAGATCACCTGGGACAAGATCAGCAGCCGGGTGGCGTCCAGGCCGATAGCGAGCAGGATCAGGGCTGGGATGGCGGTCAGCACCCGGCGCCAGATCAGTGGAATCCGCCGATGCAGCAGGCCCTCCATGATCACCGCCCCGGCGTAGCCGCCGACCGACGTCGAGGCCAGTCCGGACGCCAACAGTCCGAGCGCGAACATGGTGGCAATCAGGCCGCCCAGCTGGCCGCGGACCGCGGCGTGCGCGGCCTCGAGGCCGCTCACCTCCATCCCGTACAAGGTGCTGGCGGCCAACAGCAGCATGCCGATGTTCACAGCGCCCGCCACGATCATGGCCAGCGTGACGTCCAGCCGGATGCCGCGCAGGGTTGGCGCCGCACAGTGTTGGTCGGCTCTGCCGTGCCGGTCGCGAACCAGCGCCGAATGCAGGTAGACCGCATGCGGCATCACAGTCGCGCCCAGCATGCCGACGGCCAGCAGCGCGCTGTCCGCGCCGGACAGCCGGGGAACCAACCCGGCGGCGGCCTGCACCGGATCCGGCGGGGAGATGACGAGGCCGGAGAGGAAACCGACGGTCACGATGGCCAGCAACCCGGTGATGACGCGCTCGAAGTCCCGTTGTCCGCGTCGGTCCTGAACCAGCAGCAGGGCGGTGGAGACTGTGGTGGTGATCACCGCGCCGACCACGGTGGGCAGACCGAACAACAGCTGAAGCGCGACGGCGCCGCCGACGATCTCGGCGATGTCAGTGGCGACGGCGACGAGCTCGGCCTGCACCCAGTACGCCAGCCGGGTCGACCGCCGGTTCCGGATGCCGACCAGAGCCGGGAGCGACTCACCTGTCAACCAGCCGACCTTGGCGGACAGGTACTGGACCAGCCCGGCCATCAAGGTGGCACCCACCAGCACCCACAGCAGCAGGTAGCCGTAGGTGGCGCCAGCCGCGGTGTTGGTGGCCACGTTGCCCGGGTCGACATAGGCGACCGCCGCGACGAAGGCGGGGCCGAGCAGGCGGGACCGCTCGATCAGCGCCTGGCTCCGCACCAACATCATGGGCTCCGCTCCTCCTCGCCGGCCATCATCGTCGCAACACGATGGCGGACGTCTGTCCGGTTCCGGTGAAGGCGCCGCTCCAGCCGAGTCCGGCAAAGGCTATCGCTGCCCCCTGACGGTCATCCCCGGTGATGGTGAAGCCGGCCAGCGGGAGGGCCTGCCGCAGATAGTCGGCCACCTCGCCCGGCGGAGGGGCGGACAGGACCGCTGTCACGGCATCCGCCTGGTCCACCCGCGTGGTGATCACCGCCGACCGGGGTAGCGAAAGCGCTGATCGGGGTCCGTTGACAAAGCCCAGCGCGGCCAAGGTCACGCCCTGCTCCGGAAGCTGGGCTGCCGTCGTAGTTGGCGTCGATACCGGGGGCGAAGTCGCCGCACTGGTCGCTGGAGACGGAGTCGCCGCACGGGATTCTGGCGGCAAAGTGGCTGCACCGGTTGTCGGCGCAGGACCGACCGGCGTGCCGCCGCCTGCCTCACTACAGCCTGCGATGCCCAACACCAGCGCCACCGCGGCTGCAAGAGCTGAC
Organism: uncultured Propionibacteriaceae bacterium; assembly: GCA_902805915.1. GTDB lineage: Bacteria > Actinomycetota > Actinomycetes > Propionibacteriales > Propionibacteriaceae > Microlunatus. Next base: position 6,569 of record CADCUO010000216.1, on the reverse strand, counting down.
GAGGCCGCTGACCGCCGGGTTGCAGGTTCGCGCACGGGATCCACCGTAGTTGGCGACCGTACGCAGTCCCTCAAGCCCACCATGACATCAGATCCCCGGTGGTAACGGGGAGCCAGCGATGGCGATTCGGCCTCCACCACACGCTGCGGCTAACCTCGACCCGACATGTCAAAACCAGCCGAGCTCGCCATCCGACCCAGGAGGCTCCCCGCAGCCGTACGCGCGATGCGCCCCCGGCAGTGGCTCAAGAATGTGCTGGTACTGGCAGCGCCGCTGGCGGCGGGGCGCCTGCTCGAGGTCGCGGTACTTCGAGACGCAGCCTTCGCCTTCGTGGCGTTCTGCCTGGTAAGCGCAGCCGTCTACCTGATCAACGACGTCCGGGACGTGGTCGAGGACCGGTTGCATCCCCGCAAGCGGCTGCGCCCGATCGCCGCAGGCGAGATCACCCCGGCAGCCGCGATGGTGTTGGCGGGGATCACCGGAGCGGCCGGCTTCGCTGTCGGCTTCTCCACCTCGACCAACCTGGGCGTCACGTTAGCGGTCTATCTGGTCCTCCAGGTGAGCTACTCGGTCTTCCTCAAGCACCTGCCGGTGGTGGACCTGGCCATGGTGTCCAGCGGCTTCCTGCTTCGAGCCATCGCCGGCGGCGTGGCGACCGGGATCCCGCTCACCCAGTGGTTCTTGCTGGTGGCCTCGTTCGGGTCGCTGTTCATGGTGGCCGGCAAGCGGTACTCCGAGCTGAGGGCCATCGGCGCCGACGCCGGCACCCGTCGCTCGCTGGAGAGCTACTCCCAGTCCTACCTGCGGTTCACCTGGACGTTGGCAGCGGTGATGGTGTTGATCTCGTACAGCCTGTGGGCCTTCGAGAACCGTGGCGAGGATCCGGCGCTGGGCGTACCGTGGACGGCACTGTCCATCGCGCCGTTCACCTTGGGGTTGTTGCAGTATGCGCTGGAGGTGGATGCTGGTGCTGCGGGCGAGCCCGAAGAGGTGGTCTTGCATGACCACGTGCTGCAAGGGGTCGGATTGGTCTGGCTCGTGTTGATCTCGATCGGGGTGTTCTTGTGAGCAGTGACTTTCCACACCAGGAAACGAAGATCACGCCCTCCATGCCCGAGGCGCAGCCGATGGTGCCGTTGCACGGCTGGGGGCGTACGTCGTCCACCAGCGCCCATCTGACCGAGATCGAGTCGATCTCCGGCGCTGTCTCGGCGCTTCGGTCGGCAGAGAAGGGCCGTGGCGTGGTGTCCCGGGGTCTGGGCCGCAGCTACGGAGATGCCGCGCAGAACGCGGGCGGTACCGCACTCGACGTGACCAAGCTGAACCGCGTGCTGTCGATCGACGCTGAAGGCGAGCCCGCGACCGTTCACGTCCAAGCGGGTGTGAGCCTGGACTTCCTGATGCGGACCCTGCTGCCGCTAGGTCTGTGGGTGCCAGTGCTGCCGGGCACTCGTCAGGTCACCATTGGCGGCGCTATTGCGGCCGACGTCCACGGCAAGAACCACCACAGCCAAGGAAGCTTCGGCAACCACGTCTTGTCGCTGGACCTGCTGATGGCCAACGGAGAGGTGCAGACCCTTACTCCCGACGACGACACCGCGCCTCTGTTCTGGGCGACCATCGGTGGCATGGGTTTGACCGGCGTGATCCTCGGCGCGACCGTCGCCCTGCAGCGAACCGAGACGGCCTACTTTTTGGTGGACACCGACCGCTGTAGCGACATTGACGACCTGATGGCACGGATGAGCGAGGGCGACGACGCGTACACCTACTCGGTGGCCTGGTTCGACGCGGTCAGCCGCGGCAAGAACATGGGCCGGGCAGTACTGACTCGCGGCAACAAGGCCCGGCTACAGGACCTGACGCACAAGCTGAAGCGCGACCCGCTCAAGTTCGTGGCACCGTCGTTCGGCACCATTCCGGAGATTTTCCCGAACAAGATGGTGAACCGGATCACCGCCAAAGCCTTCAGCAACGCCTGGTACTACAAGGCTCCCAAACACCGAGTGGGCGAGCTGCAGAACATTACCTCGTTCTTCCACCCACTCGACATCGTGGCGGAGTGGAACCGGGTGTACGGCCCGAACGGCTTCCTCCAGTACCAGTTCGTGGTGCCGTTCAGCGAACACGAGACGTTCCGGCGCTGCGTCCAGCTGATCGTCAACTCCGGCCACGTCTCCTGCCTGAACGTGCTGAAACGATTCGGTCCCGGCAACCCCGCTCCGCTGTCGTTCCCCATGCCGGGCTGGACGCTGACGGTGGATCTGCCGATCGAGGATGGCCTGGACTCGCTCTGCAACACACTCGACGAGCTGGTGGTCGCGGCCGGGGGCCGGGTATACCTGGCCAAAGACTCCCGGCTTGGTGCCGCGACCTTTGCGAAGATGTATCCACGGCTGGAGGAGTTCCTGGCGATCCGCCGGGAGGTGGACCCGGAAGGCTTGTTCAACTCCGACCTGGCTCGGCGTCTGAACCTGCACTGAGCAGCCGACTTCAAAGACTGATACACGAGACACCTTGCCGTGCCGGACCCTCCGGCCGGCACCGACAAGGAGAACCATGATCGACGCCCTGGGCACCCCCCAGTCGCTGCTGCTGTTGGGCGGCACCTCCGATATCGGGCTAGCGATCGCTCGGCGGTACGCCACGGGCCGTAGCCTTCGGGTGGTACTCGCGGCCCGTCCTAGCGACCGCCGTACCGCCGCGGCGGCCGAGCTGACAGCACTGGGATGCATCGTGGCGGAGGTCGACCTCGAGGCCAGAGACGCCGCGTCCCGGGAGGCCGCCATCGAGCAGGCCTTCGCTGGTGGGGACATCGATATCGCAGTGGTCGCTTTCGGGCTGCTGGGCGATCCTGAGCAAGCCTGGACTGACCCCGAGCTGACCGTCGAGCTGGCTGAAGTCAACTACGTCGCGCCGGTGCACCTGGGCGTGTTGTTGTCCAATCAGATGACGGTGCAGTCGCACGGCCGAATCGTGGCACTCTCCAGCGTGGCGGGTGAGCGTGTTCGACGGTCCAACTTCGTCTACGGCTCCACCAAGGCCGGGATGGACGGGTTCTATCTCGGTCTGGGAGAGGCGCTGCGTGGTACCGGAGTTCAGGTGCTGGTGGTCCGACCGGGATTCGTGAGGTCCAAGATGACCGAAGGTCTCGACGCCGCCCCGATGGCGGTCAACCCAGAGGAGGTAGCCGAGGCCACGGTGGCCGCGGTGAAGGAGAAGCGGGAGGTGATCTGGGTGCCTGCGCCGATGCGTTTTGTGATGTCAGGTCTGCGGCACGTACCTCGGCCGCTGTTCCGCAGACTGCCCATCTGAACCGCTCCCCTAGGATTCAGCCCATGATTCTCGAAGTTGCCTGATCGACGTCACCGACTTTGACGGGTTCGAGGCCGCCTACCTCGGCGCGCGATCGATCATCGCTGAGACAGACGGCTGTCAGTCGGTCCGGATGACCCGCGGTATCGAGTCCGCCAACTGGTTCGTACTACTGGTGGAGTGGGACTCGGTCGCTGCCCACAACACCAACTTCCGCCAGACCGACCGTTTCGTCGCCTGGCGAGCGGCCATCGGTCCCTTCTTCGCCCACCCGCCCCACGTGGAGCACTTCACCGACGTCGGGTAGCCCGGCCGCTGCAGCCGCTCACCCTGCGTGTTCTCGCACACCTTGCACGGTGTGCGGAAACGTGATCGGTATGCGGGGATCAACGGCGTGCGCCTCGAGCTAAGGCGCGGCGGAGCCGATCAGCCACAGCCGCTGGGCGATCAAGGTCGTCCCACGTCCACCGAACCACCTCCCAGCCGAGATCGCGCACCAGGTCTTCGCGGACTTTCTCTCTGAACACGGCGTCCCCAGCGGCTTCATCGGGCCGCAGCAGTCGGCCGTACTTGATCTTACCGTCGAACTCGCCCAGCGTCCGCTGCTGCTCCCAGCCGAGGTCAGCCCGGCAACGGTCATTCCGGATCGGTCCCGTACCGGGAACTGAAGCCGCGGTACGGGGAGTCCGACCCGATGCAGCACGATGCGGCTGTACGACTCACCCACACTCTCCGCACCCGCGTCGATGAAGCTCGCCACGCGGCGTGCCTGCCCGACGCCGCGGCAATGGGCCGCGAGCTCGAGGCCCACCAGGAGGTCCGATTTGATCATCCCGCCTCGGAGGGCGGCGTCACCCAAGGCCACCGCGCGGACGAAGGACATGGAACGGGAACAGTCCGCCCCCGTACGGGCGAGCCCGGTCACAGCCAGCCCGTCCACCAAGGTGACCTCGCTTGGGTCCAGCCGGGCAGGATGTACATGGACGACGGTTCCGCACCGGCCGCCACCTGGACGAGCCCGGATCACGTGCACCTTGCCCAACAGGTCCGGCCATCCCGGCAGCCCGTGAACCGCTGCCGCCGACATGTGGCTCAGCACGGCTTCGTCCGACAGCTTCGGCATGGTGGTGCTGATCAGCTGGCGGTGCTTGGCTACCGGGTCGTCGGCGAGGAGTTCGGCATAGCCACCGCGCCTGACCCGACGCAGCTGGCCGGAGCTGATCAGCTGGGCCAGCTCCGCGTCCCCGTACCCCTCGGCCTTTAGGTCGCTCCGCAGCCGTACTGACAGATCAGGGTCCATCTGTTCACCCCACCACGCCCCGAACCCGTCAGCACCGATCCAGCCCCGATCTGTGGACATCGCGGAGCCGCATACCTAGCGTCGCAGCGCACACCGTGCACGGTGTGCGCTGAAGTGAAGGGTATGCGGGGACCTCACACCGGGGGTACGCCGTGGCGCCGGGAGCTGAAGTGCCGGTCCTTGGTGGCGGCGGCAGCGAATCGTGCCACGAGCTCGCGCCGGACCTCCGACGGCTCCACGATGGCGTCGATGCCCAGCTCGCTGGCCAGTCGGAGGATGTGGATGTCGGCTTCGTACTCCGCGCGCAGCTGGCGTACGTAGGCGACGCGCTCAGTCTCGTCCGAGATGTCAGCGATCTTGTTGGCATAGACGGCGTTGATCGCAGCCTCTGGCCCCATCACCGCAATCTTGGCGGTCGGCAGCGCCAGACAGGCATCAGGGCCGAAGCCTGGACCTGCCATGGCGTAAAGACCGGCGCCGTAGGCTTTCCGTACGATCAGCGACACCGTGGGTACGGTTGCCTCCGCCACTGCGGTGATCATCTTGGCCCCGTGTCGGATGATCCCTTGCCGCTCAACCTCGCTGCCGATCATGAAACCGGGTACGTCGGCCAGGTACAGCAGCGGCAGGTTGAAGGCGTCGCAGAGCCAGATGAAGCGGGCCGCCTTGTCCGCGGAGTCGACGAAGAGCACGCCACCCTTGACCGCCGGCTGGTTGGCCACCACGCCGATCGGCTGGCCCTCCAGCAACGCGAAACCGGTGACGATCTCGGCTGCAAACAGCGGTTTCAACTCCAGGAACGAGTCCGCGTCGACGATGGCGTTCATCACCGTGGTGATGTCGTAGCCGGCAGACTCCGCCGTTGGAACAAGATCATCAGTGAAGTCGATCGCCGGTGGCGTCGCGCCGTAGACCGGCGGAAGCGAACGCCAGCTCCCTGGCACATAGGAGAAGTACTGCTTCGCCTGCGCGATCGCGTCGGCGTCATCGGCGGCCAGCTGGTCACCGCAGCCGGAGACGCTGGCGTGCATCCGCGCGCCGCCCATCTCCTCCAAAGACACCCGCTCCCCCACCACCATCTCCGCCATCCGTGGCGATCCGAGATACATGGACGCTTTCGCCTCGACCATGATCACTACGTCGCAGAAGGCGGGAATGTAAGCGCCACCAGCAGCGCTGGGCCCAAACAGACAACAGATCTGGGGGACCTTGCCCGACAGTGCAACCTGGTTCCGAAAGATCCGGCCGGCACCCCGCCGTCCGGGGAACAGGTCAACCTGGTCGGTGATCCGGGCGCCGGCGGAGTCGATGAACCAGAAGATGGGCAGCTCATCGCGGAGGGCCGCCTCCGTCATCCTGATGATCTTCTCCACCGTACGGGCCCCCCACGACCCAGCCTTGACGCTCGGGTCGTTGGCGACCACCAGCGCTGGGCGACCTGCCACCAGTCCGCGGCCGGTCACCACGCCGTCGGCGGGCAACCCCGGCGCCTGAGCGTTGGCGAGCTGGCCATCCTCGACGAAGGTGTCGGCGTCGAACAGAAGATCGATCCGGTCACGTACAAAGAGCTTGTGCTGCGACTTCAGCTTGGCGGCAGCACGTTCGCTGGGGGCAATCGCGCGGTTCCGCGCGTCCCGGATGAGGTCGGCGCGGTTCCGCGCGTCCCGGATGAGGTCGGCGCGGTTCCGCGCGTCTCGGATCGGGTCGGCACGGTCCCACGCAGTCTGGATCGGATCAGGCCGGCCTTGCTCCTCCCTACTGAGGCCGGCAGCGTCACTCAACGGGCAGTCCTAGTCTCCGAGCGATCAGCAATCGCTGCACCTCTGAGGTGCCCTCACCAATCTCGAGCACCTTGGCGTCGCGGTAGAAGCGTGCCACCGGGTACTCCTCCATGAAGCCGTAGCCGCCGAACACCTGCGTCGCGATCCTGGTAGCGGCAACGGCTGACTCCGTG
>CADCUO010000215.1 GCA_902805915.1 uncultured Propionibacteriaceae bacterium | reverse complement strand
CGCAGGAGTAGGTCCCCAGGCCGTCCAGCTCGAGCAGGTGCTTGGCCTGGTTCGGGGACAGCTTCGGCTGCTTGCCGCGGAGCCGGCCCTTCTCCCGCGCGACCTTCATGCCCTCTTTGGTGCGTAACCGGATTAGGGGCTCTACGAACTTGAGCGGGGCGTGGCTGAGGGTTGAGGGCTCGTGGCCCCGACATGCTGTTGGTCTCCTACAACGTCCAGCAGCGAGGCCACGAGCATGTCGAAGGCTACTTCAGTGCTGCTCGGGATCGAGGACGAGTTCGACGTCGAAGGCGTCGTCCGGACCGGTCCTGTGCAGGTCAAGATCATCATCGAGATGCGGTCCGGAGCAGCGCCGTGCCCGGCGTGCGGGGTGATCAGCACGCGGGTGAAGGACCGCCCGCTGCGGCGGATCAAGGACTTGCCGGCCAGTGGCCAGTCGGTGGAGCTGTGGTGGCGAAAACGCCGGCTGGCCTGTCTGGAGGCGCTCTGCCCGCGCAGGTCGTTCACCCAGGTGAGCCGGGCGATCCGGCCCCGCGCCAGGCTCACCGAACGGCTGCGGGACAAGCTTGCGCGGGCGATCGCGGCCGGGAACCGGGCCGTCTCGGAGGTGGCTGGGGAGTTTGAGGTGTCCTGGCCGACGGCCCACCGGGCCTTGGTCGTCGCCGCCGCCCGGTGGTTGCCGGAGCCGACGCCGACGAGCAGGTTGGGGATCGATGAGACCCGGTTCCGGTCGGTCCGTTGGCTGCTGGACGGGGTCACCTGGAAGCGGTCGGATCCGTGGCTGACCAGTTTCGTCGACTGCAGCCTTGACGGCCCCGGTTCGCTGCTGGGGTTGGCTCCTGGCCGGACCGGCGGCTGCGTCCGGGACTGGCTCGGCGAGCAAACGTCAGCGTTCCGTAGCCGCATCGAGCTGGTGATCATCGACCCGTCCGCCCCCTACGCCTCTGGGATCCGCGCCGCCTTGCCCGGGGTCCGGATCGCGGTCGACAAGTGGCACCTGGTCGCCCTGGCCAACCAGATGGTGACCGAGGTGCGGCAACGCGTCACCCGCGACCAGCTCGGCCGCCGCGGCACCACCGCCGACCCGGTCTGGGTGAACCGCCGGCTGCTGCTCACCGGCGCCGACCACCTCACCCCGAAGCAGTGGGCCCGGCTCAACTCCACCCTGCAGCGGTGCGACCCGACCAACGAGATCGCCGCCGCCTGGGCCGTGAAAGAACGGCTTCGCCTGCTGCTCACCGAACACCAACCGAGCAGGATCCGGTGGCGCCTAGCCGACTTCTACGACGCCGCCCTCGACGCCGCGATGCCCGAGACCAGCCGGCTGGCGAACACCATCCAAACCTGGTGGCCCGCCGTCCTCGTGGCCCTCACCGAGCAGGTGACCAACGCCCGGACAGAAGGCTTCAACCGCATCATCAAGCAGACCAAGCGAGTCGGGTGCGGCTACCGCAACATGGCCAACTACCAGCGCCGTATCCTCAGCCACATCGCGGTCACCCGACCGCTCAGATCAGCAGCATGAACGGGGCCCTCGCCCCGCTAAAGATCGAAGAGGCCACCAAACCTTGGGGTCGGTGCTTTCGAACTGGTCACGGTGAGGCGGAGCGGCCCGGACCATCCGAGCGCAACGCCCGACGCCTCCACCCCTTTCAAGGAGGAAAGATGCGGAACATCCAGAGAATGGCCGGCGTGGCTTGCGGGGCAGCGGCGCTGCTCGCCTTCGGTGCCGGGCCGGCGCTGGCCGCGACCGGCAGCGTGCACGCGAACCTGGCGGCGATCGAGGGCAACGGGGTCGACGGCAGCGGCACCGCCATGGTCAAGGTCGACGGCACCACGCTGACCGTGACGATGGCGGCCATGGGCCTGCTGGCCGACCAGCCGCACGCCGCGCACATCCACTACGGCGAGGAGGCGCGCAACGAGTGCCCGACCCTCGCCGACGACGAGAACGACGACGGCCACCTCAACACCAGCGAGGGCGTCCCCGCCTACGGGGAGATCGTGGTGTCGCTGACCAAGAGCGGTGACACCAGCCCGGACAGCGGCCTGGCTGTGGACCGGTTCGACACCGCCAAGGGCGGCGAGATCAGCTACGAGCGAGGCAGCATCAAGGTGTCGAAGGATGTCGCCGACGACATCCTCTCGGGTGAGTCAGCGGTGGTCATCCACGGCGTCGACTACGACGGCGACGGCGAGTACTCCGGGGACACCAAGAGCGACCTGAACCCGGACCTGCCGACCGAGGCCACCGACCCGGCCCTGTGCGGGGTGCTGAGCAGCGCCCCGAACGGCGGCATGGCCACCGGTGGCGGCGGCACCGCCGCCGGACCGAACACCACGCTGGTCGCCCTTGGCGGAGGCGCCATGTTGGCCGCCGCCGCCGCCGGCGCCGTCGCGGTCCGTCGGTTCCGCATCCAGGCCTGAGGGTCGCAGTCATGGTGGGCGGTGGTCGTCGCAGCGGGTTCCTCGCTGCGGCGGCCGCCGTCGCCCTCCTCCTCGTCGGCGTGCTCGTCATCACCCTCGGACTTCAGGGTCGCGCCGGCCCCCCACAACCAGCTCTCGCGCAACCAGCCCCAGCGGTCAGCCCATCGCCAAGCCGCAGCCTCGACGTCTCCACCCCCCAGCCAAGCCCGGGACCGGGCAGCAAACGCCCGACCCCAGCCGAGCCGACGGCGTCG
>CADCUO010000214.1 GCA_902805915.1 uncultured Propionibacteriaceae bacterium | reverse complement strand
TTCTCCTCTGACACCATCTCAACGCGACTACCGTCAAGCTTCGACACCGTGAACCCTGCATCGGGTCCGGTGTCGGATTCGTCATCCTCCGCATTTACGAACTCTTCACTCGCGACGCTGTAATAGCCCTCGAACGTGCCTTTGTACACGGCACCGCGGTCGTAGAGGGTACGCCAGAAGAGTCGGGACCCCTGCACGTGGCGGTCCTGAGTTGTACGGATGAAGTCGTCGTTGGAGGCGTCGATCAGATTCAGCAGCGGCTGCCACGCTTGCGCGACCAGGGTGTCGGCCCACTCCTGCGGTTCCACGCCGTTGGCGATGGCCTTGTGGAGCACCTTGAGGCCATGCTCGTCGGTGCCAGTCAGGAACCAGACGGACTCCCCTCGCTGGCGATGCCAGCGCGCGATGATGTCGGCCATCACCGTTGTGTACCCATGACCAATGTGAGGTACGTCGTTGACGTAGTAGATCGGCGTGGTTACGTAGAAAGTACTCACTGATCTTCCCTGTACTAGGTGGCAGGGAGACATTGCCGACCCCGCCGTTTCGCGGGGTTGCTGGCCGGATGGACGCTGAACTACCCCGTGGAGGGGTGCATCATGAAGTGTCGGCGATCCATGAAGACGATTCTGGGCGGTGCTGGGCGATTCCGCAAGCAGGTTTCGCAGCAGGGGGCTATGGCCGCTTCGATGCCTAGACTGACGTGCCTCGGGTTACCTCCAGCCAATCGTCGACTGGTGAAGGATCACGAGATGATGCAGTACAACCCAGGGGGTGGTTGCGGTGTGCCCCGGCGCCATTAGCGGGGAGAACCTGGGCCGTTGTGGTCTTCTTCGAAGACCAGCAGGTCAGATTCACCCTGTCGCCCTTGTAGACGCCATCGACTCGCGTCCCCGGATGCAGCTTGGCTGTGTCGAAACTCCCGTAGACGAGAGTTCCGACGCACTTAGTGAGGCTGTAGAAGTGGTCAAGTCAGACCCGCGGACATGGAATGCTGAGGCTGACCAGGAGACCTTGCGAAGGGACTGATACCTCGATGACGATCGTTGGCTTCCACGCCTCACACGAACAGATCCATCCGGCCCAGTTGCTGCGGGACGTACAGGCCGCCGAGGCGGCAGGCTTCGATGCGGCCATGTGTTCAGATCACTTCGGTCCATGGAGTGACCGCCAAGGCCATTCCGGGTACGCGTGGTCGTGGCTCGGCGCAGCACTGGCCACGACAGGCCTGCCGATGGGAGTGGTCACCGCACCCGGACAGCGTTATCATCCAGCCGTCGTGGCTCAGAAGATCGGCACCTTGGCCGCCATGTTCCCGGGCCGGTTCTGGGCCGCCCTGGGCAGCGGTGAGAACTCCAACGAACACATCACCGGCGATCGATGGCCGCGCAAGGAGCTCCGACAGCGCCGGCTTCGCGAGTGTGCCGACATCATCAGCCGGATGCTGGATGGTGAGACGGTCAGCCACGAGGGACTCGTGACGGTGGACCGGGGCAGACTGTGGACCCTGCCGGAACAGCGACCGAAGTTGCTGGCGCCGGCGGTCTCGCCCGCGACCGCTGCCGAAGGTGCGGAGTGGGCGGACGGCATCATCACCATCAACCAGCCCAGCGACAAGCTGCGGGCCGTTATTGACGCCTATCGATCAGCCGGCGGCTCCGGCACCATGGCGGTGCAGGTACACCTTTCCTGGCACCCTGATGGCAACGAGGCCACGCGGATTGCACATGACCAGTGGCGGAGCAACGTGTTCGATCCGCCGGTGTGCTGGGATCTCGAGACGCCGGAGCATTTCGACGTGGTTAGTGCCGATGTGACGCCAGAGCAGGTCGCCAAGTCAGTCAACATCTCAGCTGATCTTGGGGAGCACGCCCAGCGGCTGCATGACCTTGTTGATCTTGGATTCGAGGAGATCTACCTCCATCACGTGGGACAGGACCAGCACCCGTTTGTCGAACACTTCGGCGCCAAAGTGCTCCCGCAGCTGAAGACCGCATCATGAGCGAGACCGAGAACAGCAACCTGTGGTGGAAGAACGCCGTCGTCTACTGCCTCGATATCGAGACCTTCTTCGACTCCGACGGTGATGGCATTGGAGACCTGCCCGGTCTGCATGAGCAGATCGACTACATCGCCGAACTCGGCGTCACCTGTTTGTGGCTGATGCCGTTCTACCCAACGCCTAACCGCGATGACGGATACGACATCACGGACTACTACGGCGTCGACCAGCGCCTCGGCAGCCTCGGGGACGTCGTGGAGTTGATTCGGGCGGCGAACAACAGAGGCATCAGGGTCATCGCAGATCTGGTCGTCAACCACACCTCCGCTCAGCATCCCTGGTTCCAGGCGGCGCGTTCGTCGAAGGAGTCGCCATTTCGCGACTTTTACATCTGGCGGTCCAACCCGCCACCGGACACCTCGGCCGAGGTGGTGTTCCCCGACCAGGAGAACAGCCTCTGGGAACTGGATGAGCAGACCGGCGAGTGGTACTTCCACCGGTTCTACAAGCAGCAGCCAGATCTGAACATCAGCAATCCTCGGGTACGCCGAGAGATCACCAAGATGATGGCTTTCTGGCTGCAGCTGGGGATGTCGGGATTCCGCGTGGATGCAGTTCCCTTCTTGATCGAAACCATGGGGCTCGGTGCCGAGGCCCTGGCCGGGTTCGGCGAGCCCCATGGCTATCTCCGATCGCTGCGGTCGTTCGTCAGCCAACGCAACGGCGAGGCGATCCTGCTGGGGGAGGTGAATCTTCCTTACGAACAACAACTTGAGTTCTTCGGCCCGACCGGCGACGAGCTGTCCATGATGTTCGAATTCATCGGGATGCAACATCTCTACCTCGCTTTGGCCCGAGCCGACTCCGAGCCCTTGGTCAACGCACTGAAACAGCGACCTGCCATTCCCCCTGCATCACAGTGGGCAACGTTCGTTCGGAACCATGACGAGCTCACGCTGGACAAGCTCCCGCCGTCACAACGGCAGGAGGTCTTCGACGCCTTCGGTCCCGAGAAGCGGATGCAGCTGTACGGGCGCGGGCTGAAACGCCGGCTCCCTCCGATGCTCAACGGCGACCCGCAACGGATCCGCATGGTCTACAGCCTGCTGTTCAGCCTGCCGGGAACGCCGGTTCTGTTCTACGGCGAAGAAATCGGCATGGGCGAGAACCTCAAGGCCGAGGGCCGGAAAGCCGTCCGTACGCCGATGCAGTGGACGTCACAGCCCAACGGCGGTTTCTCGACCGCACCACGTCAGCAGCTGATCAGCGACATGGCCGAGGATGGTTTTGGGCCAGAGATGATCAACGTCCTAGCGCAGCGGGGTGATACCGACTCGCTGCTGTCCTTTGTCACGCAGCTCGTCCACCGCTATCGGGACTGCCCCGAACTGGGTTGGGGCGAGTTCAAGGTGATCGACCAGCCGCATCGGGGCGTGCTGGCCCACACCTGCACCTGGCAGGGCCGGGCTGTGCTGGCTGTCCACAACTTCAGTGACAAACCAGTCACCATGTCTCTGACCCTCCCTGACTTCACGGGCCACGTGCTGCGTGATCTGTTTGGCGGTGCCAACTGCGAGGTCAGCTCCTCCGGCTCGGCAGAGCTCAGCCTGGACGGCTACGGCTACCGCTGGTTGCGCGCCTACCGGAAGGAAGATCGCTGGGTCTGAGCGCAGAGATCCCGCAATCGGGGACGTACCCTGCTGCTCTAGCCTGAGAGCCATGCCGCCCACCTACCGCAACCCCGTCTATGACGCCTACTTCGCCGATCCTTTCGTACTGGCGGTGGACGGCGGCTATGTGGCTATCGGCACCGGAGCTGCGATGGGGGACCGCGTGTTCCAGGTGCTGACCTCTCCCGACCTAATCACCTGGACGCCACACGGTGGAGCCCTGGATCGGGTGTCGCCGGAGCTTGGCTCCGACTACTGGGCGCCGGAGGTGGCTGAACGTGACGGCCGCTGGTACATGTACTACTCAGTCGGGCACGGAGACGTCGGCCACCACCTGCGGGTCGCGGTCGCTGATCAAGCAACTGGCCCCTACCGCGACCAAGGCGTCAACCTCACTCCGGACGAGCCGTTCGCGATCGATCCGCACCCCTTCCGCGATGACGACGGTACGTGGTACCTCTTCTACGCCCGCGACGTCTTGGCGGGCGACCGCGTCGGCACGATGCTCGCGGTTGACGTGCTCGACGACATGACCCGGCTGCGCGGCGCAACCCAAACCGTCCTGGAGCCATCCGCAGACTGGCAGCTCTATCTGCGGGGCCGTCGCATGTATGGCCAGGACTACGACTGGCACACCCTGGAAGGCCCGTTCGTGCGCAAGCACAACGGTCGCTACTTCTGCTTCTACTCCGGCGGCAGCTGGCAGAACGACGGGTACGGCGTCGCGTACGCCGGTGCTGACCATCCTCTCGGGCCTTGGTCGGAGCCACCCGAGACGCCGCGGCTGCTCTCCACCGTGCCGGGGAAGGTGATAGGCCCAGGCCACAACAGCGTTGTCACCACCCCAGCCGGCGCCGACGTCATCGTGTACCACGCGTGGGACCCGGAGCTGACTGCGCGTCGCATGTGTATCGATCCGCTCCGTTGGTCTGCCGAGGGACCCTCAGTGGAGGGCCCCAGCACGGAGCCCCGTTCCCTTTAAGGGAAAACTGCCGGCGGGCTAGCTACTCGGCTGCCCTTACTGCCTCGACCAGCGCACGCTCCAGATACGGAGTCAAGGTCCGCACGTACGTCGTTGTGAGGTGGGAGAAGTCGGAGTAGACGATGACGCCACCCACGACACCGGGGCATTGCCTCGGCCCGCAGATGTGGTCATTCAGGTTCACCGACTCGATCCGCCTGTCCCCAACTGCCCGGATGGCTTGCTCCAACGGGTCACGAGGTTCCCACTCCGACCGGGGACCAGAACACACCTCGTAGTTGTCCGGGTTCTTCGCCAGACATTCAGGCACCCGCCCCATCGTGGCGCCTGGCCACGGCGTGTCATGGAGCCCGACGACCGTGAGACCGGGCCGCTGCCACTGCCGGAGCACCGTCTCGTACCCCGCGGCGAACGCAGACCGGCTGCTCTCGGCGGTCTCACCGGCTGGCGGCTTGGACACTCGGTTGGACAGCACCACCAGATCAAAGGATCCTTCGGCGATCATGGTCGTGGTCCGTTGTATCCAGTACTGGCAGGCGTCCGCCTGAGCGGCGTTGTCGAATGCCTGAGGCGTCGCCGACAATGCGCAGTTGTGCGCGAAGAAGGTCGTGATCCGCCAACCACGACGAAGTGCGGTCTCGTGCAGCCCCGCCATCCACTGGGCTGCGTGGGAGTTGCCCACAACTGCGACGTCAACATCACCGCCCGGATCGCCGAACGCACACGTCTTGACCTGGGGATCACGTCGCGGGGCCCAGCACTTCTCGCTCGTCAGCAGGGTGTGCTCGGAGTCGTACCGGTCACCAATCGCTTGTGCCGGGCTGGGTACAACGCGCCCAGTCGGCTCGGGAGAACACCGTGCGTCCGTGTCTAGAGCAGCAGCACCGAAGCAAGCACCGCCGCCCTTGACTGCCGCCTCCAGCCGCTCCTCGTCGGCGCGGTCCCGCTGGGAGACCTCCGCAAGCTGCACTGTGGCCATGCCGACGACCAGGGCCATGCCTACTGCGGCCGCCAGATAGGGCTTGTACAACGGCGTGCCGGGACGACCACCTCGAAATGGGTCCTCGACGAATCGCTTGGTCAGTCCGGCCAGAACCAGGGTCACCACCACTATGGCCGACTTGTCCAGCCAGCCCAGGCTGCCACCGCTGACGTTCGGCATCAACACCACCAGCGGCCAATGCCACAAGTAGACCGAGTAGGACGCGTCCCCCAGCCACTGCACCGGCCGGGTGGCCAACGCGCCTCCCGGCGCTCCGAACCCACGCGGGTCGGCTGCAGCGATAACGGCAGCTGCGCCGAGAACCGGCACGGCGGCATACCACCCTGGGAAGGGCGTGCTGCCCGTATAGGCGATTGCCGACCAGGTGATGGCGACCAGACCGCCCCAGGTCACAGCCGTCCGTACACCCGCGAGCGGAGCGGGTCGGTCAGCAGCGGTGGCGCGTCCGGTGATGACTGCCGCGAGGAGCCCGCCGACGCCGAGCTCCCACACTCGGGTGGGGGTCACGAAGTAGGCGCGGGACGGGTCGTCTTCGGTCAGCCAGACCCCGTAGCTGAGCGATGCCACGACAACGAGGAGCAGACCGAGGAGGACCACGCCTAAGGGCCGTCGTCTGGTGCGTGCGGCGAACAGGAACAGGGCAGCGATCAGCACCGGCCACCCGAGGTAGAACTGTTCTTCAACCGAGAGCGACCAGAAATGCTGCGCCGGGGTCGCGGCGTTGTCCGCCGCGGAGTAGTCCACTGCGTCATCGGCGAGCCGCCAGTTGAGGACATAGAGCGCTGCTGACCGAATCTGGCGCGCCGTGTCCAGCCACTGCGTATCGGGAGCGACGAGCCGGGTCGCCACCGCGGTCACAGCGAGCACGGTGAGCGAAGCCGGCAACAAACGCCGGATGCGGCGGGCCCAGAAGGTCGCCAGGTCGCGCAGGTGTCGCGGCGGCTTGGTCAGCAGGTGGCTGGTGATGAGAAAACCCGAGATGACGAAGAAGACGTCTACGCCGACGAACCCCCCGGTCAGCCGGTCAGGCCAGAGGTGGTACAGCAGCACGAGGGCCACCGCGATAGCGCGGAGGCCCTGGATGTCGGTGCGCGGCTGCGGACTCGAGCCCGGTGGCGGGGTCGAGACTGCCTCCGGCCGAACCGCCTGCTCCGTTTGGCCTGCCATCGCCCTTCCGCCGGTCACGTTGGTCGCTTTCGGTTCGTGCTCAATCGAATGTGGTCCTGGTCGCTGAGGTGCAAATATTAGCGGTACGGGCACAACCGGCCAGCACACCAGACGGCGGGTTGAACAAACCCGCAACCGCTCCCGTTGCCCGTACTGCTACGTGCCGTACCCGCGCCAAGCGCATTCGAAGCGCGACGAAAATCGCATTACTGACGGCGCGGGAGTAGTGTCGGTAGTCACGGTTGCATCTTTTTGATATAGGCAGAAGCGGGTACCAGCCAACAATGGATACTTTCCACCCACCAAGCAAGGCAAGTTCCCACACGTCGCCGTGGTGACCTCCGATAGCCCGCCGCCAGCCGTGGTCAGAGACGGCCTCTTGCTGGTGTCGGATCTGGCGGGGTCCCGGCAGCGGCTTCAGCCGGTGCTCGACCTGGCGACCGTGATAGCAGCCGAGTCCATCCCTACTGCGGCCGGGGCTGGGATCTCACTGATCGACGAGAACGGCACCAAGACGAGTACCGCCAGCACTCACCCGCTAGTCGCGGTAGCTGATGACCGCCAGTACGAGTTGGGCGAGGGGCCTTGCCTGACCTCATGGGCTGAGAATGCCGTGGTTCGCATCGACGACCTGGATGCGGATGGCCGCTGGCCGCGGTGGGCCGATGCTGCCCGCGCGCTCCACCTTCGCTCCGTGCTTAGCGCCCCAGTCGTCACGCCACATCGCACCGCAGGCGCTCTCAAGGTCTACAGCGACCAACCGTACGCGTTCGACCGGGCGGTGGAGCACCTCCTGCTCCGGTTCGCCGAGCAGTCTGGGATCCTCGTGGGCGCTCTTCAGTCGTTGCAGTCTGCTGAGGTGTACAGCGAGACCATCAAGGCCGGTCTCCGGTCGCGCCAGCTGATTGCCGCGGCACAAGGCGTCTTAGTTGAACGCCACCAGCTCACGCCAGAACAGGCGTTCCTCAGGTTGACCGAAGACGCACGGCGTAATGGGCATACCGTCGCCGATGAGGCGGCCACGCTGCTGCCTGGCTGGTGACGCGGTGGAGATTCAGGGATCCCCCGAAGAGGATCGGGTCCGCCTGGTGAAGTCGTTCGGCGGCGCCCAGATGCGGATCGAGGAGCTGTGGCTGCGCTACTTCGCCTTGGGCGGAGATGCCGGACGGTATGAGGTCGAGGCCTATCTCACCGGACTGATGCCGATGAGTCCGCACGAGCACAACGTTTTGGCCCAAGCAATCAACGAGCGGCTAGCCGAGCTGCCGCCTCCCCCACGCGCTCCTTACCGTGACCTGGAGGCCGAGCCGGAGTGACCCCAGAGCTTGTCCGACTCACCTGACTGCCCGCGACAGCGGGATCGATCTCAGTGATCGCCGCGCTCAGTGCGCCAGTGCTGGACCACGGCGTCCACGTCCACCGTCTTGATGAAGAGGACGGGGCCATCCACCTTCCGGCGCCTTGAGTCGCGGATCCGTTCGTTGAGGTCCTCGACGATCTCGCGGACGTGCTGCTCGGTGCGGACGTCGGCGACTGTCGTCGTCAGATCCTCCACCTCCCTGCGAAGTGAGAGCGACGTCGGCAGCACGGGTTTGAGGTTTTCCCGCTCCATCAGTCCCTTGACCCACCAGTTCTCGTCGACTCGACCGTTCAACCCCTTGATCGGCTTGCCTGCGCCCGGCAGGTTGTCGAACTTGCCACGCTCCTGTGCCTCGCGGATCTGACGGTCGATCCACGACTCGAACGGACTCACGCTTCGCCCTCCCTCAGTCCAGGTGCGCCCATCGTAGGCGTCCTCCGAGCGCCAGAGAGCCAACGGGGGCGGGTGGGCAGGTGTGGCAGGCTGAACCCCATGGACCTGTGGACTCTGGGGCTGATCGCCGTCATGGTGATCGGGATTGCCCTCATCGTCTTCGGCGCCGTCTCCGACCGCCGCAAGAATGCGCGCGCCGCCCAGGAGATCCTGTCGGTCCCGCGACGCACCATCCCACATTTTCGCCCCGACGCCGAGCCGCCCCACTACCTCTCCGAGCTGCAGGCGCGCCGCGCCCCAGCCGAGCCAGCCACTACCTTGACGGCAGACGAGCGAAGCACCGTGACCAATGAGATCAAAGCTCCAACCACCACGACTGTCACCGTCGGGTACGCATCCCGAGATTTTGTCACAGATCCAACTTCGTCCTGGGCTGTCCAGGCCGCACCGCGGGTGCTGGTGTGCACTGACACCATCCGCACCATCCGGGAGCTGCTGCCGGTACTGGAGAAGCTGATCATGAGCCGGACCCCGCTCGTGGTCGTCGCACCCGCCATCGCCCCCGACGTGCTGGCCACCCTGGAGGTCAACCACATCCGAGGTCTGGTCAAACTGCTTGCCATGGTGGGGGCCGACCACGCTCAGCTGGACGCCATTGCGCGGCGCACCGGTGCCACCCTGCTGAGCCGAGCAGATCTCCAGTCCGGCTACCTGCCGGCGGGGTACCTGGGACAGATCGGGAGATGGGTCAGCGACAGCAACGCAAGTTATCTGATCGACACTGCACACCAGCCGTCGCCACCGCACGACGCCGCTGCCGATCAGCGAGGCACCCAGCCCGGATGAGCGGCGGGGCTGGATGAATTGCGAGGCGATGAACTGTTGGGAGGCTGGATGAGCGGGCGAAGTGGCACGCGGTGGCCCTACCTTGCGGTCCTGTCGCCGGTCATCTTCGGCACCACCTACCTGCTCACCACACAGTTTCTGCCGCCGGATCGACCACTCCTGGCAGCGACCATGCGCGCCCTACCCACTGGGCTGGTCCTGATCATCGGGACCCGGGTGCCGCCACCGGGGTGGCGGGTCAGAATTGCCTTGCTCTCGGTGCTCTACTGCTCCGCGTTCTTCCCGCTTCTTTTCGTAGCCGCGTACCGGCTGCCCGGCGGGGTCGCGTCGGTGATCAACTCGCTGACCCCGATCATCGTCGTCCTGCTGTCGGTGCCCTGGCTGGGCGCGCGAATCAGGCCCGTCCAGATCGTGGCTGGATTGATCGGCGTACTCGGCGTTTCGCTGCTGGTCCTTCGCTCCAGCGCCAGGCTGGATTTCTGGGGAGTGCTGGCCATGGTGACGTGTGTGGTGATGATGGGCTTCGCCACCGTCTTGACCAAACGCTGGGGCCGTCCACCGGGCATGGGCCCTGCAGGCTTCACGGGCTGGCTGTTCCTCCTCGGCGGCGTCACGTTGCTGCCCTTCACCCTGGTTCTCGAGGGTTTGCCCGAGCAGCTGACCGGCCGCAATATCGCCGGGTTGATCTATCTTGTCGTCGTCAGTGGCATCATCGGCTATGCCGTCTGGTTCTGGGCGTTACAGCGGCTCACGGCTGCCGCGGTCACCTTCCTTGGGCTGCTCAATCCGGTAGTGGCTGCCGGGCTCGGTTGGGTCGTGCTCGGCCAGAGCTTGAATGGTTGGCAGATCTTCGGCGCTCTCCTGGTATGTGTGTCGGTGGTGCTGGGGCAAACTGTGCGGGTACCCCGCCCTGCCGCACTAGCATCGCTGAGATGAGCGCCCCACAGCCCGATCCTGACCGGCGGTGGCCGCACTCCGTGTACGGACTGGGCAGCGAACCGGACCCACGGTTCTCCTTCGCCAACGAGCGCACCTTCTTGGCCTGGATCCGCACCGGACTCGGCTTCTTGGTCTCCGGCGTCGGTATCGCCACCTTGGCCGATCTGAACCCGGAACTGGGCGTCGAGGCACATCTGGCCGCGGTCCTGCTCATCGCCTGCGGCGTGGTCAGCGCAGTCGGCGCGATGAGTCGCTGGATGCGCAATGAGCGAGCAATGCGGTTGAACCAGCCACTCTCGACCTCCCCGATCCTCGCCCTCATGGCAGGCGGCTTGGTCCTGATCGCACTGCTGGGCCTCGTCCTGGTCGCCGTGGGATGAGCGGCAGCCCGGGGATGAACGGTGGCCCTGAGCAGAACGGGGACATCTGGGACCCCGGCATGCACAATGAGAGGACCCGGCTGGCCTGGCAGCGCACCACCTTGTCTGGCCTCGCCTGTGGGCTCGTCGTCGCCCGGCTGGTGAGCTCGGCGTCGTTGGCGCTTGCGATCGTGGTGGGGCTTGCTTCAATCGCCACCACGGCGCTGCTCGGTTGGCTCACGATGCGCCGGTACGCCGTCAACCAGAAGAACCTGCACGCGGCACACCCGCTCACCGACGCCCGTGCCCACCTGGGGGTCACTGTGCTGCTGGTCGTCACGGGGGTGGGTGCGCTGGTGTACGTCTTCGCCCAGTTCGATGGCGCCACGGTGCCGAGAACTGACCGGTAACCAACGCGCCCAGGTGGCTAGGCCGCTGAGAGCACCTGGCGGCTAGGCATAGCCGAGCTCATGCAGTCGGTCGTCGTCGATGCCGAAATGGTGTGCGATCTCGTGGACGACAGTGATGTGGACTTCCTCGACCACGTCGTCCACCGTGTCGCAGCCGGCCAGAATCGGTGTCCGGAAGATGAATATCCGGTCCGGCAGCACTCCTGCGTACTCCGTACCACGCTCGGTCAGCGGCACCCCGTCGTAGAGACCGAGCAGGCCTGGTTCCCCTGCTGGCGCCTCGTCCTCCACCAAGATCACGCAGTTGTCGATCAAGTCGGTCAGCGCCGGTGGGATCCGGTCCAAGGCCTGACTGACCAGCTCTTCGAAGTCGGCCGCCGACATCTGGATCATCACGCTCCCGCCTCTCCGCTGGGGACGCAAGCGTAGTTGAACCGCGCGGGCGGCGTTGCTGACGCCCAACGACACAAATACAAAATTAATCGTGCTCTTATGCATCGCTACGGCGTGTCGCCTATCCAATGCTTATAAAAACCCGCCCTGCATTTGCAGGAACCCATATTACGCCGTAGAGTTTTGCAAAAGCCGAGGTTGTTAATGCTTGCGTATTCCTGGGGGAAGTCGGGCAGCCCGTCACCCATCACCCCCACGGTCCACCAAGGACCGCCCAGGAGCGAACGCAATGAGACAACCGACATGCATGGTCCGATCTATAGCGGCAGTAGTCGCGTCAGCCGGGCTGATAACTGGCCTGACCGCCCTGCAGACCGCCGCCGCCGACACCACAGTCACTGCGGTCGAGAGCGTCAACATCCGTTCCGGACCGAACACCAATAACCGAATAGTCGGCACTCTCCGCCGCGGGGAATACATCCGCGCCGTCTCGGCCGATAATGGCTGGACCAAGGTGAAAACCAGCAGGGGCGCAGCGTACGTCAGCAGCAAGTACGTCGCGAAGGCCAAGACCACATCCGGCTCGATCAGCACCAGCGCCGCCACGGTCACTACTGTCACCGCCTCGGTCAATCTGCGCAAGGGACCTGGCACTTCCTACAAGGTCATCAAAGTCGTCCGCAAAGGCTCGAAGGTCACCCTCACCGGCACAACAAAACGGGGATTCTCGCCGGTCAGCTACGGCAGGGCCAACGGCTGGATCAGCAACAGATACCTTGCCAAGCCTGCCCCGGTGCTGCCCCCAGTGACCGACTTCCGCTACGCCACAGCCGACCTCGTTGTGCGCACCACCTCGGGAGCTGACTACAAACGCATCACCGTGGTTAAGAGGGGCACAAAACTGTCCATCACCGGCACCGTTCAGAACGGCCGCGCCCAGATCATCTACAACAAGGCTGTGCGATGGGTGACGGCGAAATACCTGTCGACCACCGATCCCACCGCTGGAAGCGACCCTGGAGCTCCGGATACGTACCCGGTGGAAAAGGGTCTGAAGCCAAACGCGATCAAGCTTCACCGCGCGAGCCGCGCGGACTTCCCGCAGATCACCACGTACTACGGCGTACGCCCCGATGCCATCCCGGACCACCCGTCGGGCCTGGCGCTGGACTTGATGATCCCGGACTACAAGTCCGCAGCCGGCAAGGCATTAGGGGCCAAGGTTGCCGCGTGGGCTCAGGCGAACCAGGCAACGCTGGGCGTGCACTACATCATCTGGAACCAGCACATCTGGAACTATCAACGAGCTAGCGAGGGGTGGCGCGTCATGGGTGACCGTGGCGGCGACTCAGCGAACCACAAGAACCACGTGCACATCACCGTTCTGCCCTGACAGCAATCGGGGTCTGCTCAGGCGGCAAGCAGCATGGCCAACGCGGCCGTGTCTGCATTGCCTTGGGGATCGATCCCCGCCCGGCTTACCAGATAGGTGACCGTGCCTTCAATGTCGGCCTCCACCCAGGCGGCCCGGTGCTCAAGGCCCAGATGTGGCAGTCCGGGCAGGAAGACGCACCCGGACGCCACCTCGTAGGCGGGCATGGAGGACAAGGTGCTGGAAGGCGGGTGGAGCACCAGCAAGCCTGGCGGCTGCGGGTTCGCGAACTGACCGGGCAACAGCGGATGGTCCCCCATCAGCTGGCCCTCGGCAACGACCAAGCCCACTGCGCCGGGCTGCGGGTCGTCCAACAGCTCCTCTCGGACACGAAACACCGTTGTCACCGGTAACAGTCCCGGCACGGCCGCCATCTGCACTGCAAGCACCAGGAACTTCGCCCATTCGACGGTGTCTTCAGGCCACCGGCCGATGATCATGAACCCGTAGAGCGATCCCTGCGACTGCAGCGGTGCAACTTCGATGGATCGCGAGCGAGAGGAATCCATAGCGGCCTCCTGATGTGAAGCATGTGGCTTAATAGTCCTCGTGTGACGGTTAGCAGACAAGGGGGTGAGAGTGCCAGCCGGCCGGCTCGCCTCCCCGGTTTGGTCCGCTCACACCGGAGCCCTATAGTTTCGTGGTCGGAGTCCCCATCGTCTAGCGGCCTAGGACACCGCCCTTTCAAGGCGGCAGCGCGGGTTCGAATCCCGTTGGGGATACCAGCAAAACAGCCTTTTGACCAGGCCATTTTGCAGATCGGTCGGCCGATCGAAGGTTGAGCAAAACCGATCCGGACACACATCCGGCTCAGTCCCGCCGGAGCTTGGCGATGCGCAGGGCCGTCTGGAGCCCCTGCATCAAGGCGTCGAGCCGGTCGACGGCCTGATTGGAGCCGTCCTCGAAGAGGCCGCCGTAGCGGGTCAGCGTGAAGGCCACGCTGTTGTGGCCGGCCCACTCGGAGACCTCGCGGACGTTGCAGCCAGCGGCGACCAGGATGGCCACGAAGCTGTGCCGCAGGCCGTGGAAAGTGAAGCCGTCGAGGCCCGCGCACTCGACAGCCGGCCGCCACGCCTCGCGAGCGAAGGTCGACCGGAAGAGCGGGCCACCACGCCGAGCCGTGAAGACCAAGGCGTTCGGCTCCGCCCCGACGTGATCCGCCAGGTGCTGCTCGATGCGCCTCATCACCGAGCGGGCCACAGGGACGGTCCGCTTGGACCGCCGTGTCTTCGGCTCCTGGCCCAGCCTGACCTTGCCGTGCACCTCGATGGCGGCAGTCTCGACGATGACCCGCGATCGAAGGGCCTCGATGTTCGACCTCGTCAACCCGACGGCCTCACCCCAGCGCAACCCGCCGTAGGCGCCGACCAGGACCAGCGCGACGTACTGATCGGGCATTTCTCCTGCCAGGTGCTCGACCTGGGACTGCGCGAGGAACCGGGGAGGCTTGGACCGCTCGGCCGGCAGGGGCGCGTCAACGGCCGGATTCAGGGCCAGCCGCCGGTCGGAGATGGCCGCGGCCAGACACTGGCGCAGGGCGAACACCGCCTTGCGGACCGTGGCCGGCGACAGCCCGCTCGCGACCATCTCGGCCACCCACGCCCGGACGCGCCGTTGCTGATCTTCAGCAGCGAGGTGGCACCGAACCTAGGCAGCACTTGACGCGACAGGGTCGTCGCCAACCGCGCATGGGTCGTAGGCCGGAGGTCGTGACGAGTGAGCGTCCGCCAAGGGCCGCTTGGTCTCGCTGCGCGCTCTTCCCGCCCGGTCGCGGTACCTGACCTTGTAGCGCACCACTGTCCGGAGCCGGCCCGCCTTGTCCCGCTGCTGCAGCTCCTGGCCCTCGATCGAGGTCATCACGGCTCCCGAACAGAGTCGGCCTGACCCTCGATCCAAGCCTCCACCACCGAACGGCGGTAACGGACATGGCGGCCGATCCGGTATCCCGACGGCCCCTCCCCGCGACAGCGCCATGCGTACAAGGTGCCGATCGGGACACCGAGCAGCTTCGCGAGCTCGGCGAGGGTCATCAACCGCTCCGGAGCTTCCGTCGTGGACATCCTCTTGCCCATCTGTGTTCCTCTCATCTCGGACTGGTCTGCTGACGATGAGCTGCTCTTCCCTGGGCGTACTCACGGGCCCGTGCCGCGGCGGCGGTGGCGAGGGCGGTCTCACCCTCGTTGGCCCCGCCGGAGCCGAGGTAGGACCAGCGGCCGATCACGAGGGTCGTCTCCTCTTCGTCGGCGAGTAGGTTGGCCTCGAGGCCGGCGAGGTCAAGCGGGGTGCCGCTGGCCTGGCTGGCGGCTATCAGGGCTTGGGCCCGTTGCCGGGCCCGTCTCAGCTGCCCGAGGGTGATCGAGTAGCGGGGGGACTTGGTGGCGGAGTTGCCGCGGAAGCCGAGCATCCGCGACCAGTTCCCGAGCAGGCGGTAGGGGCTGGTTCCGGTGGTGAGGG
>CADCUO010000213.1 GCA_902805915.1 uncultured Propionibacteriaceae bacterium | reverse complement strand
CGTGCAGTTGCTGATATTTCGGTGCGCTTGTTGTCTCCCCTTCGGCGCTGTAGGCAAGCACACTGACGAAGACATTGTTCTTGGTGGCAATCACGTGGTTGGTTCGGATTGGACCCGACTCGTGCGACCTTCGAGGTCTGTCTGGCAGCGTCGACGGGGCCGTTCGTCCAGAATGTGATGCCCTCCAGGACTGTGCGAGTCAAGTTATATCCGGTGGTGGTGACGTCGTTGGATGCGGCTGTATCGGCTGCGTCCTTCTCAGCGCTGGTGGCGTCGTTGTAGACGAAGGCGCGGAGCAGCATGCTGAAGGCGACACCGTCGGTGTCAGCGCCGCGGAGTCGCAGGTGCCGACCCGCGCTCTCGCCTCGGTCCTCCAGACGCCTGCTGCCGTTCTGGGATCTATCGGCTCGAGCCCGGGCATGTTCTTAAGTCGATAGAGGATGGTGTCGAAGTAGCGGCACGGGTCCTGGGAGGTGTCGACGGCGTCGGCTTGGGTGGTGTCGAACAGGCCGGTAGGCCGAACGTCAAGGCCAGCCTGATCTGATTCGGTAGTCGTCGGCTGACCAGTCGGTGTCGCCGGCGTCGCGGTCGACAGCGACGGTGTCGGACCTTCAGTTCCGGCGCTGGCTGTCGTCGTAGTGCCCGTTGGCGACGGCGTACCGATGAATGTGTTCTGGGATGTCGACGCCGCCCCTCGGTCGCGGTCTGCGGCGTCGGCGAGGGGCTTTTAGGGGCCGTTGCGAGTGACCCCATCGGCGTTCGCGCCGCCGATGTCGCCGACTCCACTGGGGTGCCGCTCCGGTGGGACGGCACCGCAGTCCGTTAGGCCACGACGGCCCGGAAAGTCACGACGCGGGAAACGATGCGGTGGGAGGCCATGGCGCAAGTATGTGCCCGCGTCCGGGCGGCAAGGGCAGCGGTTCCGCGGCCGGCTTCCCGACTCCGCTAGGGGTTGTGCGCCGATGTTGCGGGCTGGAAAATACACGCTGTGAAGCCTGAGGATCACTTCGCCGAGGTGGTGGCCGCGGTCACCGGTTTCGCCGGGGTGACCGCACCTGGACCCCGCGGTTCCGGGTTCGGCTCGTCGGCGTTGAAGGTCAACGGATCGATCTTCGCCATGCTGATGGGCGACGCGCTCGTCGTGAAGCTACCCTCGGACCGCGTAGCAGCATGTATCGCGGACGGAACGGGCCGACCTTTCGGCGCTGGCAAAGGCAAGCCGATGAAGCAGTGGCTGACCGTCGTCGGTTCCGAGCCGAAGACCTGGCTGAATCTGACGCACGAAGCGCTTGAGTTCGTTCGCTCGAACAGGCAGGGCTGACCCTCCATATCGGCGCCCTGCTCGGTAGGGGAGCATGGCCAGATGACTACGACCACCACACCACTGTCCCGTCGGTTAGGCCGGTCAAACGTTGAGGTCAGTGCCCTCGGTATGGGGTGCTGGGCCATCGGTGGAGCCATGGCCTCAGGTAACCAGTCGCTGGGATACGTCGGCGCCGACGACGAGGAGTCCAGGCGTGCTATTCGCCTGGCTGTGGAGCGTGGCGGGACCCTGTTCGACACCGCCGAGGCGTACGGGACCGGCAACAGCGAGCGGTTACTCGGGCAGGTCCTGAAAGACTTCCCCGACGCGCTGGTGGCCACCAAGTTCGGCAACACCATCGACGAGCAGACCCGGCAACTGACCGGCGTGGACGTATCCCCGGCCTACGTCCGCCGCGCGCTCGACGCCTCGTTGTCGCGGCTGCAGCGGGACCAGGTCGACCTGTACCAGCTGCACACTCCAGACGTGACCGCGGCTCAGAGCGAGGACCTGATCGCCGTGTTGGAAGAGCTGGCGAGCGCCGGCAAACTCCGCTGGTGGGGGGTGAGCACCGACGACCCCGAGAAAGCGGAGCTGTTCGCCTCAGCTCCACACTGCACCGCGATGCAGATTCAGCTGAATGTATTCGACGACAACCCCGCGATGCTCAAGCTCTGCGCCGAGCACGACCTAGCCGCGCTGTGTCGCTCACCCTTGGCGATGGGTCTACTCGGCGGGCGCTACGACGCCACCACCAGCCTTCCACCGAACGATGTCCGGGGTCGCCAACCGGAATGGCTGCGATGGTTCCAGGGGGGCCGGCCAGCGCTGGAGTTCCTGGCCCAGCTCGACACCGTTCGCGAGACCTTGACCAGCGACGGCCGCACCCTCGCTCAAGGTGCCCTCGCCTGGATCTGGGCTCATGACGAGCGGGTGATCCCGCTGCCCGGGTTCCGCAACCGCGCGCAGGTCGAGGAGAATACAGCCGCCTTGGGGCGCGGGCCGCTCAGCGCAGACGAGCACCTCAGGGTCGAGACAGCGTTGGGGCGGCGTTGAAGTCACACCCAGCGTTGGGACAGCCTGTCGACCGTCGGCTGACGTACGGCTGACCGCACCTTCCGTCTGGTTCGCGAGGCGGGGCTTCCTCGAGCAGTTAGGAGCCGCTGTCGAGCCGGAGGTGGTACACATGAGGTCGCAGCGGATGTCCGAGTGGGATGTCCGGGTGGTCGAAGTAGGTCTCCGCGGACAGCCCGACTCGCCGCATTACTGCTTGCGACCGAGTGTTGAGCACTGCCGTGAAGGACCAGACCTCCGAGAGCACGGCACGGCTCGCCACGTCAAGCGCCGCGCGGGCCGCCTCGCTGGCATATCCATGACCCCAGGCATGTCGGGCCAGGCGCCAACCGACCTCCACGCCGCCGTGGCCAGGCATCCCCGGTGGGATGGGATTGAGCCCAGTCATTCCGAGCAGGACGCCGTCCTGTCGCCGTTCCACAGCCCAGAAGCCGTAACCTTGACGCTCAAAGTTCAGCTCCCAGCGAGCGATCATTGCCTCGGAAGCGGAGCGGTCCGGCATTGAGACGAAGTACCTCATGACCTCTGGGTCAGAGTTGAGAGCGGCGAGCGGCGCAGCGTCCGACTGGTGCCACCTGCGTAGGACCAGTCGCTCCGTCTCAACGTTGTCGAACTGCTCCATCCAACCGACGCTAGTGAAGTTCGCCTGCCCCTTATCCGATATCGGCGACGTGGACGCGTTTGCCTTGCTCGAATGACTGGATCACTGCGCCGGCCACCTGCAGGGCCCGGCGGCCCGCCGATGCGTGAATGGGCGGTGGTGCCCCGCTGCGGAGGGCGGCCATCAGGTCGTCGACATGCCGATCGAAAGTCGACTGAAACGATCGCGCTTCGTCGTTGAAGTACCCCGCCTCCCACACTCGGCGCTCCTCGTCGCCCGCTGTGGACAGTGTCAGTCGACGGACGGTGTCGTGAATCGTTGCCCTACCCCGCGTTCCGTTGACCTCCACCAGTTGGCTGTCGGGGTAGGCGTAGGAAGAGTCGTAGCTGCCAAGCAGCGTACCGACGGCGCCGCAATCAAACTCAACGGCGACGGCGAGGCTGCTGTAAGCACCGTAGGTCTTGCTGGTCATCTGCGCCATGACGGACTTGATCGGTCCTGCTAAATGTTCGAGCATGTCGAAGCCGTGACATTGCGTCTCGATCAGGTTCGCATGAGGAGACCGGCCGTAGTTGGCCTCTCCACCGAATCTCCAACTGAGGAAGACAAGGTCGCCCAGCGTGCCTGCGTCGATCGCGGCCTTCGCTCGGAGGAACGGTTCCCCGTAACGGTGGTTGAAGTTGATCGCGAAGAAGTTGCCTTTCTCCATGGCCCGATGGAGGAGGTGGTCAGCCTCAGCCAGGTCGAACACCAACGGCTTCTCGACCAGCAGGTCGGCGCCCGCCTCGATCAGCTGCAGCGTTGTCGCATAGTGGTCCTCGTTGGGAAGGCATACGGTAACGAGATCTGGTGCCGTCTCGTTCATCATCAGCCCGAGGTCGGTGTACGGACGGGTGTTGTGCTCGGCCGCTCTCTGGCGCACTTTGTCGGGATTGCGTCCCACGACTGCAACCAACTGTGTGTCTGGGCGCCGCGCGAAGATCCGAGCGTGGTGTGCTCCCCATCGCCCGGCGCCAACGACCGCAACTTTCAACGTGTCGGTCATGTTCCGAAGTCCTGTAGGACAACCACCTTGCCGGTCTTGCCGGAGAGGAACAGGTCGAATGCCTCAGACAGCCGAGCGACCGGCAACTGGTGCGTGATGATCCGGCCGACCAGCTCCTTGTTCTCCTGCAGCAGAACAAGGTTGTGCGCCAACTCGTCGAAGCGGAAGTACTCGCTGCCCAGTACTGCCCGCTCGGGTGCGATGAGATCTGCAGAAACATCCAGCGTCAGCCCCTCGCCGTGGCCGACGCAGACAAGGGCACCACGCTTGCTCAGTGACGTCAGCGCTGCTCGACGAGCCGCCTCCTTGCCGGAGGAGTCGAAGGCGATGTCTGGCGCAAGATCCCGGACGGAACTCGCGTCCACCACCGTTGCGCCGAACGTTCGCGCAAACTCACATCGCCAGTCGCTGAGGTCGCTGATGTAGATGGGAAAGTCGATCCCGTAGCGGATCCGGGCCATCACCAACAGCCCCAGGCCAATGGGACCGGCACCACAGATGTAGATGCTTTCAATGTCTGGACGGACAAGTTCGGCACGGTGCAGCGCATGCGAGCTGGTTCCCATCACATCGAGGAGCATGGTCGCTGTGGCTAGTGGGAGGTCGTCCCCGACCGGGAAGAAGTTGGTTTCGTGCACAGTCGCGTACGGTCCGTAACCCCCGTCGGTGGTGAGGCCGACGTCAGCTCGCTTGGCGGTGCACTGGTTCGTGGCGCCGATCAGGCAGCTCCGACAACTTCCGCAGTAGTCCATCAAGTAGATGACTCCACGGGTACCTAGCGCGGTTCGGGAGCCGGGCCCGACGTCCGCGACGACGCCGGCAGCCTCATGTCCCGGGATGATGTCCGTCCCGTTCAGGTAGATGCTTCGGTCAGTTCCACAGAGGGCGTTAGCCGCAACCTTGACCAGGAGCTCGCCATCGCCCGGGTCGCGGTATGTGTGTTCCTCGACCCGGATCCTGCCGTCACCGAGGAAGCGCGGGGCATCCGTCGTGATGGGCACATCGGTCCTTCCTTCTCCATCCTGACCAGGTAGCCAGCGCCTTGCTAGCGACAGAGTAACGCCGTGGCGGCGGCGGTAAATGGGAGCGGAGCGCTGACGCCACCTCACTAGGACGGCGGGAGCGGACGTGAGGACGTTGGCTCAGACGGGGGCTAAGACCCCTCCACGCCCGCACTGTGCCGCGTGCTGCAGCTAAAACAGTCGCCGGCGGGCGGTCTATCCGACAAGATGGCAGCACCGTCGCGTCGCCAGCGGACAGTAGGATCGTAGACCGCCCGAGATCGCGGTCGTTACTCCATCCGGCCGGCCTACCGGTGGGTTCCGATCTGTGTGTCGCGCGTACGGCTTTCGGCATCGTGCCTGCGCCGGGCGATCTGGTGGCGCCTATCGTGGCGAGGGGAGTGAGGACGCAGTAAATGGCCGACATCACGGTCGAAGGACTCGGCAAGACCTATGTCGTTCCGGAGCGTGAGGGCGGCGTCAAGGCCGCGCTCTCGTCGTTGGTCAGGCGCAAGACCCGAAACGTCGAAGCGGTCACGGCCGTCAGCTTCACGGTTGAGCCTGGTGAGATCGTCGGCTTCCTGGGTCCCAATGGCGCGGGTAAAACTACGACGCTGAAGATGCTGGCCGGGCTGCTGCACCCCACCTCAGGTACAGCTGACGTCATCGGTTTCACGCCGTGGCAGCGGGACCGCGACTATCTGGGCCGGATGGCTCTGGTCATGGGCAACCGCAACCAACTGCAGTGGGACATTCCGGTAGTGGACTCCTATCGGCTCTACCAGGCGATCTTCCGTATCGCGCCGGCTGACTTCACCCGACGTCTGGCGGAGTTGACAGACCTGCTGGAGCTCGGCGAGCTCCTGCGCAAGCCGGTACGCAACCTGAGCCTGGGCGAGCGGATGAAATGCGAGATAGCGGGATCCTTGCTGCACTATCCCGCGGTGTTGTTCCTCGATGAGCCGACGATCGGGCTGGACGTCGCGATGCAGCGACGGATCCGGTCCTTCGTCGCGGAGTACAACCAGCGGACCGGAGCATGCGTGATGCTGACCAGCCACTACATGGCCGATGTTGAGGCGCTATGTCGCCGGGTGATCGTGATCCACCGCGGTCGGCTGCTCTTCGACGGGGATCTGTCGGCGCTGGTCAGCCAGTTCGCGGCTCACAAGTTCATCACCGTGGAGATCGAGGAGGGCACCACCATCGGCGACGCCGACCTCGCTGCTCTGGTCAACGGCACGGTTGTGGACCGCAGTGCCATGAGCGTGACCGTACGGGTGGCGAAAACCGACACACCTATCGCGGCAGGACGATTGCTCGCCACCTTGCCGGTGGTTGATCTTACGATCGAGGACCCGCCAATCGAGCGCGTGATCGAGGACGTCTTCGCACAACCGGCGCTCGATGAAGGGGCCGGGGGACAGGGTGGCTGAGATGCCAGGTGCGGGTTCCCGACAGGTGGTTCGTGCACCGTCCTTCGCACGTTTTTCCGGGGCAGCGTTGGCTGGTTACTATCGACGTCAGTTCGCCTCCGCTCTCGCGGCGAACCTGGCCTACCGCGGCGCGGTGGGGATCTGGGTCCTGACCAGCATCATCCAACCGCTGGTCTTCATCGTCGTCTGGCGCACAGTGGCGGGTTCTGGCAGCACCGGCGGATACAGCGCCAACCAGTTCGTGGCGTACTTCCTCATCATGATGGTGGTGGACCACCTGACCTTCATCTGGCACATGTGGGAGTTCGAGTACCGGATCCGAACTGGGTCCTTCTCGCCGCTGCTGTTGCGTCCCATCCACCCGATCCACAACGACGTCTGCGAGAACGTGAGCTACAAGCTGGTCGGACTCGTCGGTATCCTGCCCGCGGCAATCGTGCTCGGTGTGGTCTTCGACGCCGACCTCTCCGGCACAGGGCTAGGGAACGTCATTGCCTTCGTCCCAGCTCTGGTGCTAGCCATGGTGCTGCGGTTCGTCGTCGAGTGGTGTGTCGCGTTGTCTGCG
>CADCUO010000212.1 GCA_902805915.1 uncultured Propionibacteriaceae bacterium | reverse complement strand
GTCGTTGCTCTTGATCACCGTCCAGGGAGCGTCTGCGGTGTCGGTGTAGAAGAACATGGCTTCTTTCGCCGCGGTGTAGTCCTCCCACTTGTCCAACGACTGGAGGTCCATCGGGCTCAGCTTCCAGCGACGGACGAGGTCGTTGTGTCGCTGAGCGAACCGCCGCCGCTGCTCGTCCCGGGACACCGAGAACCAGAACTTCACCAGATGCATGCCGCTTCGTACCAGCATCCGCTCCAGCTCCGGCGCCTGCCGCATGAACTCCAGATACTCGATGGGTGTGCAGAAGCCCATCACCCGTTCCACGCCGGCACGGTTGTACCAGGACCGATCGAACAGCACGATCTCACCGCCGCTGGGTAGCACCGAGATGTAGCGCTGGAAATACCACTGGGTGAGCTCCCGCTCTGTGGGCTTGTCCAGCGCCACCACCCTGGCCCCCCTCGGGTTGAGGTTCTCGGTGAACCGCTTGATCGTGCCGCCCTTCCCGGCAGCGTCTCGACCCTCGAAGACCAACGCGACCTTGGCCTGGGTGGCCTTGACCCACCCCTGCATCTTGAGCAGCTCGATCTGCAGGGACCGCTTCGCTGCCTGATACTCGCGCTCGGTCATGCGCTTCTCGTACGGGTAGTCCTGCTGCCAGGTCGGCTGGTCCGGGTTGGGCAACAGCACCGTCTCTGTCGTGGTGCCGTCATCGGCGTACCCGGTCGGGACCTCGACCGAATCTGCCTGCTCGGGTGTATCGACCCGCTTCGCTGTCGGCCCCGCTACTCGGGCGTCCGCGGCCGCATCCGCCGCGGACGCTTCGCCATCGGCGAACGGGGCGCCGTCGGTGACCGGCGTACGGGGATGGTCGGGAATGGCGGAGTACGGGGCGGTGGTCATGGCAAATTCCTTCCAAGCTACGGACGGCGGCCAGCTGGAGGGCTGGGGCAATAACTGTGTCTGCATACCCCTTACGCGTCGGGGCGGACGGTGCCAGCCGGACACGATGACAGTCAGGTGTTCGTTTGGAGCGAGCGCTGGCAGAGCCGGATCAAGCTCGGGGACGCCGAGCCTTCCAATCGTCCCGGCTGATCACATAGACCGGCCAACCGTCGAGGTTGGTGCCGCGGCGCCGCATCCCGAGCCGGTCAAGGAGTCGTTGCGCAGCCACGTTGCCGGGACCGGTCTCGGCCCCGATCTCGTCCAGGTCCAGGTGCCGGAACCCAACATCAAGGCACGCCTCCGAGGCCTCCAGAGCCAGCCCGCGATGCCAGAAGGCGCGGGCCCCCCGGCCGCCCAGTCCCACGATCGGACCGGAGCCGTGGTCCTCCCACTGAAGCCCAGCGTCGCCCACGACCCGACCGGTCTCCCGC
The DNA here is from genome assembly GCA_902805915.1 of uncultured Propionibacteriaceae bacterium. Classification (GTDB taxonomy): domain Bacteria; phylum Actinomycetota; class Actinomycetes; order Propionibacteriales; family Propionibacteriaceae; genus Microlunatus. The sequence continues at coordinate 2,602 of CADCUO010000212.1, read as the reverse complement.
TCCAGCACAGTCCACAGACTCAGACCGCCCTGGTTTTGGAACAGGCCCATCTTGCCCCGAACCCACTCCTCGGCCTCAGCGAGGTTCCTCGGGACATCGGTGGTGAGATGTCGCATCAGGTCGGCGTCGCCGTACACCTGGAACAAACCAGCCGCGTCGGACAGCTGCATCGGGCGGATGATGAGCCGAGCGGTCAGGACTGGGAAGGGGATCGTGCTCGTCACGCCGAGATGCTATCCAGGTCAGGACTACTTAGGGAGGAGACGGGACGACCCAGCCGTGGTGCCCGTGTCGGCCGTCGTCAACGCGCGCCAGTCCGGCAGGACCAGGGAGAAGGCGCTGCCCTTGCCGAGCTCGCTCTCCACCGTCACTTGGCCGCCGTGGGCAAGCGCGACCTCGCGGCAGATGGCCAGCCCCAGCCCGCTCCCACCATTGGATCGACCTCGTGAGCTGTCCACGCGATAGAAGCGGTCGAACAGACGATCGTGGTCCTGGGCGGAGATGCCTGGCCCGTTATCGCTGACTGTGATCCCGACTTCACCGGGTCGGCTCCAGCTCTCCACCAAGACGACGCCTCCTGGCGGGGTGAACTTGATTGCGTTCTCGATCAGGTTCGTCAGTGCCAGGTGTATCCGTTGCGGATCCGCCTGAGCCTCCCGATGGCTACCGGCGACCTCTACGGTGACCGACTTGGCCGCCGCCACAGACCGCAGCGGTGAGACTGCCTCCTCAATCGCCTCCTGGAGATCCATTGGAACCGTGAGCAGTTCCAGCTCCCCTTCGTCCACCGCGGCTAGGGTCAGCAGGTTGTCGACCGTTCTGCTCATCCAGTCAACCTCCTCACGAGTACTCTCCAACACCTCGTGAGCGGCCGGGTTGAGCTCGTCGCTCCGCAGGCTCACGTCGATCTCGGTTCGCATCACGGCCAACGGTGTACGGAGCTCGTGCGAGGCGTCGGCAACCAACCTGCGATGTTGGGCCACACCGGCCTCGATCCGGTCCAGCATGGCGTTCAGCGTCACCGCGAGCTGGCTCATCTCATCGTTGGTATTGGGAACCGCCACCCGCTCGTGCAGACGGTCTGTGCGGATGGCTTCCGCGTCAGAGGTCATCCGCCCTAACGGTCGTAACGCCTTGTACGCCAGCCAGTAAGCGCCAAATCCCGTCACGACCAGCGCTGCCGGCCCACCGGTCAGCAGGATCGCCAGCAGCTTGCCGACATCGCTCTCGGCCTGCCGAAGACTGACCCCGACGAGGAGGATCCGAGACTGACCGCGGTCTTGGAACGCGGTGACCCGGACGCGGTACCGCTGCCCAAGTCCTGGCCCCACCCGGGCGGTGACGGTGGATGCATTCCCCTTCAGCGCCTCCAGGCGGACCGCCTCGTCCACAAGAGGACCGGTGCTCGTACCGGCCCCGGAGGCCACGAGAATCTGTCCTTCTTCGGTGAGCACCTGGGCCGCAGGGGCCTCAACGCTGTGCAGGGCCGTGAAGGCAGCCTCCTCGAAGTCACGGGCGGCTTCGGCCGCATCCTCGGCCGTGTCGGCGGCGGTGCCATCGTCCGGGTCGGTTGAGTTCCCGTCGGTATCGTCGGGGTCGTCGATGTCGTCGGCCTCGTCGGCGAGTGCCTGCAGCACGGCGTAGGAACCCGTCGCTGCCTGGTGGTCGACCTCGGAGTACAGCTCTGTCTTGAGCTGCAGGACCAGGAACGTACCGAGTGCGGCTATGGTCAGCGCCATCAGCGCGGCGTACCACACGGTGAGGCGGACCCGGATCGGCAGGCTCACATCGGCTCCAACACGAAGCCCTTGCCGCGAACGGTGCGGATGAGCCGCGGACTTCGCGGGTGGTCCAGCTTGATGCGCAGGTATCCGATGTAGACGTCGACGATATTGGGGGACCCCTCGAAGTCCTTCTCCCACACCGCCTCCAGAAGCTGAGCGCGCGACACCAGCCGCCCTGGGTTTCGCGCCAGCACCTCGAGTACGTCGAACTCGCGGGCAGTGAGCTCGACCTGACGACCGGCACGCGTCACCCGGCGGGTGGAGGAGTCAACCCGCAAGTTGCCCACCTCAAGGAACTCCGAATGCAGGACTGGACCACGCCGGATCAGCACCCGGAGTCGCGCCAACAGCTCACCGAAGTCAAACGGTTTCACCAGGTAGTCGTCGGCGCCGCCGTCCAGGCCTCTGATCCGGGCATTCACATCGGCCAGTGCGGTCAACATGAGGACCGGTGTGCTGTGGTCGCGGCGGCGAAGCTCTCGGCAGACAGCGAAGCCGTCGAGCCCGGGCAGCATCAGATCCAGCACGATGACGTCGTAGTCCTGCGACGTTGCTCGGGTGAGTCCGTCGTCTCCTCGGGCTTCAACATCGACGGCATAGCCCTCCAGCGACAGCCCGCGCTCCAGCGCTCGGACCAGCTTGGCGTCATCTTCCACCATCAGGAGTCGCATGATCGACCAATCATGACACCGAACAGCCGGATCTGGACGGCTCGGGCCAACATGCGCGGGGGGACTGCCGGTCAGGGGCAACCCTCAGACCAGGAAAAAAACTAACGCGCATCCAAGGCAATCTGTGAAAGGGGCTTGACATCGGAT
>CADCUO010000211.1 GCA_902805915.1 uncultured Propionibacteriaceae bacterium | reverse complement strand
GTCCAGGGACAGCTGCTACGCGTCATTCTCCTGGAAGGGCATCACGGACTCGACGTTGAATGTGTCCCAGGTGATGTTGCCGCTTGTCAGCGCGTCCATGGAAGTCATCACCGACCGTACGACGTCGTGGGTGTCGACCCCGCCGTACAGCAACCTGATGCCGTAGCGGAAGAACGGCTCAGGCACGAACATGCCGAACCGCAGAGCAACGCTGGGAATGCCGTGGGTGCGACCATACAGCTGGCACAGCTCCTCACCAGCCACCTTCGTCCAGCCATAGATGTCGCCTGGCTGCAGCGGCACATCCTCGCGCAGCGCCGCCCCAGCTCCAGGGGCGTTGTGGCTCTTGTACACCCCCATCGTGCTGCTGAACACCACCGCACGTGCACCCACGGCCACCGCTGCTTCCCAGACGTTGAGCGTGCCGGTGAGGTTTAAGTCATAGAAGTCGCGCGGCGAGTGGTTCCGCAGGTGTATCCCGTGGATCGCCGCGGTGTGGACAATCACCTCCGCACCGCCCGCCGCCCGCAGCACATCCTCCGGACTGCGTACGTCGCCCTGGATGAACTCATACGGTGTCTCCAGTGGACGCACGTCCTGCAGGACCGGTTCATGCCCAGCCTCGGCAAGAACCGGAGCGAGCGCCGTGCCCAACGTGCCGCCAGCGCCCGTAACCAGTACCCGCATGCTCTACACCCCGTCCGACGGAAACAGATCGCTGCATCATGCGACCCCGCAGCCTGGCAAGCAGACCCCGGGCGCTTCGTTATGGACCCTATACCGGGGCTGCCGCCCACTGCTCAGCCTGGGGCGAGGCTGACCACGCTTGCAGGTCAAGAAGACCGAGTCCACGTCCGTACCCCGCCGGATCGCCCAGCAGGCTGACCATGAAGGCCAGCCAGCGCCCGTCGGGACTCACATTCGAGTTCGTTGCCAGCCACGGCTGCGCATGCCATGGTCCCATCGGTGCGTTGGGGTGCGCAGCGATCAAGGGGGGCCGGTTGTAGAAGCTGGTCATGCGGACGCGTTGGCCGGATCCGTCGAGCTTGAGCTTCCACAGGTCCCGGGTCTTGATCGTGTAGCGGCCCAGTGGCTCCATGTCGTGGGAGGTCTCCAGGCAGATGTGCTCCCCGTCGGGGAAGATGCCCTCGCACTCGTTGTGCACCCGGGGCTCGTCGATGTAGGTCCGCACCCGCCCGGTGGCCAGCTGCACTCCCTTGATTGAGCACCTCTGGTCGTAGGGATGGATGTCACGGCGGAAGTCGTACTCCGCCATGATTACCTCGGCGTCGCCGAGCCGGAAGTCCTGCGGTTCCGGTATGTATCCGCCCTGAGTCCGGTAGAAGATTTCGTCATTACCCAGCCGTGGGCCGTCGGCGGCGTACTCGATCTCGGCGACATGGCACTCGTACCGGTCCGGCGCTCCGAGTGACGGGTCGTTGCGCCCGCCGACGGCGTACGCGATCCGCGGTGCGAGCGTCGACACGGCGGCCCCCTCCCAGATCCGCCTGCCCAGTGGCACGGGCGGCGACTTCGCCTCCTTGTCGAGTAGCCACAGCTCGCTCTCCACATGACGGCTGATATCTGGGTGCTTGTACTCGCTGGGACCGATCAACAGGTAGTCGCCGTTATGGAGGATGAGCACCCGCAGGAACAGATGGGGACAAGCCAAGTCCTGGGTGAGGTTCCGAACCTCGCGCGTAGCCAGATCGATCTCACAGATGTCGCCGTAGTGCTTGTCGACAAAGGCGATACGTCGGCCGTCCCGCGACCAGTACGGCCTCTCGCCGTAGTCAAGCAGCTTGTAGTGAAAGGGCGGTGGGTCGTCGAGCACGTGTGGGTCAGCGACTGCCGGGTCGGTCATAGGTGCCATCCTGGGCCCTGACCTGTGCCTCGCGGAGCCGGGCGGTCGAGGCGGCACCGGCTGGCGAAGCGGTCAAATCGCTGGTATGCCGGGATGGTGAGATCCGTACACGCCATGACAACGGGCTGGCTCGTCAGGCAGCTCGACAGTGCCGATGCGGACGTCGCCGCGTTGACGCGCGAACTGGACATGGCCCATGACGCCTGGCTTGCAGCCCGGATGCCCGCGCAGGTTCACGACGTGCTGCTCCAGCATGGACTCATCCCTGACCCCCACGTCGGCAAGAACGCGGCTGAGTGCGCGTGGGTTGCTGAGCGCGGTTGGGCGTATGCGTGCAGGTTTCGCAGCCCGAACTCACCTAGAGGGCCGGTGTGGCTTCGGCTGGCTGGTGTGGACACCGTCGCCTCTGCTCATCTGAACGGCTCTGTGATCGGCAGCTTCGATAACATGTTTCGCGAGTACCGCATGGATGTACGGGACCGTCTGACCCCGCCGGGGGACGACAACGTTCTGCTCATCGTCTTCTCCTCCCCGGTGGCCACCTCGAGGCCCTTGAGCAGCCGCCCGAGCATCTCGGCCGCATGGGAAGCACACCTACCTGCGCAAGGCCGCGGACGACTTCAACACCTACCTCGGGGCGAGGCCGCACTTCGTCAAGGTCGGGATATACCGCGACGTCCTCCTGGACGTGTCCGACCGCGCCTGGATCGACGACGTACGGGGTGAGATGTGAGCTCTCACCCGACCACGCCAGGGCAACGCTCCACGTGGAGATTGAGACTGGTGGAGCACCCGCGTCTCTGGCATGGAGATTCGCGGACCCCTCGGGTGTGGAGCTGGTTGGCAACACGGCGGGCTCGCCGGACGGCGGGATCACCATCGAGCTGGACCGGCCCCGCTTGTGGTGGCCGTGGCCCCATGGGGCACCGGAGCTGTACAGCCTCGAGATTGACCTTCGAGTCGGGGAGGAGGTAGGTCATCCCCTCCACCGGTATCCAGTTCGCGCCTCTGAGAAAGCTTGGGCTTCCGTTGACCTCGAACCGGAAGCAAGGCGCCCCGGTGTCCGCATCGAGGACAACGGTGCTGACCTCGCGAACTCCGACGCTCTCCCGGCGGCTGTCCACCACTGCAAGCGCGCAGCACGACAGCCGGCATCGAAGTAGCTACTGATGTGTTCGCCCGCCAGGTGGTGCTCGACGCGCCCGGTAGCGATGGCGTCCTATTCGGTGACAACCACTTCGACCTGGCACCCGGCGAAAGACGGCTGGTCACAGTTCCGACCGGGGTCACGCCGGTTCGCGTGCGAGCCTACAACGCCGATGATCTGTCGGTGAGTAATCACGCCCCCAGGCGTAGGGTCTCGGCCGGGGGAGCGTGTTCGTTCACCGATGGCTCGTCGGCGTTGTGGGCGTGCGACGAATAGTCCTGCTGGTGCTCGGTGACCATCCGTACCGCCCGTTCGCGCAGTGCGGGGTCAGTCCTCTCGGTATGTGCTCATCCTCGTGGAGTTAAGAAGGACGCGGCATCGAACCCGTGACGGTTCAGACTGTGGCCGCCTTGAGTGTCTGCGCAGATTCGCCGTAGCGAACCGCAAAGTGCTTGTGTGTTGACCCTTCACAAGGTTCCGGTTGGGTAGACTCACGTACCCTGGTCGGCATGCCATTCAGCTCTGAGCGTGCGGGGAGCGTCGGGTACGCGCTGGTGATGTTCGTCATTGTCAGCGTTCTCGCGGGGCTCCTGGTTGCCGGGCTTTTCGTGCCGTGGGCGGGTCTGGCCGGGGTGGGCAGCAAGGCTGCGGCGACTGAGCTGGAGAGCCTGCCGACCGAGCTGTCGACGCCGGCGCCGCCGACCCGCTCACGGGTGCTGATGGCCGACGGCGAGACCCTCGCCTACTTCTACGACGAGAACCGCGTCCCCGTGAAGCTCGACGAGGTCGCGCCCGTGATGCGGCAAGCCCAGCTGGCCATCGAGGACCACCGCTACTACGAGCACGGCGCGCTGGACGTCAAGGGCACGCTGCGCGCCCTGATCCGCAACTCGACCAGCGACTCCGGTACCCAGGGCGGCTCCTCCATCACCCAGCAGTACGTGAAGATGGTCCAGGTCCAGGCCTGCAACGGCGACCGCGAGTGCATCGCGGAGGCCCAGGCCAAGAGCATGGAGCGCAAGGTCCGCGAGCTGCGCTACGCGGTCGCCTTGGAAAAGAAGTTCTCCAAGGACGAGATCCTCGAGCGCTACCTCAACATCGCCTACTACGGCGAGGGCGCCTACGGTGTCCAGGCCGCCGCCCGGCACTACTACTCCACCGATGCCGACAAGCTCACCCTCCCGCAGGCCGCGATGCTGGCCGGGCTGGTGCAGAACCCGGACGCGAACAACCCGGTCGACAACCGCGCCGCGGCCCTCGACCGTCGTGACGTGGTCGTGAACCGGATGGCTGAGCTCAAGCTCGTCACCTCCGACCAGGCGAAGAAGGCCAAGAAGGCCCGCTTCGACGAGGACGGGGTGACGCCGACCCGCAACGGCTGCGTCGGCACCCGGTACCCGTTCCTGTGTGACTTCGTCCGGCGCTCGCTGTTGAAGATGCCGAGCCTCGGCGAGACCGAGGAGGACCGCAAGCTGATGCTCAACCGGGGCGGCCTGATCATCCAGACCGCGATCGACCCAAAGACCCAGGACCTGGCGCAGGAGCGCGTCTCGTCCGTGGTGGGCCCGACGGACCCGCTGATCTCGACCATGAACATGGTGCAGCCGGGCACTGGCCTGATCGTCGCCATGGCGCAGAGCCGGCCGGTGATGGGGAGCGACTCCAAGGACGGCGAGACCTACTGGAACCTCTCGGCCGACCCGGCCTTGGGCGGCATCCAGGGCTACCAGGCGGGCTCGACGTTCAAGGCCTTCACCATGGCCGCGGCCCTGGAGAAGGGCATCCCGATCAGCAAGAAGTTCAACGCGCGCTCGCCGTTCGACTTCACCGGCAAGACCTACCAGTCTTGCGTCGGCACCAAGACGGTGCCGAAGTACAAGGTCCGCAACTCCGTCGGCCGCAGCCGGGTCATCAACATGACCACGGCGGCTGAGTTCTCGGTGAACACCTACTTCGTCCAGCTGCAGCTGGCGACCGGGCTGTGCAACGTCACGAAGATGGCCGAAAAGCTGGGCGTGAAGCTGGGCACCCCGGACCGTGACCTCGTGGACTTCTACCAGTTCATCCCCTCGTTCACCCTGGGCAGCGTCGAGGTCAGCCCGCTCTCGATGGCCGAGGCCTACGCGACCTTCGCCGCCCGCGGCGTGCACTGCGACCCGATCATCGTTTCCAAGGTGACGGACCGGAACGGTGAGCAGCTGGAGACCCCGAACGCGAACTGCCAGCAGGTCATCAAACCTGAGGTCGCCGACGGCGTCAACAAGGTCCTCAAGTCCGTCATGGACCGTGGTACCGGCCGACGGACCAAGGTCTTCAACGGCTACGACATGGCCGGCAAGACCGGGACGATCGACAGCAACGAGGCCGTCTGGTTCGCCGGCTACACCCCCGAGATCGCCGGCGTGGCCATGATCTCCATCGACAACACCCGGAAGCCGTTCCGCAAGAAGAAGCCGGGCTTCCGCCGTACTGGCCTCAAGAACTACTTCGTGCCCTCGACCGGCGTCTTCCTCAAGGGCTCCGGCAGCGGCGACGCCGGCATGAAGATCTGGAAGCCGGTGATGGAGTCCTACCTGAAGAAGGTGCCGGACACCTCGTTCAAGGCCCCGCCGCGCTCGATCCAAGCCGGTGAAGAGGTCCGGGTACCTTTCCTGTTCGGTCTGAGCGTCTCCGTAGCCTCCAAGAAGCTTGAGAAGGAAGGGTTCACCGTCGAGCGCCGCCGGGTTTACAGCGGGTCGGCCGTCGGCACATTCCTGGGCTTCTCGCCCAGCATGGGCTCGTTGGTGCCCGAGTTCAGCACCATCTACGCTGAGTATTCCGCCGGCCGTGACCCGGCTGAGATTCGTGCCGAGCGGGAGCGCGCGGACGCAGCGAGCGGAGCAGCGAACGAGCGTGAGGAAGCCCGCGAGCGTGAGGAGGCTCGCAAGGAGGCCGCTGAGGAGCAAGAGAAGGAGAAGGCCGACGAGGACGAGGACGAGGACGGCTGATCCCTCCGATCGCGCGTGGCGACGCCCGCCACCCCAGCAGGGGCGGCGGCGTCGGTGTTACGGCAGTGCCGGGCGGTCAGCCGGCCAGCTGGCGGCGAACCTCCACCGTCGGCAACAGCAAAAGCTCGCGAAGTGCGGTCCCTGGGTTGAGCCCACCGGCCCCGATTGCCCCTCCATAAGCATTTCGCTATCCGCCAGCTACCAGGCGATCATCGCCGTTCTTACCGGAACCGCCGCGACGTCATGGATTGTCCTCCGCCGGCGTCCCCCATCTCGACCGGCGAGACCTCCGTCTCCGGATCATTCCGGTCGGAATGCGGATTCCGGCGGAAGAGCGAGTCTTCGCAGCTTTCGGTGGGTGACTGAAGTTCGGTCGTGTCGCTGGGCGGTGAGTCGGTCGAGGTCCAAGGATCGGCAGCGGCCAAGCTGAAACCGCACCGGAGGGCTGAAACCGGACTGGAGGGCTGAAACCGGACTGGAGGGCCTCGGTGGCTGAGCCTGCGTCGTGCTGGACGGCGCCTGCTGCGCGCGCGTCGGCCGCCTGTTCCTCTTGCCGGTGTACACGTCAGCGACGTGGCCTGGCGCTCACCCGTACGGGGCACGCCCAGTTCCTTCGTTGGACAGATTTGCGGTCGATACTGGGAAAAGAAGCGGCCGGTACTGGTCTCCAGGTGCCCGGTCATCAGCAGACACCCGATGGGCCTGGTTGGTTGCGGGAGGCGCAGGAGCGGCTCACTAGTACTTCGTTCGATGCAGGCGGGGCCTTGGCGTCCAGCGCGAAGATGAGCATGGTGATGCATACCAACACCGGGATCAGCAGGAGCCCCCAACTTCCCGGCTCCAGACCCAAGCCATCCGGGGCGGGGGATCCGGGGTCGAGGCTGCGCTCCAGCGTGGCCATCGAAAGTCCTTCCGCATGGATCCGTTGCGTTCTACCTCAGCCCCCGACCCATGCAGCCAGAATAGTGGAGCATGTGAGTCACTACCAGATCCCGCCGTTGCAGACGGCTCATTCGTTATGCTGCGGCGTTCGACTCACCAGGTGAACGTGGTGAGGCTCGCTCAGTGCGCTTATCACCAGGCCTCGACCGGCTCCACAACCAATCAGAGAGCGGCGAAAACCAGATTGCAGTCCGACCGCGAGTTTCTCGAGCCAGGGGGCTAGATGGAGGATGCGGCGCGGGCGGCTACGCCTAGCCCGATCATGATGACAAGTGAGCTGGTGGCGGCCGGTAGCCAACGTCGCATGAACCTGGCTGCTGCGGTGCCGCGGCCCTTCGGAGCGAAGCGGTCGGCGTGCCGTTCAAGCCAGTCCCGGCCTCGCACGAGGGCTAGTCCGACGGCGACTAGCGCGGTGGCCATTCCGATGCCGTAGGCGACGACGAGCACGACCCCGAACCACGCCCGTCCGATCGCGATGCCACCGAGCAGGACGAGCAACGCAGACGGGCTGGGGACGAGGCCGCCGGTGAAGCCAACGGCCAGCAAGCTCTTGGTGCCGAGCTGGGCAGGCTGATGGGTGTGGGAGAAGAACCCGTGGGAGTGGGGGGCCGGGTCGGGAAGGCGGCCGACGCCGTGGCGGTGGTCATGAGCGTGGCCGGGACCGTGGC
>CADCUO010000210.1 GCA_902805915.1 uncultured Propionibacteriaceae bacterium | reverse complement strand
GTGGCGCTCTGGCGGGTCGAGGCGGCGAGCTTCGACTGGCTGCCGCGGCTGTACGCCTGGTGGGCGGAGCAGGAGCGGACCGAGCCGATCCGGTTCACCTTCAACCTCTACTTCCCAAGCGACCTGAAGTACGCCGCGCTCGACTTGCGGACGGCGACCCCGGACGAGGTCGAGTCCCTGATCAAGCAGAAGGGCGCCCGCTCCGAGGAGGAGTCCCGCGGGGTTAACCGGCGGATCTAGCCGTCAGGCGACTGTCACCTTTCGACCAATGCGCGTGTGCCAGTCCACCCCTACCGCCTTGGTAGGTCCGTCGGTCGCGTGGTCAGACGAGGCGATGTCTCGACGTCGCTCGGGGCCGGACACGATGTGGCAGAGAGAAGCGAGGCGCCTCATTGAGGCGCCCCGCTTCCGTTGTGGTCGATGTCGCGGCTAGTAGTGGACGTAGATCCGCATGCCGATCGGCGCCCAGTAGTAGAACCACTCGGCGAAGCCCATGGGCAGGTTCACGCAACCGTGGCTCATCGGTGTGCCGTAGAGGTTGTTCCAGTACTTCCCGTGGAACGCGTGTCCGTAGTCGGTGAAGTAGTTGACGAAGGGGACGTCCGGGACGTACCAGGTCTCGCCACCCTCGTTGCCAGCCATGGTGTCGTAGCGGTACTTCCACTTGATGTAGTGAGTACCGGTCGGCGTCTCCCAGCCCGGCTTGCCGGTGGAGACGATGGTGGAGTTGACCGGCGTGCTGCCAACGTACGCGGTAGCCCACTGCGCGCTGAGGTTGACGGCGATCCACTTCTCGCCGACGGGCTGCGGCTTGGGGGCACACCGCTTGTACAGCCTCCCGGCCGACGTGTTGATCCGGATCCCGTCCTGGTCGTAGGCCGAGTTCGTGAAGATGTAGCTCTTGGTTAGGACCGTGCCGTACTGCGCGTCGGCGCCGGCTTGGAAGATCGCGGTGTGCCCCGGCTGGAGGTTGCGGGAGACGGCGAACGGCTCTTCAGCAATCGGGTCGTACATCGTCGCGAGGCCCTTGATGAGGACCGGTCCCGCGCCGTTGTTCGTCACCCGGATCGTCTCGGCGGTGCTCAGGCAGTTGAGGGTGACCTTGAGCTGGTCAGGCGTGACCAGGACCGGGGTCGCCGTGGGCGTGGCCGGCCTGGGGGCGCACCGCTGGTACGCGTTGCCGACCGAGGTCACGACCTTGATACCGTCCTGCTCGTAGGCCGAGTTGGTGAACAGGTAGCTGGTCGTGAGGACCGTCCCGTACTGCGCGTTGCGGCCGGCCTGGTAGATGGCCGTCTTGCCGGGCAGGAGTGTCCGACTCACCGGAAACGGCTCGGCCGCCGTCTGATCGAAGAGGGACGTGAGGGCCGTGATCTGGATCGAGGCGGCGCCGTTGTTCGTGACGCGGATCGTCTCAGGGTCGGTCCGGCAGCTGATGGTGACTGAGATCTCGCTCGGAGCCACCACCGCGGCACTGATCGGCCCATCGTCCTCAGCGACCGTGGCCTCCTTGGTGGGGGTCGGCGTGCCGGTCGGCTGCTCGGTCGGGACGTCCGTGGCGGGGTCCTCGGTCGCCGGGACCTCAGTCGGGGATGCCGGATCCTCGATGACGGTGGTCGCCGTCTCCGTGGGCGTGTCGACCAGGACCTCGGTGGCAGTCTCGGTGGGTGTCTCGGAGGGGACGCCGACGACGGGCGTCTCGGTCGCATCTCCTACCGGGTCGGATGGGGTGCCTTCCTCTGCCGGTGCGCCCGCATCTTGGGCCGCAACGCTGGCGATGGGACCAGCCGCGAGGAGAGGAGAGAGGACGAGCAAGAGCACGAAGAACCAAGCGAGGACGCGAAACTTCCCCGACCGCATGACCACACTCCTCGAGAACAGCAGTCAAACCAACTCTATGACTTGTCTGGGGATTTGATGTGACCCCGCCAAGTCATTGTAGGTCTGATCACTAGGACGCGAAAGGTGCCATAGGTGTTTCTCTCGAGGACTTTCGTCCCGCGAATTACCCCCTTCGGGCGTGGGAAGGCCCAAACCACGGGAGGGGGTCGGCGCGCTGTCTCAGCGGGACCGCTTCGTTCAGTTCACGTCGACCGCAGGGGACGTCACGGGCCTTAGCCCCGCGACCAGGCCGTGCTGAGCGAACGCGCGGTCAACGACCTAGGGTATCGAGGATGAGGACAGTGGCCGGTTCGCCGTACGAAGGGTCTGATCGACGGCAGGCGCCCAGCTCAGTCGGCCGCAGTCAGGTGGAGGGTGGCGGAGAGCGGCCGCTCGTCCGCCGCGATGAGCGGAGTTCGTTCGGGGTGCGCCTTCCAACAGTCGGTCACGGCGTGGGTCGCTCGGCAGCGGGCAACGGCTAGGTCATCGGTCAGCGACCATCCGATCAGGCAGCGGCTCCGCGGGACGCGCAACTCGGCGGCATATTCCCACTGGACGGGCACCAGCAGCGGGCATCCGAAACGACCAGGCTCCGCCTCTTCGTCGTGCGCGTGGGGAGAAGACGACATGGGTCGCGTTCGGTCTAGCATCTTGTGTACTCCCGCCCTGACGACCGGTGGCGGGCCGCAGCTCGCTGATCAGCTCCTACATGACTCTGACGACAGCAACGGCCTGGCTCATCATCAGCGGTTCGGAGCCTTTGCCCCGTCGACCTGCACGCGGGGGCGCATCGATAGCGCCGCGAACCCGACGCCCCATCACAACGTCAGGATGTGATCGCCCAAAATGAGCGATATGCTTAAGTATAGGCCAGGCCCAATGACCAGTTGCCGTGAGTCGCGCCCGGCTAGCCCAGCCTGTTCGGACGATCGGACAGGCGCTTGATCGTCGCAGCGATCTGCCGACGACCTGTGGCGACCGCCTTGCGTGCGCCGGTCGCAGCCTTGCCGGCCAGCCAGATCGCGGCTCCCTTGACGGCTGAGAGGTCCTC
>CADCUO010000209.1 GCA_902805915.1 uncultured Propionibacteriaceae bacterium | reverse complement strand
TGCTCGGGTCACCGCTGCTCCGCGTGTTCTTCGCCATCTGGACGGTCGGCGGATTCCTCATCGCACCCGTGGCCACGGTGCTGCTCCCGGCTTATGCACGGGAGAACCTGGGGACCGCCTCCGCGCTGGCCGCCACGGTGACGGCGTACGGCGTCGGCGGGCTGATCGGCACGCTGGCGTACGGGATGCTGGCGGGACGGGTCCGACGCCGCCGCTTCTTCGTGTCGATGTGGGTGATCTATCCGCTCCTCACCCTGCTGACCATCCCCGAACCGGGTCTCGTCGCCTTCGTGGCGGTGCTCTTCGGCATCGGCGTGACGACCGGCGCGTACGACCCGTTCGAGGTCACGATCCACCAGGAGGCCGTGCCGGCGGAGCTCCGCCCCCAGGCCTTCGCACTTCTGCTTGCCGTCGAGATGGCGGTGGTCCCCGTGGCGATGCTCAGCTACGGGTTCGTCATCGACGCGGCCGGACTCCGCACCGCCCTGGTGGCCTTCGGGGTCGGCAACCTACTCCTGGGCGCCTTCGCGATCCTCAACCGTCCGGCACGGTCACTCTGAGCGGCTCGAGGCAGTGACCGACCAGCGGAAGACAGCGGCGCAGGTCACCAGGCCTGGAGCTGGCTGCGGAGGCGGCCCTTAGGTGACACGATTGCCGAGCCTGTTTGCGTACGAGGCGCCGCGCGAGCAGAAGGGGGTGACCTGCGTGGGCGCCGCTGACACGGATGAGTGGGCGCGGGTATGGCGATGGGGCGTGGCCGGGCCCGGGTCGGCGATGCCGCGGCGCGTCACCCACGAGTGCCGCTGGCGGTGAAGTGCGCCGTCTCGGCGGCCCTCGCCTGGGTGCTGGTCCTGCCCCTCGGTGGGGTCGCCGACGACTACCCGTACTACGCGCCACTTGGAGCGGTGGTTGCCATGGGGACGACCGTGGTGAACTCGGTACGCGCGTCCGTCGAAGGCGTCCTGGCACTTTTGTTGGGAGCCGCTCTGGCCATCGCCGCTGCCGTGTTGCCGCTGCCGGAGGTCATCGCTACTGCTGTGGTGGTGGGGTTCGGCACTCTTCTGGCCGGTTGGAATCAGCTCGGGGAACTGGCGTCCTGGGTTCCGATCTCGGGACTCTTCATCCTGATCATCGGCCGTAACGACCCCGGTGACTACGCCATCGCCTACGTCGGCCTGACCGGCTTCGGCGCCGTCATCGGTGTGCTCGTGAACGCGGCGCTATCGCCGCTTCCATTGACGGCCGCAGGTGTCACTCAGTCCGCGTTGCTCGACACACTGGCAGACCAGCTCGACGATCTCGCGGACGGGCTCCGTCAGGAGCCGTTGCTCACCCCCGAGGAGTGGAGAACCCGGCAACGGGCCATCGAGCCGCAGAACAGGCAGATGCGGGTCATGCTCGAGCAGGCGACCGAGGCCCGCCGCGCGTACTGGCGTGCCCGGGAGTGGCGTGAGACGGCAGACCTGCAGTACACGCTAGGCCGGGCTCTCGAGCAGTTGTCACTTATGGTCGAGGACACCACCAATCTGCTCGTGGCGCAGGAGCACGCCGAACGCCCGATCGTCGTGCTCGGCCCGACCTTGAGGGCCCCCCACCGCCTCAGCGCTTCACGCGATGGCTGAGGCATTGCGCTCGATGGACGTGCGAACGGCGAGTCGACTGAGCTCCCACGAGCAGACGACGCCGTACGGGGCCTCGCCCAGGCCGTCCGCGAGCTTCGCGGTCGCACCGAGGACGACCTCTTCGCTGCGGGGACCATCGTCACCACGATTCGCCGAGGTATCGCGGCCCTTGAGGGCGACGGCCTGATCAACAGCTCAAGGACGCGTGACTGACCCGCTACGTCTCAGGTCGTGGGTTCGCCGATCCCGGCATTGCCGGCTAGCGTCAGGCCGGCGGCCATGGTGGAGCCACGGTGACCCGATGACCCGTCGCCAGCCCGCGGATGGCGTCGTCGACGGCCATCGCCGACCACTGGCGGTCGGACACGGGCAAGCGCCTGAGTGCCGTGGCGTAACGGGCGAAGGTGGTGAAGTCCGCGGGAAAGGCGTCGGGGTCGACGCCCAGGAGCCGCCCCCGGACACGAGCGCGCCCGGCGAGCTCCTGCCAGGTGCTCACCTGGGCGAGCCCGCGTGAGCGGGTGCCGTGACTGAACAGCATCACGTCGATCTCGTCGTACGCCGCGCGGTCGAGATAGTCACTCAGGTCCTGGGCAGCTGACCGGACGGGGAAGAAGGTCCAGAACGGGACGGACGCTGTGGCGATCGTTCGCCACGGGTCGTGGATGACGAACGAACTGACCAGCAGGCGTTCTGCCGCCTCACCACTCCTCCGCAGCCAGTGCCGGATGGTCTCGGCCACGGCCGCGGCCGGATCCTGGGGATGGGCGTAGCGGATCTCGATCACCGGGTGCCCGTGGTCTCGCGCCCACTCCTGCACCGAGACCAGAAGGGCTTCGGCGAATCCCCACTCCGCCTCGGCGGCGACCTCGTCAGGACCCGGCGCTACCGGCTCCTGGAGGTAGTCCTCCGCGGCCATGCCGCCTTGCGCGCCGACCTGGAAGACATGACGGTTCGCCACACGCGTGACCGGCCACGTCGACTTGTCTCTGACAACCACGATGGGAGCCCCGGGCAGCAGCCGGTCGTCCAGGAACCGCTCGTACGCGGTCGGCAACCGCTGCCACTTGACGCGGAAGTAGGCCATCTGCGACGCACTGAGAGCGTCCTGGTTGGCGTCATGCATCTGGTGCAGCGCAATATCGGGGTTGGCGTCGAGAAGCGCGGGGCCGTGCTGCTTCCCGAACCGCAGCGCGCCTCGAACGTCCTCGGGGTCCGCATTCGGCCTCCGCACGGGGACGAGCACCGTCTGCGGGAGCCACGGGACGTGGCAGGCCGCCGCGAGGTGCGTCAGGGCGCCGTTAGAGGAACCGAGCAGAACCGCCGGGAAGCGGTCAGCGGGATACTTCTCAATGATCCATTCGGCGACCTGGTCGAGGTCGATGCTCCCGAGCCTGTCGGGATCGACGCCCTCTCGTCCGCTGGCGATCGCGTAGACGCGGCGCCGGACCGGCTCGGGAAGCACCCGACTCGCGTACACGAGTGGGACCTTCAGCCGTGACTGTCCAAGATGAGGGAAATCCTGGTCCTGCAGTGCTCGGGCGAGCGAGGTCAGGAAAGCCGAGGCCGAGTCGAACGAGGCGACCGCGTCCCCGGGCTTCACAAGGCTCATTCGGGTCGCCCCTTCGTCCGCGCCACGGCGAATCAGGTGACCCGTTCGGCGAGCTGGCGAAGCGGCGCGGACCAGGCATCGGGATAGACCCACACGAAGGCGTGCGCTCCGGGCACCTGCGACCAGCTGCCCTCACGCGCGCTGCCCATCAGCTCGTCCATCCAGGCTTCGGTGGTGAGTCGATCGTCCGCCGCACGTAGCGCGAGGACCGGCACGCGCAACCGGCTCACCTGGTCCTCCAGCCGGTCCTTCAAGTGAACCCTCAGCAGATGAGCGATGCCACGCGGACCCGCGCGCTTCCACTCGGGCCCATGGTTCGCCTCGAGCCCGGGCGAGGGTTCGCGGGCGTCCAGGCGCCACCGGAACAACAACTTCGGCAGCGACCGGACCCTCGGGTCCACCGTCGGACTCGCCAGCCCGACCGCGGCGACCCGCGCCGGATCCAGCACCCCCGCCCAGGCCGCCACCTGCGTCCCGCTCGAGTGACCGACCACGATCGCGCGCTCGAGCCCGGTCCCCTCCAGCCAGTGCACGACCGCCTCGCCGTAGCCCCGGACGTCCAACCAGCGGGTCGGCTCCCCGCTGCCCGCGTAGCCGGGCAGGTCCAGCAGGTGCACCTCCGTCCAGGCACCCAGTGCTCCGCACGCCGGCAGCAGGTAGTCCGAGACAGTCATGCCTTGGACGACGACGATCGGCGGCACACCCTCCCGCCGCTGCCCAAGCACGCGGGTACGGATCCGTCCCTCGGCCACGTCGGTGTACCGGAGCAGCATCTCGGACGGCAACTGCGGAGGTGTCGGCATCGCCTGCAGTGTGACACGCGACAGGTCCGCCGCTGTGCGACCCGGGGTTGTGCGCAGGAGCAGGTCGCGCAAGGCTGCAAAACCCTGCACGACACGATGGGACGACCTCAGGAGGGCAACGCCATGAGCGAGACAGGCGAAACCGGGCAGTTCACCGGAACCGCAGACAAGAACTACAACATCATCTGGTTCACCGAGCAGTCGCTGAGCAATGCCCTGCGGCTCCAGACCTACATCGCCGACGCCGAGCGCGACGGTGACACCGAGCTGGCGGAATTCTTCCGCAAGGCTCAAGCAGAGAGCCGCAAGGGCGGAGAACTGGGCAAGAAGCTCCTCGCGGCGCGCCTGTCGAGCGAGAGCTGAGCTTGGGACCGGCGCGGCCGTCAGAACCGGTCGCGCCGTGCTTGCCTGTGACGTGGCCGACTCCCTTTCCGTGAGGGGCGGCGTCCGCCGAATGTGCGCGCGTCCTGTTAGGCGGTGACCCTGGGCGGAGAAGGTCTCGAACGTGACCCGGATCAGCTCGTGGGTGCCGGCCATGCTGATGAGCGCGGTGCTCCCCCTCACCGGTTGCGCCGTGACGATCCCGGTCGACCCGGATGGGACCCTGGACCGGATCCGTCGGGAGCAGGTCGTCCGGGCCGGGGCTTCCCCGAGGCCAGGATGGGTCGTCGTCGGTTCGATGACCGAGGACCCGACAGGCCGCGAGGTCGACCTCGTCGAAGGCTTCGCCTCCTCACTGGGCGCACAGGTCGAGTGGACGGTCGGCGGTGAGGAGGACTTGATAGGACGGCTGGAGGACGGCTCGCTCGACGTCGTCGTCGGCGGGCTCACGGACCAGAACCCCTTCTCGGCGGATGCGGCGATGACGCGGCCCTACCTCGAGGAGAAGGTGCAGGGCACTGTCGAGGCTCACGTCATGTTCGTCCCCATGGGCGAGAACGCTCTCCAGTCCGCTCTCGAGCGCTGGCTCGACGAGGCCGTTCCCCGATGAGGCGGGCGAGGGAGCCACGGTTCGGGTACACCGACCTCCCCGAGCCGCAGCGGATCGCGCTACGCAAGGCGATCCGCCTCGAGGTAGTCACCTTCGTCTTCATGCTCACGGCCGTAGCCGCCGTCTTCTCCGTCATGGGCGGATCACAGGCGATGAAGGCAGCCTGGATCGAGGACATGCTGGGCCTCATCCCGCCGGTGGCCTTCCTCCTTGCCATTTCCCGCGCCCGGAAGGAGCCCACCCCGGATCACCCCTACGGCTACCACCGCACGGTCGCCACCGGTCACCTCACCGCGGCGGTTGCGCTGCTCGTCATGGGGCTCTTCCTGATCGAGGACTCCGCCATGGGACTCCTCCGGCAGGAGCATCCGCAGGTCGGCACGATGCAGCTCTTCGGGAACACCGTGTGGAGCGGCTGGCTCATGATCGCCGTCATGGTCTACACCGGAGTGGGACCGTTCATCCTCGCCCGGTTGAAGCTCCCGCTGTCGGAGCAGCTCCACGACAAGGTGTTGTACGCCGACGCGGACATGCAGAAAGCCGACTGGATGACCGCCGCCGGCACGATCGTCGGGGTCCTGGGGATCGGCGTCGGCCTCTGGTGGCTCGACTCGGTCGCCGCTCTCTTCATCGCCGGATCGATCCTCCGTGACGGCTGGAAGAACCTTCGCTTCGCCTCAGGTTCTCTGAACGACCAACGCGCTCGCACCTTCGACGACAAGTCGCCGCATCCCCTGACGTACCAGGTCGACGACGTCCTCCGTGACCTCCCATGGATCTCGCAGTCACGCTCCCGCGTGCGCGACCAGGGGCACGTCTTCCACATCGAGGCCTTTGTGCGTCCCACGGACGAGGACGTGACCCTGGAACGGATCGAGGAGGCCGTCACCGCGCTGCGGAACCTCGACTGGAAGATCCACGACGTCGTCGTCATGCCGGTCAGGGACTTGCCGGAGGAGATCCCAGATCCGGGCGCCGATCAGTGACGTGACCGCTGGCTCGGCAGCCCTGACGGGCCCGGGTCATGCCCGGTCGGCCACGTCCTGGGATCCCGTGTGCCGAGCGCAGCTCGCGCAACAATAGATCGCGTCGCCGACCTCCACCCCGTGCCCGAGGATCCGACACCCGCAGTGGGCGCACGTCGCTGCCATAGCGTGCACCGCGCACTCGAAACTGTCGAAGGTGCCGGTCTCGTCGCCACGCGTGATCGTGAAGGTCTTGTCGTACTCGTTGCCGCAGGTGTCGCAGGTGCCCATCGGTCGTCCTCCTTCGGCCCCGTTCGGTCCTTGCCCATGCTCCTTCCCCGCGGCATCCGCGACCATGCGGTTCAATCAAGGAAGCGGAACCACCCCGTCGAGGAGGCTGCTCAGGTGATCGGTTTTCACGCCTCCCACGAACAGATCTCACCGGCCCGGCTCCTCACCGCGGTGCAGCGCGCTGAGCAGGTCGGTTTCGCTGCCGCCATGTGCTCGGACCACTTCAGTCCGTGGAGCGCCCGGCAGGGCCAGTCCGGATTCGCCTGGTCATGGTTGGGCGCGGCCCTCGCCACCACCAGCCTGCCGTTCGGGGTCGTCACCGCACCCGGCCAGCGTTACCACCCGGCGATCGCGGCGCAGGCGATCAGCACCCTGGCCGGCATGTTCCCCAGGCGCTTCTGGGCGGCTCTCGGCTCCGGCGAGGCCCTCAACGAGCACATCACCGGCGACCCGTGGCCGGCCAAAAAGGTCCGCAACCGCCGGCTGCTGGAGTGCGCCGAGGTGATGCGTCGCTTGCTGGCCGGCGAGGACGTCACCCATCACGGGCTCGTGGTCGTGGATCGTGCCCGGCTCTGGGCGCCGCCAGAGCCGGCGCCGCCCTTGATCGCAGCAGCGGCCAGCGCGGAGACCGCACGGTGGGCCGCGCGTTGGGCCGACGGTCTCATCACGCTGAACCAGCCGGAGGAGCAGCTGCGCCGTGTGGTGGAGGCCTACCGCGAGGCGGGCGGGCGGGGGCCAGTCCGGCTGCAGGTCCACCTGTCCTACGCGACGACCCAGGCGGACGCGGAGGCGCTCGCACACGACCAATGGCGCAGCAACGTCTTTCCCCCTCCGGCGGTATGGGACATCGACACCGCGGAGGTCTTCGACCAGGTCAGCCAGCACGTGCCGGTCGAGGCGGTACGCCGAGTCGTCCGGGTGTCCACCGACCCCCAACGGCACGCGGCGTGGCTGCACGAGTACCTCGAGCTCGGCTTCGACGAGCTGTACCTGCACCACGTCGGCCAGGACCAGACGAGCTTCCTTGACACGTTCGGAGAGCAGGTTCTGCCGCAGTTCAGCAGCTGACACCGACGCTCGTCCGAAACGCCCCGGCTGGAGCAGGTGTGCGTCGGACGCGGGCGCTTCCTCGAACGTGGCCGAGGCCCCTTTTCCTAGGGCCAACGACATACGTCTCGCACGAGGGCGAGCGTCCGATTGCTCTCACATGGAGGCTTGAGCGGTCCATGCCGAGCGAATTTTTTTACGCGGCCTCGGTGGCTGCTGGGTGAGGTCGAGTCCTGGGAGGACGCGCGCGGAGGACGGTCGCCAATGCAGTGGGTCAGAGCCGCTTGCCCTCCTCGAGCGGCACGGCCCAGCCATCCAACCATCCAGCCGCGCTGCGACGGCCGGGACGTCGCGCACCTCGCCGGAGGCCGCAGCCATGGTCAACCGTGGATAGTTTATCGTCAGTGGCATTGAGGCGCACCCCGTTGAGGGCCAGCGAGGTACGCGGTTTCGCGCTCCCACCGGCGCGACAAGCGGGACATTCGCCAGCCTACGGCCTACGGCCTGCGGCGTTCGGGACGAAGAGGTCGTGGTTTCTGCTCCTCCCACCCCGACAAGACAGTCGTGCGCGCAAGCGTGTTGCTCCGACCGAGGGCCGACATCACCGATGGCCCGACGCCGCCGCCGGGCCATCGGCCGATTATCACTGTCTCGGATAGGCGTCAGGACGACGAGGAGATGCTGAACTCCTGCGTCTGTGGGTTGAGGTGGTCCAGCCAGATGGACTGGCGGAACACCCGTTCACGTGTCAACCGGAACACGTTCAACCCCTCCGTAATCGAGCTCTCGTAGATCGCCCGGTTGTACCAGTACGACGACCATGCGCCGCCGAGATCCGTTGGCTCCAACGGCGCGGGGTCCGAGTAGGCAAGCACCCGCGGCCTGGCCGGGTTGGTGAACTCGGTCACCCACGTCCCTGCTTGGTAGTTGCCGCTCACGACGATGTCGCGGCCATCGCGCATCGGTACGACATTGAAGTTGTGGATGGTGCAGTTCTCCTCCGCATTCTGCTTGCGAGGCAGCGTCCACTCTCCGAGCTTCTCCCCGCTCGTCGTGCTGTAGAAGAACATGGTGTGGGTAACGTCGGGATCGGTGGCCTCGCACTCTGGCTCCGCTCCGCCGCCTGGCTCCCATCCGAGGATGAGGACCTCGCCGTCCCACGTGAAGGTCGCCGAGTGCCAACTGCCGCTGTGCTCGACGCCCTCGGGCTTCGGCCCCACGCCCTCTTCCTCGATTGTATAGAGGAACTTAGGGTCGTCGAGGCGCCCGCCGGGCCACTCGTTCTCGCCAATGTCGAAGACGTTGGCCGCTTGGCCGCTCGCGCACGCCATCAGGTTCACGTCACCGAGGATGACGCCTGAGTCATGACACCCGTGCTGTCCGCGCATCGGCTCTTGCCACAGCAGCTCAGGGCTTGCGGGATCGTCCAACGGCACCGAGACGATGTCCATGAAGTAACATGGCCCACCTGATCCCTGGTTGTAGATCAGCAGCCTATTGTTCTCGACATCGGGAACGCCGGTAGCTGTGTGTGAGCCACACGGCAGCTCGACTGACGCGATCATCTCGGGCTGCTCGAGGTTGCTGATGTCCCAGACGTGGAGTCCTTCGAATCCCTCCGGCACAGCTTGACCGTCACACATCGAGGCATCGCTCGCTGGGGAGTTCCAGGACCGAACCAGGATATCGTCCAACACGACGATGTCACCCTGGTTCCCGGTGCAGCGGGCGTGCGAGACCTCCTGCGGATTTCTCCGGTCAGAG
>CADCUO010000208.1 GCA_902805915.1 uncultured Propionibacteriaceae bacterium | reverse complement strand
GGCTCCCGTGAGGCCGTGATGGAGGCGGTGCTGACCGCGTACGGTCACGGCGATCGGTTCGAGCAGGTGATCGACCACGACGACGCAGTGCTGGCCGACGCGGTGCTCGAGGTGGTCGGTGAGGACGGTGACCGGGCTGAGCTGATCCGGGCGATCATCGCCGCCGCCGTCGAGGGGGCCGGTCACCGACCGTCGCTGCTGCACCCCTGAGCGGGTACGGTGGCCGCGCCGGCACGCCCGGAGAAAGCAACTGAGCCCGTCGTTGGGGATAGACTCCGCTGTCTTGTCCGTTGCTATGGGCAGAGCCTGCGGTGAGCCAAGCAGAGTCGGTCAAAGCATCGGCCGAGCAAGAGTCCGACCGGGCAGTAGTCGAACTGAAGCACTAGTCAAACCAGAGCAGTAGGAGTCACCGGTGGCCAAGTCCATGTCGAAGACAGCCTCGTCGACCGGCGGCAGCCGCCGGGACCGGCTGGCCTCCTTCGAGGCGGCACGCAAGAAGGAGCAGCGACGACGGACGGCCAAGCTGTTCGCTCTCTGCCTGGTGCTGGCTGTGGCGATGCTGGCGTACCCGCTCTACCTGTTTGTCGACGACTACCGCAAGCGCACCGCTGAACTTGGTGATGTCGGCGTCAGCATCGCGGCGGCGGGGTGTAATCCGGTCAGCGAGACCGCGGCTAGCGGCAACCAGGACCACGTGCCGGATGGCACCAAGGTGCCCTACCCCGACTTCCCACCAGCGACCGGCCCGCACTACAACGCACCAGCGCCGTTCACCAAGCGCTTCTACACCATGGAGGACCGGCCGGCGGTCGAAACCCTGGTGCACAACCTCGAGCACGGCTACACCGTGGCCTGGTACCGCGACAGCATGCCGAGCGAGGAGAAGGACACCTTGGAGCAGATATCGAGGACCTTCTCCGGTGACGACTACACCAAGGACAAGTTCATCGCGGCCCCATGGAGCGAACCCGACGGAGCTGGATTCCCCGAGGGGAAGAACGTCGTACTGGCCCGCTGGTACGCCGATCCCAGCAACCCCGGCAACGCCGCCACGCAGAAGGGCATCCGCCAAGCCTGCACCCTGGTAAGCGGCGCCGCGGTAGCCGACTTCATGGCCAAGTACCCCTACACCGACTCGCCCGAGCCGACCGCCGCCTGACCGCGGCGGGTCTGATTCGGAGCGGGGTTTCCCACGTTAACGTGGGAAACTGGCACTTCACCCAACAAATAACGCGCGGGAAGTGCAAGTTTAGTGGGTGAGGTGAGCAGCCTCAGGCGTACGTACGACCGAGCTGGTCAGTCACCGTGGCCACCAGCTCCTTGATCCGCTCCGCCTCAGTGACCGGGCAGACCAAGGTGATCTGGGGAGTCTGTACGATCACGGTGCCGGTCAGGCCGACCACTGCAACGATCCGGCCGTCTTCGGACTGGTTGATCACCAGGTTCTCGCGGGCGTCCATCAACACACTGACGCCGGAGACTGCGTTGCCCTGCTCGTCGTGTGGCAGTTGCTCACCGAGCGCTGCGAACCCACCGACATCGTGCCAGGCGATCGGTAACCCCACCGCCAGCACATGGGCTGTGCCCATGCCTTGGCTGACCGGCTCCATCACGGCGTAGTCGACGCTGATCTTCTCCAGCTGCGGATAGATCTCCCCCAGCCGCTCCGGCCTGGCCGCCAGCTCGGTGATAGCTCGATGCGTCTGCGGCAACAAGATCTTGAGTTGGTCCAGCAGGGTCCGGGCATTCCAGACGAACATGCCGGAGTTCCACCAGTAGTCGCCCGACTCCAGGTACTCCTGCGCCGTGGCCCAGTCCGGCTTCTCCCGGAATGCCAGCACCTCGCTGACATTCTCAGAAAGCGGCTCGCCACGCAGCAGGTAGCCGTACCCGGTGTGTGGCGTGGTCGGCACCACACCGAAGGTGACCAGGGCAGTCAGATCCGACTCAGCCACGGCGAAGCCCTCGGCCAGCGAGTTCTGGAACTCCTCCACCGGGTGGATGATGTGGTCGGAGGCGACGACGGCTACCACCGCGTCCGGGTCCCGCTCCGCCAGTACGGCGGCGCTCCAGGCGACCGCATTGAGCGAGTCGCGGCCTTCCGGCTCGCCCAGGATGTTGTCCGGGTCCAGCTCGGGCAGCTCGCGCGCGACGATGTCGGCGTAGTCAGCCCCGGTACAGACCAGCACCTGCTCATCCGGCACGATCCCGCCGAGCCGCTCGTAGGCGATCCGCAGCAGGCTCTTGCCGCCGACGATGTTCAGCAGCTGCTTGGGCATGCCATGTCGAGACAGCGGCCACAGCCGCTTCCCTGAGCCGCCGGCCATGATCACCACATAACGCATGCAGGTCAGCGTACGGGACCGGCGGCGGTTTTTCCGGCGGATTGAACTGGCATGATCGCTGGGTGACCCAGATTGCTGAGCTCCTCCACCGCCGCGTTCAGACCAACGGCGCAGAGCCCTTGATCACGTACTACGATCTCGGATCCGGCGAACGCACCGAGCTGTCGGCGATCTCGTTCCGCAACTGGGTCGACAAGACCTCGAACCTGCTGGTGGACGAGTATCAGCTCGAGGTTGGCGACGTCGTCGCTCTGCCGCTGGCGCTGGAGGCACCGGCGCACTGGGTGACCCTGGTATGGGCCACGGCCTGCTGGCAGGTCGGCGCCGTGGTCGATCTCGCCGGCTCCGCCGAACCACCCAGGCTGCGGGTGCTGGGACCGTCCCAAGTCGCAGCACTTGCCCCCGACGAGCTGGCTCCGACCGGCCAGACCGAGGTGGTGGGATGCTCGCTTCACCCGCTCGGCCTAGGCTTTCGCGAGCCGCTGCCCCACCCGATGGTGGACTACACGCTGGAGGTACGAAGCCAGCCCGACATCCACGCCGCCGCGCAGGTCCCCGAGGACACGGACGCCTGGCACGACAACGAACGCAGTCTTACTCAACGCGAGCTGACCGAAGTTGACCTCGCCCAGCCCGGCCGCAGGACGCTGGTACGGAGCTCAGATCCATGGGCCTGTGTCCGCGACGGTGTGGTGCTTCCGCTGCTGGGCAACGGATCCGCAGTTCTCGTGGTCGGCCAGGAGCCTGATCGACTCGCTCGCATCAGCACCGACGAGCGAGTCGACCCGGGCCCGGTCTGAGTCAGGTGTTCTGAGGAAATCCCAGATTGAGACCACCGTGGCTCGGGTCGAGCCAGCGGGAGGTCACAACCTTGCCACGGGTGAAGAAGGAAACTCCCTCGACGCCATGGGCATGGGTGTCACCGAACAGGGAGTTCTTCCAGCCTCCGAAGGAGTAGTACGCTATCGGCACCGGCACCGGCACGTTGACGCCGATCATGCCGACCTGGACCTCGTTGGAGAACCGTCGCGCCGCGCCGCCGTCGTTGGTGAAGATCGCCGTCCCGTTGCCGTACGGGTTGGAGTTGATCAAGTCAACCCCCTCCTGGTAGCTGGCCACCCGCACCACTGACAGCACCGGCCCGAAGATCTCATCGGTGTAGATCGACATGTCGGTCTGAACGTGGTCGAACAGGGTCGGCCCAACGAAGAAGCCCTCACCATCGGCGTCCGGGGAGACCCCACGGCCATCGACGACCAAGGTGGCACCGGCTGCCTCACCAGCGTCCACGTAGCCCGACACCCGATCCCGCGCCGCCGCCGTTACCAGCGGTCCCATGTCGCAGCCGCGACGACCGTCACCGGTACGCAGGGTTTCGGCGCGTTGTTTGATCTTGGACACCAGCTCGTCGGCGATGTCACCCACCGCCAGGATCGCCGAGATCGCCATGCAGCGCTCGCCGGCGGAGCCGAAGCCGGAGTTGATCGCCTGGTCGGCAGCAAGATCAAGATCTGCGTCGGGCAGGACGAGCATGTGGTTCTTTGCGCCGCCGAGCGCCTGTACCCGTTTGCCGGAGGCGGTTCCGGTCTCGTACACGTACTTCGCGATCGGCGTGGAGCCGACGAACGAGACCGACTTGATGTCGGGGTGGGTGAGCAGGCCGTCGACCGCCACCTTGTCACCGTTGAGTACGTTGAACACGCCGTCCGGCAGGCCTGCATCCTTCCAGAGCTGAGCCATCCACTGGGCTGCGGTCGGGACCTTCTCGCTGGGCTTCAGGACTACGGTGTTCCCGGCGGCGATGGCGATTGGGAAGAACCACATCGGCACCATGGCAGGGAAGTTGAACGGGGAGATGATCGCCACCGGCCCCAACGGCTGGCGGACCGAGTGCACATCGACGCCGGTGGAGGCGTTCTCGGTGAAGCCGCCCTTGAGCAGGTGCGGCATCCCGCAGGCGAACTCGACGACCTCCTGGCCGCGGCTCACCTCACCGAGGGCGTCGGAGAGCACCTTGCCGTGCTCGGCAGTGATGATGGCCGCGAGCTCCTCCTTGCGGGCATTGAGCAGTTCCCGGAAGGCGAACAGCACCGCTGTTCGTCGGGTCAGTGAGGTGTCTCGCCACTTCGGGAAGGCGGCGACTGCAGCCTGGACGACGGCGTCGACGTCCTCAGGCGAGGCCAGGGCCAACTGGGCGCTGACCTCTCCGGTCGCGGGGTCTGTTACGTCGGAGAATCGGCCTCCGGTTCCTTCGAAGGTCTCCCCGTTCTTCCAGTGGTACAGCGTTGTGGCCATGATGTGTCCTTAGTTCAACTAGTTCGAAGTGGTCTTGCTGCTGGTGATGGACTCCTGGGTCGATGACCCGAAGTGCTTGCCGACCAGGGCCAAAGCCTTGTCGCGTTGCCGAATGCTGATCTCGCGGGCGTGCTCGTCCCAACCGAAGACGCACGAGCTGATCACACCGTCGAAGCCCACGGCGGCGAGCGCGGTGAAGACCTCGTCGAAGTCGACCTCACCGCGTCCCATCTCGGCGTGCTGGTGCACCCGCACCGTCGATCCCGGCGGGTTGACGATGTAGCGCAGCCCGTTGTTGGCGGTGTGGTCCAACGTGTCCGCCAGGTGTACGTAGCTCACCTTGTCCCCCGCGGCGGCAATGATGCCGGTCGCGTCGTTGCCTTGGTGGAAGGTGTGCGGGGTGCAGTACAAGAAGGAGATCCAGTCCTTGTTCAAGCCCCGGATGGCGTTGACGGCGGCATGTCCGTCCTCGATGAAGTCGTCCGGGTGCGGCTCCAGCACCAGCTTGATGCCCTCAGCCTCGAGGATCGGCAGCAGCTCGTCCAGCGAGCGGAGGAAGTGCGCCTCAGCGGTCTCAGGCGCCTCCGGCCTGCCGTTGAACTCCGAGTTGATCACGTCCACGCCGAGGTCGACGGTGATCTGGATGATCCGCTTCCATGACCGTACCGCCGCTTGTCGCTGCTCCTCGTCAGGACCGGACCACCGCTGCACCGGAAGCACCGAAGCGATCCCGACGCCGGCGTCGGCCGCCCTCTTCTTCAGCGCCCGGACTCCGGCGTCATCCACCTTGGGGTAGGAGAAGAACGGGATGAAGTCAGCCTTGGGAGACAGCTCCATCCAGTCGTAACCGAGGCTGGCGACAGTGTCGGGCAGCTCGAGCACGGACTGGGTCGAGTAGAACATCTGTGGGTCTAGGGCAAGCTTCACGACAGTTCCTCCCGGACAAGATAGAAGTGGCTGCGCTCCTGGTTGATGCTCACGGTCGGGCTCCCTCAAGATCGGGCGCCAGGACGCCGGATCGCTCGTCGTCAACAGCTGGCCGAGCTCCTAACTGCACCTGAACTTTCTTGCCGGTACGGAGGGCCTCGACGCCGGCCTCGCAGACCGCGACCGCCGCGTAGCCGTCCCAGGTACCCGGACCGTCGATGGTGCCCTTCCTGGCCGCATCCACCCAACGTTGCAGCTCGGTGTCGTACGCGGCACCGAAGCGCTCAACGAAGCTTGGCGTGATCTGCCCGCCCCAACGGCCGTCGGTCGTCTTGACCTGCAGGTTCTGGTCCAGGCCGATGACTGCGCTGCCGCCTTCGCCCACCACCTCGGTTCGGACCTCGTACGCCACCCCGCTGCGGACGTAGATCTCGTCAGTCACCAGCCGGCCCGACTCGGTCTCGAAGACAACGATCATCGGGTCGTAGGTACCCGCCGGCGCAGTGCTGGTGGCCACGCCCTTGAGCACCTGCACACTGGTGATCTCCTCGTCCAGCAGGAAACGCGCCACGTCCACCTCATGGACGACGGAGTCCCTGATCATGAACTCGGAGTTGAAGTGGTCAGGCACGGCGGGATTGCGATGCGTGCAGTGCACGAGCAGTGGGTTACC
This sequence comes from uncultured Propionibacteriaceae bacterium, assembly GCA_902805915.1. Lineage (GTDB taxonomy): Bacteria > Actinomycetota > Actinomycetes > Propionibacteriales > Propionibacteriaceae > Microlunatus. The sequence continues at coordinate 10,866 of CADCUO010000208.1, read as the reverse complement.
CAGGGCTCCCTCGGTGATCAGCTTCTTCAGCCCCACGTACTCGGCGTCGAAGCGGCGCATGAACCCAACCTGGATCAGCTGCCTGCCAAGGGAGGCTTCCCGCTGGGTGATGGCGAACGCCGAGGCGATGTCGGTGGTCAACGGCTTCTCGCACAGTACCGGGATGCCCCGATCGAGGCAGGCGTTGACCTGTTCGTCGTGAGCCGCACCCGGAGTGGCGATCAGGACAGCATCTACGTCCTCGGCGTTGATGGCTTCGATCGGGTCACTCACCACCCGGGCACCGACTGACGACGCGATCTCATGTGCCTTGTCCGCAAAGAAGTCGCTGACCACTGTGACGCGTGCGCCACGAATCCGCTTGCTCAGCGCCTCCACATGGAAGGCGCCCATCATGCCGACTCCCAGGACGGCGATGCGCAGGTCACTCATGTCTGACTCCCAAACTCGATCGAGGCTCCGCTGCAGGAGCTGAGGTAGGTCTTCGTCCGCCGCGCTATGGGCAGCGGCACGTCAGGCGCGCAGGGATACAGGTCGTGCTCGATGATCCCGTACATGTCGCGGTCCAGGTCCGCCACAGCGTTGAGCAGCGGCTCCATCGCGGGGACGCCAAGCGGCGGCTCGATCATGGCGCCCATCCGAACTGCCTCAGGAAAGGAGAGGTCCTTCTCCAGCACCTCAGCGACGACCGTGGGGTTGACCTGTTTCAGGTGCAGGTAACCGATGCGCTCCGGGTACTTCTGGATCAGCTCCAGGCAGTCGCCGCCGTAGTAGGCGACATGCCCGGTGTCCAGGCAGAGGTTGACCCAGTCCGGGTTGGTATCGCTGAGCAGCTGTTCGATCTGAGGCTGATACCCGACATGGCTGTCAGCGTGAGAGTGGAACTGCACGTGCAGCCCATACTCCTCCAGGATGCGCCGGCCCAGCTCGTCCAGACCGGCGGTCATCTGCTTCCATTGCTCCGGCGGCAGCTCGCGGCTCTCGACCGGATCGCCGGTCTTGTGGTCACGCCAGGGGTCGGGGATGACGACGATGTGCTTTCCACCGACCGCTTGGGTCAGCGCCGCAACATCAGTCACCTGTGCCCACACTGCGTCCCAGGAGTCCGGACGGTGCAGGTGCTCGAACACCGTCCCGGCCAGCACCTTGAGACCGTGCGCGGCTAGCTGGTCCTGCAGCTCAGCGGGGTCCTTGGACAGGTAGCCGTATGGGCCGAGCTCGATCCATCCATAACCTGCCTCTGCCACCTCGCTCAGGAACTGGTCAGCCGGCAGCTGCTCGGGGTCACTGGGAAACCAGATTCCCCACGAGTCCGGAGCTGTACCGATGGTGATCTTCGATGACACGTGCACTCCCCTATGAGTTGGTGTGGCCGATAAGTTGATGTTGCTGCTGGATCAGTGATCGCTGGCGAGCGCCTGCGTCACTGCGGTGGGGTAAGAAAGAGCCGCTGGGTGGCCTTGTGTTCCTCGTAGACCCGGCGGGCATCCTGGGTGGAGGTCAAAGTTGAGACCTCGCTCACCGGCACGTCCCACCACGACTGCGAGTCCGGTGACCCGATCAGTGGGTCCGTCTCGACGTAGATCACGGTGCTGGCATCAGCGGCCTTGGCCATCTTCACCGCATCGGCGAACTCCGGTGCGGTGGTTACCTTCATCACGTCGACGCCGAGGGTCGCGGCGTTGGCCGCCAGGTCGACGGGCAACAGGTCGCCGTCCAGGCGGCCACTGGCGGAGCGACGCCGGTACTTGGTCCCGAAGCGCTGCGAGCCCAGCGACTCCGACAACGCGCCAATAGAGGCGAAGCCGTGGTTCTGCACCAGGACGGTGATGATCTTGACCCCTTCCTGCACCGCGGTGACCAGCTCGGTGGCCATCATCAGGTACGAGCCGTCGCCGACCATGACGAACACGTCGCGGTCCGGACAGGCCATGGCGACGCCGAGACCGCCGGCCACCTCGTATCCCATGCAGGAGTAGCCGTACTCCACGTGGTAGCCCAGCGGGTCACGGGTGCGCCACAGCTTGTGCAGGTCACCCGGCATGGAGCCGGCGGCACACACCACGACGTCACGGGGGTCGGACAGCTCGTTGACCATCCCGATCACCTCGTTCTGCGTCAGCAGGCCGGCTGGCTGCCCCAGATCTGAGCCGACCTCGTCGCTGCTCACCTCGGGGTGGTACACCGCATCCACCACGGCGTCCCATTGCGCCTTCAGATCCGTGACCTGCTGCGCATAGCTGTCTGGTACGCGATAGTCCTGCAGTGCACCGGTGAGCGCTTCCAAGGTCTCCCGAGCGTCTGCAACGACGCCCAGCCCCGAGTGCTTCACCGCATCCAGCCCGGCGACGTTGATGTTGACGAAGGAGACGTGTGGCGCCTGAAACGCGGTCCGGCTGGCGGTGGTGAAGTCCTCGTACCGGGTGCCGATACCGATCACCAGGTCTGCGCTGGCAGCGATCTGGTTGGCTGCAGTGGTTCCGGTGGAGCCGATCGCGCCGAGACACTGCGGATGGTCGTAGCGCAGGGAGCCCTTGCCTGCTTGGGTTTGCCCCACCGGTATGCCGGTGAGCTCACAGAACCGGGCCAGCGCCTCATGTGCGCGGGAGTAGCCGACACCGCCGCCCGCGACGATCAGCGGCCGGTGTGAGCCTCGAATGGCCCTTACCGCAGCGTCGACCATGGCGGCCTCGGCTAACGGCCGGGCGACGTGCCACACTCGCTTCGCAAACAGAGATTCGGGCCAGTCGTGGGCCTCCGCCTGCACGTCTTGGGGCAGACATATCGTGACTGCTCCCGTCTCCACCGGGTCGGTCAGGACCCGCATTGCGGCCAGCAGGGCAGACGGTAGCTGTTCGGGTCGCCAGACCCTGTCGAAGTATTTCGACACCGGACGGAAGCAGTCGTTGACTGTCACGTCACCGGTGTGGGGCAGCTCAAGCTCTTGCAGCAGTGGTGATGCGCTGCGGCCGGCGAAGGTGTCGGCCGGCAACAGCAGTACGGGCAACCGGTTGATGGTGGCGAGCGCCGCGCCGGTGACCATGTTGGTCGCTCCGGGCCCCACACTGGTGGAAACCGCCCACGTCTGCAGCCGGTCCTTCATCCGCGCGAATGCCACCGCACTGTGCACCATCGCCTGCTCGTTGCGGCCAAGCACGTACGGTAGCGCGTCTGGGTCCTTCAGCTCGGCCTGCAACAGGGCCTGCCCCAGGCCGGCGACGTTGCCGTGGCCGAAGATGCCGAAGCAGCCGGCGAACAGCTTCTGCTCGACGCCGTCGGACTCGGAGTACTGCGCACTGAGGAACTGCACCGTGGCTTGCGCGACGGTGAGCCGAACCGTGCTGGTGGCTGCCATGTCAGCTACCCTCTCTCTGCTGCGAGACTGCGGTCAGTCGGGGATCTATGGGCTGGTGGGCCCAGGTGGACCGGACCCATCCCTGGTCGGGGTGGTCCGAGATCAGCCAGGCGCGTTCCTCGGCGGGACCGGCCATGACGTTCAGGTAGTACATGTCAAAGCCGGGCGCCGCTACGCAGGGGCCGTGCCAGCCATGCGGAACGAGCACCGTGTCGCCGGTTCGGACCTCGGCCAAGATGTCGATCTCTTTGCCGGGTGAGGAGGAGGTTCGGTGGAAGCCGAACCCGGGCTGGCCGGCGGGGCCGGTGGCGATCTCGAAGTAGTAGATCTCCTCCAGCTCTGCCTCGGTATCCGTCTGCTCGTCGTGCTTGTGGGCCGGGTAGGACGACCAGTTGCCGCCGGGGGTGATCACCTCGCAGGCGATGATCTTGGCGGCGCCGAAGGCGTCCGGGGTGGCGAAGTTGCGTACCTGTCGGCTGCACTGGCCTGCCCCGCGGAGCTCCACTGGCACACTGCTCACCGGGCCGTATCGCACCGGCAGCTTCTGGTCCGTGCGAGCGCCCGTCAGGGCGAACCGGCCGCCCTGTGCCGCGGTCAAGGTAGCCAAGCTGCCCACCGGCAGGTACGCGAAGTCGGTGGGCCCGGAGAACACGTCAGCCCGGCCGTCGAGTTCTAGACGGGACCCGTCCACCTCGATAGTCCCCGAACCCTGCAGCGGTACGACGATGATCTCCTCGTCACCGGTAGAGAACTGATGCGTGCCGGCTACCGGCAAGGTGAACACGCGGAGACTGGAGTAACTCCACCCAGCGGACTTCTGAGTGACCTCCACGTCGTAGGTCCCCGTCGTAGCGAGGCCGGCGGGCAGGTGCAGGTTGTTTTCGGTCATCGGCCTCGTCACCGCACCATCGAGACGGCGGTGTCGACCGCGCCGGCCACGTCGTCGTCGGCTGGGTAGAGCAGCGTGCGACCGACAACAAGTCCGCGCACCGAGGGAAGCTCCAAGGCCGCCCGCCAGGAAGCGTAGGTGTCCTCCGGAGAGCCGGTGTCGGGGTCGCCGCCGAGCAGCAGCGTCGGTAGCGTGGTGGCGTCCATGACCCGCTCCATCTCCTCAACCACCGGAAGCTTCATCCAGGTGTAGGCCGTCGAGGCGCCGAGGCCCTGAGCGATATGGACAGACTTGATCACTGCGTCGGCGCTGAGGTCGTTGACCACCTTGCCGTCGACCCGGGTGGACATGAACGGCTCCACCAGCGCTACCAGCTCAGCTCGGTTCAGCTCGGTGACGGCGCGCCCACAGGTCTCGAGCGTGGCAACAGTGCCGGGGTCGTCCAGATCGATCCGGGTGAGCATCTTCGCTCCGTCGCATCCGGCCTCGATGGTCCCCTGAACGTCGTACCCGGTCAGCCGGTCGTCCATCTCGAACACCGAGCCCTGCAGTCCACCGCGGTTCATGGACGAGAACACCACCTTGTCCTCAAGCGCTCCCAGCAGCACCAGGTCCTCAATGATGTCGGCGGTGGCTAACAGTCCGTCCACTCCCGGACGAGACAGCGCCGTGACCAACCGACCGAGCAGCTCGGTCCGGCTCGCCATCGCGTCCGGACGCCCTGCAGCTGCCAGCGCCCCACGAGCAGGATGATCACAGGCGATGATCATCAGCCGACCGTCGGCGCCGACGAGCGGCCGCCGCTTGCGCGAGGTCAACAGGCGCTTGATCCGGCCTGGCTCACGCAGCCGAACCTCGTTGATGGCGGCGACCTCGGTGACGAAGTCGGAGCCGGTCAGTGTCGTGGTCATCATGACCTCATCTCAGCCGCAGCGGTTGCGAGTTGGGCATTGGGATCTCCACCGGCGAGGAGCAGGTCGATCTCGGCCTCGGTCGGCATAGCGGTGGAGCACTCCAGCCGTGATGCCACGATGGCGCCGGCCGCGTTGGCGTTCTGCAGGACCTTGGCCAGTGGCCACCCAGCAAGCAACCCATGGGCCAGGGACCCGCCGAAGCTGTCGCCGGCGCCCAACCCGTTCAGCGGCTTGATCGGAATGGGCGGAGACTCCACTCGTTCGGTGCGGGTCTTGGCCAGCACTCCCTTGGGTCCCTGCTTGACCACGGCGAGCTCCACCCCGGCGTCCAGCAGCGCGTCCGCGGCCCTCTCCGGCTCGGTCTCACCAACCGCAACCTCACACTCCTCGCGGTTGCCTACGGCAACGGTGACGTGGGCCAACGCCTTCTGGACCTGCTCGGTGGCATGTGCGGGGGTGTCCCAGAACATCGGCCGGTAGTCCAGGTCCAGGACCGTGAACGGCTTGCGGGCGCGGGCTTCGAGGACGGCGAAGTGTGACTCCCGGCTCGGCTCCTCGCTCAGGCCGGTGACGGACAACCACATCAGGTGGGTGCCCCTAACGGCGTCGAAGTCGATGTCGCTCGGACGCACCTGCAGGTCAGGTGCGGTCGGCTTGCGGTAGAACCAGATGGGGAAGTCGTCGGGCGGGAAGATCTCGCAGAAGGTGACCGGAGTCGCGTACTCGGAGTTGACCACCACATGGCTGTCGTCGACGCCCAGCTCCCGCAGGGCGCGGCGCACGAACCGCCCGAACGGGTCGTTGCCCACTCCGGTGATGATGGCGGTGCGGCGGCCCAGCCGGGCAGCAGCCACGGCGACATTCGCGGTGGTGCCGCCCAGGTACTTGCCGAAGGTCTGTACGTCCTCCAGCCCGACGCCGATCTGATGCGGGTAGATGTCCACCCCGCTGCGTCCGAAGGTCAGAACATCCGTGGCGTTCGCGACCGAATCCGTTGCGCTGCTCATATCTCCCCTTTGAGGCTGGATCGGTGTGCAGAGGTAGACCCCGTTCGGCTCACCTCGAGACGAACGTTAGGCCCTTGGTGCACCCGAGTCAATGGTTTGTAAAGACAATATCTCGAAGCCCATGGCTGGTGTAGCGGCCGCATCAGAGGTCACCCTCCAGAAACTGAGCTCGACCAAGGCCGAACGACCAGTCCTCACGCTGGTTGCCCACCACGGAGATGATCAGGTCCGACGGCGCTACGCCGCAGTCGGCGTCCAGCCGCTCCGCCAGCGCTGCGTACGCCGCCTTCTTCTGCTCCTCGCTGCGACCCTGCTGGAAGATCTGAATGACCAGGACCTCTTCACTCCGGGTGAGACCTAGTCCGGTGTCCTCGGCGATGATCTGACCGACCGGATGCTCGGTGATGATCTGGTATCGGTCGCCCGGCGGTGCCGCAAAGACATCAAGCATCACGCTCTGCACCGTGTCGGCTATCCAGCGCAGCTGCTCAGGTGTGCGACCCACCTGCACATCGATACGAACGAGCGGCATGAAGTCCCCTTTGCGGTCTGGGACTCCAAACTAGCCTTTGTAAAGACATTAAGTCAACTCGACCACTGCTACCGTCGCGACGGCCGCCGTCGCCTGAGACCGACGAGGAAACCGCAGCCCCATGACAGGTGCATCGCTGCCAGTACCAGCGGCAGCTGACGCCGCGCTGCCGCGCTCAGCGATGGGGGCGGAACGACCGTGGCCACCGACAGCACGCCGAGGTAGCCGAGCGGAGCCGCGAAGCCCAGCCGCAACCACGACCGTCCGCCGATGACGCCGAGCACGCCTGCGGCCGTACCGACGACGATTCCGCACACCGCCAACGGCGGCGCGAGATAGCGAAGCCCAGCAGTCTCGGGGTACCGACGGACGACCTCGCGCCGCCACTTGCCCGTCTCGTACATCTGCGCGACCAGGGCCTTGAGGCTGGAGCGCGGCCGGTAGGTGACCTTCAGCTCGGGTGAGAACCAGACGGTGTGGCCGGACTGTCGTAGCCGGTAGTTCAGCTCCCAGTCCTGGGCCCGGTGCATCGACTCGTCGAATCCGCCGACAGCGACCAACGCCTCCTTGCGGTAGACACCGAGGAAGACTGTGTCGGCTGGTCCTTCCGGCGACTGCTCGAGGTGGAAGGTGGACCCGCCCAGACCGAACCTGCTGGTGTATGCGCATGCCACTGCCTCCTCGAAGGCGGTTCCTCCTTGGGCATCCATCACTCCCCCGACGTTCGCCGCCCCGGTTCTTTCCAGCAGCTCGACCGCCTTGAGGATGTAGCCGTCGGTGAGCTCACCGTGGCCGTCTACGCGGACGATGACGTCATACTTGGCCGCCGCTATGGCCAGGTTGAGCGCGTGCGGGGTCCGCCCGGCCGGGTTGTCGACCACCTGCAGCCGGTGGTCGACCGAAGCCAGCTGGGCCGCTATCTCGGCAGTGCGGTCCCGGCTGGGACCGACCGCCATGATGACCTCCAGCTCGCCCGGATAGTGCTGGTCCAGTACCCGGCGTACCGCCGAACCCAGGTGGCGTTCCTCATTGAGCACCGGCATCACCACGCTGACACCCGGGTACGCTCCGGCCTGGCCGCTGGGGGCCGCCTGGTCGATGGGGATCGCCTTGGTCACGGCACACATTGTGCCCTGTTGACCGGACAGGCGGTCGGTCAACGAGCCGAGCACACCTCGGCCAGGTCCTCGGTGTCCTGGCCCGGCTTCGGCGTGCGGGAGGCCGCGCCGGTCGGCTCAGTGGTTGAGGTGCTCCCGTTGACCGGAGGTTGTTTCGATGAGCTGGTACCGGTCGGGTCGGGAGCAGCGGTCGTCTGGTCGCTGGGCTCAGCCTTCCGGACCGGCTTGGCCGGCTTCTCACCGCGATCCGCCGCCTCGGCGGCGTCGATCTTGGCTCGTACGGTGGCATGGATCCGACCGAACTCAGGCGAGCCTGGATAGACCAGAGGCGGCACGAAGGAGACGCTGGAGATGGGCAGCTCCTTGGCCTTCAGCGCTAGCTGCATCAAGCTGTCGATGGTCGATGTCGGGATGTCGGTGGCGACGATCTCCTTGCTCGCGGCCGCGATCTCGTTGAACTTGGTGAGCACGGTGACGGGATCGAGCTGGTTCAGCATGGCGCTCATCACGCACTTCTGCCGCGCCATCCGTTCATAGTCGGATGAGTCTGACCTGGAGCGGGCGAACCAGAGCGCATGGCGACCGTCCAGCTTCACGTCCTTTCCAGCTTCGATATAGCCGGAGATCTTGGTACTGCCGCCGCCGATCGGCACCCGCTTGTTGATGTCCACAGTGATCCCGCCGACCGCGTCCACCAGTGTCCTGAAACCCTTGAGGTCAATCAAGGTCCAGTAGTTGATCTCCAGGCCGGTGGCACCCTCAACGGCCTCCTTGGTCGCCTGAGCACCCGGGTTGCGCACACCGGGATACAGGGCGGCGTTCTGCGTGGCGTAGGTGTACACCGCGTTGAGCATGCAGGAGCCGTCGGGGCAGCTGAAGCCTTTAGGGAATTTGCGGTGCAGGGGCGAGTAGTCAGGGAACGGTACGTCCTCCATGTTGCGCGGCAGGCTGAAGAGGACCGTCCTACCGGTGTCGGCGTCAATGCTGGCAATCATGATGCTGTCCGGGCGGAGTCCGCTCCGGTTCTTGCCGGCATCACCACCCATCAACAACACGTTGAACCGGCCGTTCTTGCTCGAGGTGTCGCCGCCACCGGCGAAGACTGCGGCCATCAGGTCACGCTGGCTGGAGATCATCGAGGCCGAGGCGAACAGCCCGCCCGCCACCAAGAAAACCAAGGCGGCGTTGAGGATCGCGAAACCGAGGCGATGGCCACGAGCCAGCTCAGGTGGCCGGGCTATGCGCCAAGAATCCACCAGCAACACAGCCCAGCCGATTCCGACCCCGATCAACACGGCTTGCACCACCCGCAAGGCTGGGCCGAAGGTGAGGAGCGAGACCGCGGCACTACGCCACCCCAAGGCAAGCAGCGCGACCAGCAGCACACCGGCCCACACCGCACCCCATATCCGAAGCGCAACCCGACCGAGCCTCGGGTTGCCGGCAGCGATCTGCGCGGATCCCGGCAGCACCAACGTCATCGCTACGAACGTCAGTCCACGCCGCAGCTTGACCCGGTCACTACGCCGTCTGGTGCCCGCAGCCGACGACAGTGCCGCATGCGAGTTCGCAATGCTGGTGGACACCAGGGGTCCTTTCGATCGCAGTGGGGAAGGAACCTCCGGGGAGATCGCTGTCAGTATTCCCGGAGGCTGCAGCGCCTCCGCCGCGCCACGCCGACGCTGCAGGGCTTTGCGCAGGTAAAGTCCTAGATCATGGCACCGAGCCGCGACGACGACCTGGACTGGCTCTACGGGCGTACACCGAAGAGCGAGCCGGAGCCCGAGCCGACGCGAGTCTCGTCACCGCACCTCGACACGCCCCCACCCACATCGGTGCTGCCGCCCAGTCCGGCGACGCACGCCCGAGACACAGACGGACCCGGTACGGAGGCCTCCCAAGCCGTGCCGCCGAAGAAGCCGCCCCGAAAGCGCCGGCCGGTTCGAACAGTGCTCGGGGTGCTGGCCGTGCTACTCATCCTTGCTGTGGTCGCGCTGGTGGCCGTCCCGGTCTACGCCTGGAGCCGGGTCACCCGGGTCGACGACGCGCCCAGGGGAGAGCGACCCCCTAACCAGCCCGGTACCACCTTCCTGCTCCTCGGGTCCGACTCGCGGGAGGGTCTGACGAAGGCGGAGCGGAAGCGGCTCGGCACCGGAAGCACGGCGGGACAGCGCACTGACACCGTGATGGTGCTGCACATCCCGCCGGGCGGCAAGCCTGCACTGGTCTCGATCCCCCGTGACTCCTACGTCACTATCCCCAACAAGGGCAAGAACAAGATCAACGCCGCCTACTCCGGCGGCGGGCCCAAGCTGATGGTGCAGACCATTGAACAGAACACCGGTCTTCGAGTCGACGGCTACCTCGAGATCGGCTTCGGCGGCTTCGTGAACATAATCGACGCAGTGGGTGGGATCCAGATGTGTCTGCCCAAAGCGATCAAGGACCGCAACAGCCATCTCGACCTGCCGAAGGGCTGCCAGGATCTGAGCGGCACACAGGCGCTGGGCTATGTCAGGATGCGCTACGCCGACCCCAAAGGAGACCTCGGACGGGTCGAGCGGCAACGCCAGATGCTTGCGGCGGTCGCCAAGAAGGCAGCCTCGCCGGCGTCGGTGCTCAACCCGGTGCGCTACTGGACCTTGTGCACCGCATCAGCCGACGCGCTGCGACTCGGTGAGGACACCAGCGCCTGGGAGATGCTGAAGCTCGCGCTGGCCATGAAGAAGGTCGCCGATGGCAGTGGCTACACCCTCACAGTGCCCGTCTCCGACCCGAACCTGTCCACCCCCGTCGGCTCGGCGATCCAATGGGACGCCGACAGGTCCCAGTCGCTCTTCGCCGACCTCGCCCGGGGCGACACCTCAGACCTGGACCAGTACGCGAAGTAGCACCTCATCTTTTCCCTTGCCCGACGTCGTGCGCTACGGGGCGCCCATCACCAGGCCTTCGATGGTGTGCTTCTGCACGATCGGCACCAGCTCATCAACCACTCGGGCGTGGAGATGTTGGCGCACATCGTCGGGCAACGAGGCATTGAAGCCGCGCGTC
>CADCUO010000207.1 GCA_902805915.1 uncultured Propionibacteriaceae bacterium | reverse complement strand
CCGTCGACCTCGATGAAGCCGAAGCCCTTCTCAGCGTTGAACCACTTCACGGTGCCTTGTGCCATGACAGATCTCCTAGATTCTCGAGGCCGCACCTCACGGCTCTCGAATGCTGCGAGGCACCCGAATCGGGGCTCGGCAGATCCTCTCCGCGAAGCACACGCCAGGAGGCGAGACCTACGTCAGCAGTCAGAGTCTTGCACGGGAAGGCCCCGGATGCCGCGCTGCGGCGCGCGGCGGGACGTCGAACAGGGACGGAGAGCGGTGAGCAGCGGACAAGTAGCCGGAGGATCCCGGCGTCTCGGCTGCGCCGACCGGTCATCTCGATCCCGTGGATCGCCCCCGATGCACGGCGCGCCGATCCCGGCTCGACGACGTCGAACGCGGCGGGGCGAACACCCAGTGGCGGTAGAGGAGGAAGTTCCACACGGTCGACACGGCTACGACCGCCACCTTGGCCACCAGGTACCGGTGGCCCACGGGCCCTGCAGTCGTCACCACCCCGAGCGTGATCACGTAGTTGGCCGCGACCAGCGACCCGTACCGCAAGGCGTGCTGCGTCAGTCCCGACGAGCCCCACGATGACATGACCGTCCGGTTGAGCAGGAAGTTCACCACCACGGCCGCGCAGAAGGCCACCGTGGTGGCGACGCCGAGCGGAACCCCGGAGAACTCATGCAGGAGGCCCAGCAGCACCATGTCGACGACAACGGTGAGACCGCCGACGACCAGGTAGGAGAACAGGTGACGTCGCAGCCGCAGCCTGCGCACCGGTGGCGCCGGGCTGTCCGCGGGTCGAGAAGACGTCTCGGGGTCAGACATGTCCCTCTCCCTGGCTGTGGTTCCGGAGCTGACCAGCGTGACGGGGTTCCAGCCCTGCGCGCTGGGGTGCCCGCCGACACCCGCGCCGAGAGCAGGCGCACCTGGCGGTGCTGTCGGCCAGCCGCCACCGGCGGCGTTCCTCGGGGCGCGCCGACCCGACGCACCCGATCAGGGCGGGTGGACGGCAGGCGGACAGTTCCACCTGCTAGCTCACGCCCCGAACCGGCACGTAGAAGTCGAAGAGTCCGAGGTCCATCATCTGGTAGTGGTCCGCCGGCATCCGCAGGTACGGGACCTGACCGTCCTGGTACACGAACGCGACCTCCGAGGGGTCGGCGGCGTTGACGGTCGCGTTCTCCTCCTCGAACCGGACGGGTAGGTGAACCGCGGCCTGGAGGCGCCCCGCGCCGAGGTAGTCGACCAGGTACGCGCCCCAGTAGTCGCCGGCGATGTAGCGGATCTCCCGGGACTCCAGCTCGCTGACCATCCGCTTGGCGTCGGTGTTGGGGTCGATCCACTCCCAGCCGGCCTGCTGGTGCACCACGGGAACGCAGAGCGAGAGCATCCATGCCATCGGCACGGTGATCACCAGCCACGGCGAGTCGCGGATGCGCTCGGGGATCAGCAGCAGCCACGCCCCCAACCCCATCAGCAGCTCCGGCAGGAACGGCAGGGCGTACCGCCCGTCCGCGATGTTGCTGAGTGGGGAGTACAGGGCGAGGACCGGGAACGCGAGAACCCCGGCCACCAGGATCGGCAGGGCCTGTCGGCCCTTGCGGATCACCAGCAGCACCATCCCGACGATGGACCCGATGATCAGCAGGGCCGCGACCCCGACAGCCACCGCATCGGGGCCGACCCAGTCCTCACCCAGCTCGTTGCGCAGGCCGAAGGCCCGCGGGAGCAGCTCGGCGATGAACCTGATGATGCGCTCGGTGTAGCTGGCTTCCACCACCGGCGTGGCCGATGCCGGCCAGCCGTTCCGCGCCATGAACAGCAGCCAGGGGCTGACCCCGAGCACCCCGCCGGCGGCGAGCGGCAGCCACCACCGGCGCACCGCCCGCCGGCGGTACAGCGTGGGCGCGATCAACGCCAGCAGCGCGACGGTGCCGAAGATCGGATGGCTCCACGTCGCGAACCCCGCCGCAAACCCGGCGAAAGCCGCTGTCCGGACCAGGCGCTGGTCCGTGCGCATCGCGTGGCACGCCAGCGCGAGCGCAGTGATCAGCGCGATGTAGCCGCTGGTGTAGCCCATGTAGGGGCGCAGGAACAAGATCGTGACCGCGCCGGAGGTGGTCCACCCGATCAGCGCCAGCACCGCGGCCGGTACCCGACCGAAGATCGGCCGCGCCAACCTGAACAGGGCATAAGCGGCAACCACGGACAGCGCCGTGGGCACGATCCGCAGCGGCCACGCCCCGCCCCCGAACGCCAGGAACGGCGCGATGAGGTAGGTCTCGGTGGTCGAGCCGTACTCGTTCCCGGCCACGATGAGGCGGAAGTTCCCGCGCAGGACCTCGTAGGCCTGCAGGCCGGTGACGCCCTCGTCAGCGTTCATCCGGACCAGCGGCGTGTGCACCAGCCACAGCCTGATCAGCACCCCGATCGCCACCGCCGGAAGGCACGCGAGCAGCAGCGTGCGAGTCGACACCCCGGCTCGGCGGTCCGACTCGGGGTCGGAAGTCACCGACATTCACTCGTCCTTCGGTAGTGTGCGACCGCATCAGGCTAACCGCCCCGACGCCGGCCTGCAGTCCTGACAGTCGACCACGACCCGACCATCGTTGAGGAGCAGACAGGTGGCAGAACGTGCGTCAGCCCCGGGTTCACCGCCGCCCGCCGACGACGCGGTCTCTGCCTACTTCCGCACCCGGCTCGCCCCGAACGCCCATCGCGCCGCGGTCTGGAACCACCTCTGCGCCTACCTGCAGCGCTGGATCCCCACGGACGCCGACGTCTTGGAGTTGGGCGCCGGATGGTGCGATTTCGCGAACACCATCACAGCGCGGCGAGTGGTGGCCATGGACCTGGACACCACCGTGCGGAGCGCCGCTGCCGAGCACGTCCAGGCCGAAGTGGGTGACTGCACCGACCTGTCGCGCTTCGACTCCGGCTCCTTCGACGTGGTGTTCGCCTCCAACCTGCTCGAACACCTGGAGCGACCGGCGACCGCCCTGCTGCTCGCCGAGTCGGCCCGGGTGCTGCGGCCGGACGGAATCCTCATGCTGCTGCAACCGAACTTCCGGCTGAACCCCGGCGGCTATTTCGACGACTACACCCATGTCGCCATCTACACCGACCGGTCATTGGCTGACTACCTGCGCTCGGTTGGCTGGCGCATCGACCAGGTGTTCCCACGATTCCTCCCACTGACGTTGAACAGCAAAGGCTCGGCTTTGACCTTTCTCGTGCCCTGGTATCTGCGATCTCCGATCAAGCCATTGGCCGGTCAGATGCCCCTTGTGGCCACCCCTGAGTCCGGCCATGTGGAACGGTAAGACGTTGTCGGTGGTGCTGCCGACCTACAACGAGAAAGACAGCATCGCCGAGACCATCAGGGCTTTCGACAAACTCGGCATCGTTGACGACATCTTGGTAGTCAACAACAACGCGGCGGAGGGGACATCAGACGAGGTCGCCATGACCACGGCCCGCGAGGTGCTGGAGCCCCGGCAGGGCTACGGGGCAGCGATTCGTCGCGGTCTCGCGG
>CADCUO010000206.1 GCA_902805915.1 uncultured Propionibacteriaceae bacterium | reverse complement strand
CTCACAGAGGCTGCCACTGGCACCTTATTCGTGCTCGAGCGGGTCAGCGACCGCGACAGCACCGCACTGCGCCACCTGTCCGCGCTCGGCATTGGGTTGGGCTCGGTGTTGACGGTCGTGGAGCGGGCGCCGTTCGGCGGGCCGCTGTGGGTGGAGGTCGAGGGCAAGAGGCACCCGTTGGGCGCCGAGCTGGTCAAGGTCCTGCACGGCCGGGGCATCTGATGGGCGCTTCGGATGGCCCGTCCCGGCGCCGGTTATTACTGGGGGGCGCTGCTGGCTCAGCGGGCCTGGCCTTTGGAGCGCACACGCTGCTGCAGCCGGATGCGGGCGGGGCGCGAGTGCATGAGCACGGGCCCATCGACGAAACGGCGGCTGGGACTCATGGGAAGCATGGCGGCGGCATCGAGGGGGCTACATTTCGGCGCGGCGGCACGGTGGACCACGCCTCCAACGGCTTCCATCCCAGTGATGTGCTGCGCGATTTCGACTACGGCACCACCTCACGCTTGCCCGATGGCAGGGTGCTGCGGGAGTGGGACATCTTCGCCAGTGACCACGACATCGAGGTGGCGCCGGGGGTGCAGTTTCCAGCGTGGACGTTCAACTCCCGGGTGCCGGGGCCAACGTTGCGTTGCACGGAGGGCGACCGGCTTCGGGTGCACTTCACCAACGGCTCGGCTCACCCGCACACTATGCACTTCCACGGTATCCACCTCGCTGAGATGGACGGAGTCCCTGGCGTCGGTCCTGGTGTGATTGCCCCGCGGCAAACGGTGACGTATGAGTTCGATGCGGTCCCCTTCGGCCTACACCTTTATCACTGCCATGTCAGCCCGCTTGCCGAGCACATCGCTCGGGGCATGTACGGCACCTTCATCATTGACCCGAAGCAGGGCCGTCCCTCCGCCGACGAGATGATCATGGTGATGCACGGTTACAACACCACGTTCGATGGTGAGGGCAACCAGCTCTACGCGGTGAATGGCATCCCCTTCCACTACATGGACGAGCCGATTCAAGTCCAACGCGGCCAACTGGTGCGGATTTACTTGGTGAACATCTTGGAGTACGACCCGGTTAACAGCTTCCATCTGCACGGCAACTTCTTCGACTACTATCCCACCGGCACCCGCCTGGAGCCGAGTGAGTTCACCGACACCATCGTTCAGGGGCAGGGACAGCGCGGCATCTGCGAGGTTCGGTTCCCCTACCCCGGCAGATACATGTTCCACGCCCACAAGACGGAGTTCGCCGACTTGGGTTGGATGGGCATGTTCGAGGTCGGGAAGTGACAGCCCAGTTGGCCGGTGGCTCGACGCCGACCCGCCGGCGGAGCTGGGCAGCCGCTTTGGCTGTGCTTTTGTTGGTCGCATGCGCGCTGGTCGGGCTGGCGCTTCTGGCCGGGCCGAGCTTGCCCGACCGCCTCGGCTCTCCTGTGGAGCAGCTCGCGATCGAGCGCAGCGTCCTGGGTCCCGGCACAATCGAGTTGACTATTCGCAACACCGGGCCGGATCCGGTGCAGGTGGCGCAGGTGTTCGTCAACGACACCTACGTCGACGCCCGAGGCGCTACCGAGCCGGTCGGGCGGCTGGGCACCGACACCATCCTTCTGGATTACCCGTGGCGGGACGGACAGCCCTACCTTGTCTCCCTGGTCACCTCCACTGGGGCGGTAGTCGAGCATGAGATTGATGCGGCCGTGGCCACCCCGCAGGCCGGAATCGGATTCCTCGGCTTGATGGCGCTTCTGGGCATTTACGTTGGAGTGCTCCCTGTGCTACTCGGGATGTTGCTCCTGCCGCTGCTGCGCCGGACCGGCCCTAGCGTGGTACAGGTACTGCTCTGTGTCACTGTCGGGCTGTTGGCCTTTTTGGCCCTCGACGGCGCTGCTGAGGCCATCACCCTCGCCGAGGGCGCCGGTGGACCATTCGGTGGGGCGACACTGGTCGTTCTGGGCGCGATCCTGGCGTTCCTCCTGCTCACCGCAGCCAGCCGGTCAATAAGCAGTCCAGCACAGACAACCGGTGCGCAGGCCGACGGCGGTTTGGGGCAAGCCGGAATGATCGCCCTTGGGATTGGTCTGCACAACCTGGGAGAGGGACTCGCGATCGGATCCGCCTATGCCGTCGGCGAGCTCGCACTGGGAGCGGCCCTAGTGGTCGGCTTCGCGCTGCACAACACCACCGAGGGCATCGCCGTGGTCGCCCCGCTCACCGGCCACCGGCCACGGCTGCTGCGCCTGCTATCGCTAGGGCTATTGGCTGGGGCGCCGGCCATAGTAGGGGCGGTGCTGGGCGCGGCCGTCAACAACGCTGAGCTGTCAGCGTTGCTGATCGGCATCGGCGTTGGCGCCATCGTCCAGGTGATCACGCAAATACTTCCTACCGTCCGCCAGCAGGCTGGCGGGGCACTCCACCCACTCGACCTAGTCGGCGTCGCCGCCGGCGTACTCATCATGTACGCAACCGGATTACTGGTGCCAGCATGAAGCAGTTGCGTGATCGCGCCATCCCCGACCTCACCGCGTCGTTCCGGTCAAGGCAAGGAACTCCTGCCGCGACCGGGGATCATCTCGCAACGCACCGATGAAGCGAGACCTAACGGTGGCGACACCTGCGACACGGACGCCGCTTGCCTTGCGGTCGGCGTTCAAGGTCAAGACCGTTGGGGATTTGGGCAAGAACTGTCGGCAACGCTCGAAAATGAGGCCGATCCGACGCTCGAAAACGAGGCCACCGGTTCGTCGGTTTCTAGTTTGTCGTGTCTTGGGTTTTGATGCTGGGCAGGGTCTCGATGCCACGGTTGCGGCGGTAGCTGGCGCCTTTGAGGGTGAGGACGTCGGCGTGGTGGACGACGCGGTCGATCATGGCGGCGGCGACGGCTTGGTCGCCGAAGACGCCGCCCCAGCCGCTGAAGGGTAGGTTGGAGGTCAGGATTAGCGAGGCGTGTTCGTAGCGGGATGAGACCAGTTGGAGGAACAGGTTCGCGGCGTCTTGGTCGAAGGGCAGGTAGCCGACCTCGTCGACGATGATCAGGCCGTAGCGCCGCAGCCCGGCTAGCTGGTGGGGCAGCCGGCCGTTGCGGTGGGTGTCGGTGAGCCGGGTGACCCACTCGGTTGCGGTGGCGAAGAGGATCCGGTGGCCGTGGTGGGCGCGGCTGCGATGCCCAGGCCGGTGGCCAGGATGCTTCTATGTTGTGTCAAGCAGTCATCGGCAGGTTCCTGGCGACCGCTGCAGCGTGTGCGTTCATGAGCCGATAGACCTCTCGTGCGATGGCGCGCTTCAGGCACCGTTTGATGTCCCGCGGGGATTTGCCTTCGTGGGTTCGTCTGGCTGCGTAGGCCTTAGTGGGGCCGTGGATGCGTAGTCGGCTCAGGGTCACGGTGTGCAGGGCTCGGTTGAGCTGTCTGTCTCCTGAGCGGTTGAGGCGGTGACGAACGGTGGCGCCGCTGCTGGCGGGTATGGGGGCTGCGCCGCCGAGCGAGGCAAAGGCCGCCTCGGAGCGGACCCGGCCGGCGTGAGACCAGGAGATGAGGAACTGGGCAGCGGTGATGGTGCCGATGCCGGGCTGTTCCAGCAAGACCGGACAGATGGCCACGACAAGCTGTTCGAGCTCGGTTTCGTACTCGGCGGCTTCAGCTTCCAGCGCCAACGCTCGTCGTGCGGTGCCGCGGAGCGCACGGATCGTCGCACGATGCTCGATGGAGTGGCTGGGCAGGGTCCGTAGTCGCGCGCAGCGTTGCAGTTGTTCGTCGGTCGAGCTCCGTCGAAGCTGGTCACGCAACGCCTGGGGTGCGTTGACGATGAGAGCCTTCAGCTGTCCGATCGCCTTGGTGCGGGCCACCACGGCGCCCTGGCGAGCGGCCATCAAGACTCGCAGCGCTTCACGGTCGCCGCGCGCTCGGGGGGCGGCGAGGTGCTCTCGGCTGAGCGCCTCGCGGGCCGCCCTGACGGCGTCGAGTTCGTCGGACTTGGCGCCGTCGCGACGCGCGGGGCGAGCTGGACGGTCGATCTCGACCACCCACTCGCCGTGCTCGAGCAGCGCGGAGGTGAGGCCGGCTCCGTAGCTGCCGGTGCCCTCGATGGCCCACACTCGAGCGCCGGCGGCATGCTGGTCGGCGAAGGCCTTCAGCCGGCGGTATCCGAATGCGTCGGTGGGGACGGTGAGCTGTTCGATCACGCCACCCGTGGCGGCCTGCAAGATCGCGGCGGTGTGAGAGTCGCGGTGGGTGTCCACGCCGATGACGAACTCCACGGTGCCTGCCAACATGGGCTTCACGGTGCTTCCTTTCGCAGAGGAGTGCCTGATGGTCGACACCGGCCTGGGTGAGGTCACCGTGCGGCAGGACTGTGATGAGGCAACGACCCAGAAGGTCGGCCAAGCTTCTGATCAGGCCAGCGATGGTGGGCCAGGCCGGTGTCGGCGACACGACGACAGATCCACAGCGAAGACACCGCCACGAGGGCGGGTCAGTGGGTTGTTTCGGGTCAGTCGTAGTCACCGGCACCGACACTGGCATTCCGGCGCCGAGAAGCCTTGGAGGGCTTCACTGCGAGTCTCACAGTGGGATTTGCCGGTGCCTTGGTGCTGGCGCCTGGCGTGACGGGTGCTGGATTGGCGCTACCGTCGGTCGACATGGTCGAATGCACGGCGCCCGGCACTGCTATCAGGGATCGACCGCAGCCCAAAGCCCAGCTCGCGGTATTCCGAGCACCGGACCTCAACGCTGCCTCAACCACCAGCGTGCCCCATGACAGCGCGGCGATCAGCCGATTCCGCGCGAGGAAGCGGACTCGGGTCGGGGTCGTACCCGGCGGCAGCTCCGACACCAGCAGATGGTCCTTCGCTATCCAGTCGAACAGTCGCCCATTCCCTCTCGGGTACGGGACGTCAACGCCGTTGGCGAGCACCGCTACAGTCGGTCCGCGTACGGCGAGGGCGCCGCGATGAGCCGCAGCGTCGATACCGAACGCCCCGCCGGACACGATGGTGACGCCCTGGTCAGCCAGGTCTGCGGCGAAGTCTGTGGCCACGCCGCTGCCGTAGTTGGTCGCTGCCCGAGATCCCACGACGGCCACCGAGCGCTCCATCATGGCCACCAAGTGCCCCGGTCCGCGCAGCCACAGCCCAATGGGTACGCCACCTCGGCGTTGCACGGCCGGGCAGCGGCGCAGGTCCTCCAGACAAGACGGCCACTCATCATCGCCAGGGATGACGAACCGTGCCGACGACTCCTTGGCGCGCCGCTCGACCGCCGCCAGGTCCAACATTGCTGCCCGTTGAGCCAGGGGCTCACCCAAGGCTCCCGAGGTCACGGCTTCCCAGGCGGTGTCAGCGCCGGCGGCAGTCACCAGGTCGGTAGCGACGAGGTCTCCTCCGTCGACCACACAGGTCAGCGCCATCCGGCGGGCGCGGTCGCTCCGCAGCCCGCTCATGCACCGCTCCGGGACAGGACTTCCGCGGGTTCCCCACGCCGCATCGCCAAGGCAACCGCGACGTCATCGCGGCCCGGACGGTCCCGGCCGCCCAGATCGGCGAGCGTCCACGCCACCCGCAACACCTTGTCGACGCCGCGGGGACTCAGCCGGCCACGGCCAACGGCGTCCTCCACGATCTGCAGCCCGTCGGGCAGCGGCAGCTGAGTCCGTAGGTACGGACCTGACACCTCACCGTTGGTTCGCCAGCCACTGCCGGCCAGCCGGTACGCCTGCCTGGCTCGCGCCTCCGCCACCCGGGACGCCACAACCGTCGACGGCTCCGCCGGCTGACTTGCCGCAACCCGGAGAAAGGCCTTCTTCATCGGTACGAATGCCTGCTGCATATCGATCCGGTCCCGGATCGGGCCCGAGATCTTGTCGGCATAGCGTCGAACCGCCATCGGCGGACAGTGGCATCGACCGCCCGGAGTGGCCGCCTGACCGCAGGGGCACGGGTTCGCTGCCAGAACTAGCTGGAACTGCGCCGGATAGCGTGCCTGCACCTCACTACGTCCCAAGGTGATCACCCCCGACTCCAGTGGCGTGCGCAGCGAGTCCAGAACCCGTGAGCTGAACTCCGGCGCCTCATCCAGGAACAGGACGCCACGATGCGCACAAGAGATTGCGCCGGGCTTGGCCATCCGCGGCCCACCTCCCACGATGCTGGCCATGGATGCGGAATGATGCGGGTCTGCGTACGGCGGCCGTACCACCAGCCCGTCCGACAGGTCGAAACCCGCCAGCGAGTGCACCGCTGACACCTCCAGAGCCTCGTGGACCTCAAGGTCGGGTAGCAGTCCCGGCAGCCGTTCCGCCAGCATCGTTTTCCCCACGCCGGGAGGCCCATGGAGATACAGATGGTGACGCCCGGCCGCAGCAACCTCCAGAGCCCACTTCGCCTCCAGCTGACCGACCACATCGGCCAGGTCTTTCTGCATCGACCCAGCTGTCAGCGACTGCCCAGTCAGCTCGATCGGCTCAACGATCGGGATGGGTCTGTCGTTGAACAGGGCGACCAGCTGATCCAGCGAGGCGACGCCCAGGACCTCGATGCCCTCCACCAGCTGAGCCTCTCCCGCCTGCCGCAACGGGACGATCGCTTGAGTGAATCCGGCCTGTGCCGCAGCGAGAGTCGCCGGCAGAATTCCTCGAACGGGCCGGACCCGGCCATCGAGCCCCAACTCGCCGAGAAGCACAGTCTTCGCCAGCCGTCCACGCTGGAAGACGTCGTTGGCTGCCAGCACCGCCGCGACGATAGCCAGGTCGTAGTGGCTGCCCGCCTTGGGCAACGTCGCAGGACTCAGGTTGATGGTCAGGAGTGCTTGTGGCCAGGACTCACCCGAGTTGCTGGTTGCGGCCTTGCAGCGGTCGCGCGCCTCGTACAACGAGGTGTCCGGAAGACCGACCAGGACGGTGCGCGGCAGACCGCTACCGATGTCTGCCTCGACCTCGACGATCCTCCCGTCGAGCCCGACCAACGCTACCGAGTAGGCGCAGGCCAGCCCCATCAGCCGATGCCCCGTACGTGCGTCAGCCGGGGCGGCTGGTCCCGCAATATCACGACTCCGACGGCGTCAATCCGGATGTTGTCGGCATGCATGCCTTCGGTGATCAGCCACTGGGCGGCCAGCTGGCGGAGCTTGCGCAGCTTCCCTCCGGTGATCGCCTCCAGCGGGTGACCGAAGCCCAATCCGGTGCGACACTTCACCTCACAGAACACCAAGGTCCGATGGTCTCCCACCACCTCAACCGCGATGACATCCAGCTCCCCGGCCAGACACCGCCAGTTGCGGGCGATGATTTCCATCCCCTGGCGTTCCAGCTCAGCAACCGCGAGATCTTCCCCCAGCCCACCGACCTGCTGCCGACTGGCCGAGCCTCGAACAGCTCTTCCCATTGCGCACCTCCCGAACGAAGGATGCGGCCAGCTTCGCCAAGCGGCCGGAGAGCGGGGCTGGTCTGTGGACAGTGCGACCTAGAAGCTGTGCACAATCGCAGCCAGCCGGCCGCTAGCCAGACCTAGCTGTCGGCGGCGCTCTTCGGTACTTCCAGGTCGCTATGGGCGATCTCCTCGATCGACACGTCACGGAAGGTGAGCACTTTCGCGCTCTTCACAAAACGGGCCGGACGGTACATGTCCCACACCCAGGCGTCACCCATGGAGACCTCGTAGTAGACGTCGCCGCCTTCGGTGCGGACTTTGAGATCGACGGCGTTGCAGAGATAGAACCGACGTTCCGTCTCCACGGCGTAGGTGAAGATCCCGACGACGTCCTTGTACTCCCGGTACAGCTGGAGCTCAAGCTCGCTCTCGTACTGCTCAAGATCTTCGGCACTCATGACGTCAAGACTCTAGCCGTTCGGGACACGTTCTCGTAACGCATCCGATGAGTGGCGGAGGGCCCGTGCTGGTCCAGCCGCTCCTGGTGCAGCGGCGTGCAATACCCCTTGTGAACGTTGAACTCATACTCCGGATAGACCTCGTGCAGCTCGCGCATGATCTGGTCCCGGGTCACCTTGGCGATGATGGAGGCGGCTGCCACACATGCTGCCACCCGGTCGCCCTTCCACACCGCCAGGCCGGGCACGCCGAGGCCGTCCACGCTGAAGCCGTCGGTGAGCACGTAGGTCGGGGCCACCTCCAGCCGCAACAGAGCCCGCCGGAGGGCCGAGATGTTGGCAACATGCATGCCCAGCGCGTCACACTCCCCCGGCTCGACGCAGACCACCGACCAGGCGATGGCCTTGTCGACGATCTCGGCGTAGCAGCGTTCCCGCTGCGCTGCGGTGAGCAGCTTGTAGTCGTTCAGACCGTTGATCTGCTTGGACTTGGCGTCGGAGAGGATCACCGCACCAGCCACCAGTGGTCCCGCGCAGGCGCCCCGGCCGGCCTCGTCGGCGCCGGCGACCGGGTCCAGTCCGGCCCGCTTCAGCGCCCGCTCGTACCCGTAGAGGCCGCTGTCGCGGCGTACCCGGATTGACCCGGAGCCGGCAGTCGGGTCGGTCGACATCTAGCAGCTCACCCCTTCGGGCTTGATCACCGCTTCGTCTGGTGCCGGCGCAGTCGGCGCCGGAATGGTGCTGAAGGTCGGCGGGCTGTGCAACATCTTCGCACGGGAGAACGGCGCCGCGACAGCGAAGGCGGGACCGACGACGTCAGCGATGGGGACGAAGGCGACTTGGCCCTTGCGCTGCGTGGTCGAGATGTCGGACAGGTGGCAGCGGGAGTCGGCGCTGGCGTCGCGGTGGTCGCCCATCACGAAGATCCTCCGTTGCGGCACCACGACCTTGAACTCGATCTCGGAGGGACTGACGGTTGTGCCGCTCGGGTCGGTGTAGAGGTAGCTCTCCTCCTCCAGCGGCTGCCCGTTCACGGTGATCCGGCCCTTGTCGTCGCAGCAGACCACGGTGTCTCCCGGCATCCCGATCACACGTTTGATCAGGTGTTCGGTACTGGTGTCGGGAAGCACCCCGATGAACTCGAACACCTGCCCGACCGGTCCTCGGGCTGCCAGTGCCTGACCGCCCAGCCAGTCCCCTGGGTCGGCGAAGACCACCACGTCACCGCGCTCGAATGAGGTGATCTTCTGCACCACCACCCGGTCGCCGATCAGCAGAGTGTTCTCCATCGAGCCGGACGGGATGATGAACATCTGACCCACGAAGGCCCGCAGCAGCGAAGACACGATGATCGCCCCGACCACGACCAGCACCATCTCCCGCAGGAAGGTGCTGAAACGTTGCCCACCCGTGGCCGCGGGCTCCTTGACCTTTGTGCTCAACAGCGTGCCTCCGGCCCGGCAATCACAATGATGGGCTGGTAGGCCACGGGGGGTTTCGACACGAGAGCATTCTCGCCCCTGGAGGCGGCACCTCGGCTGTCATTGCGGCGGCACCGCGAGTCGCGGCTGCGGCGGCGGCTGTGGTGGTCCCCCATCTTCGGTCGTCGTGATAGCCGACCGTCAGCGGATCTCGCGCTTCTCCTTGATCTTGGCGGCCTTGCCGCGCAGCTCGCGGAGGTAGTAGAGCTTGGCGCGCCGGACGTCGCCCCTGCGGTCGACCTCGATCCGGTCGATGATCGGGCTATGCACCGGAAAGGTACGCTCCACGCCGACACCGAAGCTGACCTTGCGCACGGTGAAAGCCTCGCGCAGGCCGTCGCCGGCCCGGGAGATGACCACGCCGGCGAAGACCTGGACTCGAGAACGGTTACCCTCGACGACCTTGACGTGCACCTTGACGGAGTCACCAGGACGGAAGGTGGGGATGTCGGTGCGCAGTGACGCGCTGTCCAGCTCGTCGATTAACTTGCTCATGTCATTTCCTCGCCAGTGCCACAGGTCACCACGGTGGTGTACCAACAACGATCCAGGCGTCGCAATCGATCCCCCTGTGGCAGGTGTCGCGAACACTAGGACAACAGCGCACAAGTCTGCCACATCCCAGCGACCGAGCCTAAATCCCCGCGTTGACTCATCCAAGATGCCCGCGTAGGTCGTGTCGTTGACTCATCTGGAGTTGCCCGCGTGGGAATCCTCACTGGATGGAGTTGACGTTGTCGCAGCGGAAGGCGATCACGCAGGCGCAGTTGGCGAAGTGG
>CADCUO010000205.1 GCA_902805915.1 uncultured Propionibacteriaceae bacterium | reverse complement strand
GTGACCGCGCGCAAGGTTAAGCAGTGCCTCGCCCCGCTCCACTGCAGTCACAGAGGAGTGCAGCGGACTGAGCAACCCGAGAACGCCGCAACCTGAATTCCGAACCTCGGTTTGGCCGCGGAAACGCCGGCCGGTATGACCAAACCCGCGGCATAGGCAACCATGAGGGCTTGGCGCCCTTTGCTGATGTCTACGGTCTCTCCATCACTAACAAGACGCAATAGGCCTGAGCCGCTCGGTGCCGCCAGCATTCCCCCAAGCGCACTAGCGACCAGGATGCCTGGCTGTTCGAGGGAACGTCTACTGGAGCGTTTCCTTCTGCGTAGAGATGGCGAAGCATCCCCACCAACAGTCGCGGCTGGAATCCGAAGTCGGGGATCACGTCGGGGCGAGTGTCTCTTGCCAGTCAGGCAGTGCGGCGAGGATGGCCTGGGCCGTGGGCAGCTCTTCTGCTGCAGTACGGGCGTGAGCAACGGCGGCAGCTTCGTCAAGTTCCAGTACCCATCGACCAATCGACCAGGCCGGCTGACGAGCCACGGCCAGCGGCAGCGCAGCGCGCTCATCTAAGGAGAGAGGACGGTCAGTACCGCTGTCATAGGCGTCGGCCAACCGAGCAAGGGTTCCCATATCGTTAGGGCCGGGCACGTCGTGATCGGGTTCCAGCAGCCAGAACCAGAACTGCAGCGCCAGGTCGTCGATCCGGGCCCGACGGCCCATGAAGCCGAAGTCCAACACGGCCGTTGGGACCTCGTCGGTGAAGAGGACGTTGTTGTCCCAGTAATCGCCGTGCACGAGTTGTACCACCTGTGCCGCGTTCAAGGGCTGTTCGAGTGCGTCCACCTGCGCGATGTGGTCGGCTACGGCGCGAGCGAAAGGATGCAGGTCTTGGTGAGGCCAACTGAGCACCCGTCCAACTCCAGCTCTGGTGAGTCGGTACGCGTCCTGAGCGTGTACATGGTTGGCGTGTCGAACTACGGCGGCGGCCGGCGGAAACGAGGATCTTCCCATCACCGCGTGCAGTTGAGCGAGCAGGTGGTATCCGGCGCTCAACCTGTCGGGGGTATTCATTCGGTCATGCGCATCCACGTACGGCTCAAGCTCCAAGAGCCGACCGTCCCCGAGCCGGTAGAGCGCATGAGGAACGACCGTAGGTAGGCCAGCCCTAGCCAGTTCTCGGCGGACCGCTTGCTCGGCCACGACGCGCGCCCGCGTCGTGCTGGGGGCGTGCACCCTTGCCACGAACGTCGTTCCATCACTGATTTCGAGCGCGATGTTGATCGTCCCACTCCCCCCGAGGTCGCGCCACCGCACGACCTCAAGATGAGAGAGCTCCTCGACCGCCGCGATCAACGCGCCCGCGTCCATCGACTGCACCTCCGACTGCACCTCGGCCACCCGCCTACGTTCCAGCCCCGTCGAAACATTCGATGCTCCTACCGACCAGGTTCACAACCCGCTGACGTACAACATGTGGCCATCCTCCCCGCGCACGGGCCTGAGCCGACGCCCGTACGGCGTGCTGGTGGTCTGTAATTTGAGCGAAGGCTGACCCTGTAGGCGCTTGATCGGTGCGGCAGCGCCAAGAGCACCACTTCAACGCGGTCTCGGAGGCCAGCGATCAGCCATGAGTAGCCGGCCCATCGCGATCAAGCGCCGCTCGGATCTGGCTGAGCCACTCTGCGCCGAGCTGGCGCCCGTTCGGGAGTTGGTCCTCTCGATCCCAACGCCACGTTGAGATCATCGCCAGCATTAGAATCCGGCAGTCACGCAGCAAGTCTTGATCAACACCCCGATAGTGCTCGCTGACTTCTTCGGGCGCATGGGCAAGGTCGAACTCGACAGGCCCACGACAACACGTCTCGAGGTCGATGAACAGCAGCCCGTTCTTCGTGGTGAGCACGTTGCCCGGGTGCGGCTCGCCGTGCAGCAGCTGCTCGCCGCCGCGCTCGCCGATCACTCGTCTCAGATTTCGTAACGTGTCGCCAAGCAGCTCTCGGTCCACATCGGCGAGCCCCGGAGTGTCGTCGCGGCTCGCCACGAGCTGTTGCGCCGAGTCGACACGATCCGTGAAATGTGGGGTAGTGACATCGACCCTGCGCATGCCAGCATGCAGCCGCGCAAGCGCATCGGCGTAGTCGGCTGGTGAGACCTCGCCAGATGTCACGGGCTCGTAGTAGGTCCACAGCGTGACCACGAAGCCATCACGCTCATACACCCGTGGCTCCACTCGAGGCTCCAGAGCAGCCACAGGACATCCGGATTCGAGAAGCTGCTGAGCGAGCTGCAGTTCGAACTGAGCGACCTGATGCGCTACGGGTGCCACCCGCGCCACAACGTCGCAAGGCAGCAGACGCAGACTGAGCTTGTTCGAGTCATGAAGAACGATCGCCTCATCGACTGTCAGCCAAAGCGATGAGGCGGTCGACCTGGCCGCAGCCACCGCACGCGAGACCTCTGACCGCTGCATCGTCGCGCCGACCTCTCCCTCTACGCTGCTCTGGATCTCCGGCGGTGCAGCACAACAGGCTCGGCACCATACCAAGTTATCCATCGACCCCATTCGTCTTTTCGTTTCACATACGGGACCGAGAATTCTGCCGGCCACCGGCAGCCACCAATGCCGCAGCGGAACGCTCAATCGGACGGCCGAGTCGCGATCAGAGGTAGGCAGCTAGACGGCGAGCCAGGTACCCGGTGTCGCCCTGTGGGGCATCGGGCCACGGTTCACACCACCCGTAGCTGGACGGCGTACCAGCGTGGCGGACAAAGACGTGTTGATGGAAGTGCGCCACTCCAAGTCCGGCGACCATCGAGTGGACATGCTCGACCTCAAGCTCAGAGCAGAGCCCTCGCGCTAGACGTGTAGTGGTCCAGCCCACCGCCTCCGCCTCAGCGTCCGTCAACTCAGCCAGAGAAGACACGTGTCGCTGCGTCTCAACGAACACGTACCCCAAAGAGCCGACGGCACGATGTGCAACGAAGACCAGAGCGTCCTGATGGATGAGGGGTCCAACCAGCGGTCCTTCACCGCGGTGCTTCTGGCAGATCAAGCATCCATCGTTAACCATGGCCTCGAGTCTTCCAGACCCTTGGTGAGGGGTGGGCGCTGCACGATTGCGGACATGACCTGTCCAGAGCGGCGGGGGAGCCAGTCATTGTGGCAGCGATTAGAAGAGCCTTCACCGCCATCGCGCAGGGCTTGGGTAGTTCTGCCACCCTCGCTACCGACCTGCCCTCATTTGAGACCACCGGAGGAAAGGCGTCTAGCGGTGCAGGGGTGAACCATGGCGCTGGTCGAGCGGCGCAGCCACCGAGAGTGGGTCACCAGCGGCCGGACGCCGGCCCGCGGCATCGAACTCGAAGAGCCCTTCGCTTACCCTGCCGGCGACTCCCGCTCCGGCACCATCGCCGTACTGCAGAACGTGTGACCGGCCGGATCCAGCAACAACCCGCCAACTCGGCCAACTCAGCAGGGTCGGCGCAATCAAGAGACACCCCGACAAGTCGCACCTCGGGATCCGCGGTCAGTCAGCCACGGCAGAGAATCTATTCTCAACGACTCCTGCCCCTGTTTGTTGCCCCCACCGAAGGCCTTCCGATACCTCCGCCGGAAGGTTCGACGAGGTCAGTAAGCCCGACTACATGGGTCGTGACTTGAGGCATGCTTCCTCTCATGGAAAGAGTGGTCCTGCTAGGTCGTGGTGGTTCCGGAAAGACCACTGCTGCTGGGCGGTTAGGTGAGGTGCTGCGGGTGCCGGTGATCGAACTCGATCGCCTGTTCTGGTCCGCCGATCTCACGCCCGCGCCACCTCAACGATGGGCGGCGATACAGGCCGGAGTGGCTGCCGGCGAACGTTGGGTCATGGACGGCGACCTTGGGCCGAACGACGTCCTCGCACCACGGCTGAGCCGAGCAGACGCGGTGGTCGTCCTCGATTTTGGCCTTGTCCGGTGCATGTGGCAGGCGGCCCGCCGATCTCGCGAGCGCCTGGACTTCTGGTGGTGGGTCGTCACTTGGCGCCGAGTCGCGCGGCCGGTGCTCCTCGAGGCAGTCGCTACCCATGCGATACATGCTGAGGTACACGTCCTCCGGAACCCGCGTCAGCTACACGAACTCATCCGCAAGGCTCGGCCCACGACCAGTGAGGCGGTCCAGCCTCTGAGAACCCCCGCAAGACGACCCGTCTAGCGGCACTGTCTCGAGTTCTGCTGTCGGACGTGAATCGGTGTTGTCGTCCACCGACAACTGACGGCCGGATCGAAGCCCGGGGGCACCACCGGACCGAACTCGCCTGACTGCCGAGCCGGGGACCTTGACGTCCTTGACCGTGCATCGCTAGCGGGCTGCGACCACCGTGGTCATCACGCAGTTGCCCGCACCTTTGGGACGCTGGTACTGGAAGCCCAGCCGCTCGTACATGGTGCGAGTGGCGTTGTACAGGAAAGACGACGAAATCTTCTTGTCCGGCGGCAGGTCGTGCGGGTATGCCTCGACCAGGCCACCGCCGGCCTGAGCGATGAGCGCCAGCGCACCCTCAACCGCGACCGCTGCCATGCCCCTGCGTCGGAAGCGGCGATCGACGAAGAGGCAGGTGATCCGGTAGTCCGGGATCTGCGTAGTCTGCTGTTCCCACTGCTTGCGGTGGTGGATGTTCGGCAGCTCCTCTGGCGGTCCGTACTCGGCCCAGGCGATCGCCTCGTCGCCTTCGAACACCAACGCGGCGTGGGCTCGATCGTGCACGACCAGATGGCGTTTGAAGTCGCGATTGCCGAGCTCCGCGCGCTCGGGCGGGTCGGGGTGGCAGTGGAACCATGTGCACCAGCACCCGCCGAAGACTCCGTTGTGACGCCCGGCGAGGTCCTCGAACGCCGGCCACGTCTCTACGCTCAGCGGACGGATCGGGTGACCGTCGACCGTCAGGTCAGTGCTACCCACACTGATGAATCTAGACCCGCATCGACTCGGTCGTCGGCGTGCTGCCCGGGACAAGTCGCCAGGATTGGCGCTGCGGTTGTGTCTGAAGATGACGGTTGCCGGTCCACCCGATGGTGGAACGTCATACCGGCGCCAGGCGGGGCTACGCCGGGGTGAGGACTCTCAGTCAGTTGGTCCGGAGAACCCGATCAACACCCCACCGGGAGCGAGGACTAGTGCGGTGCACACGCCCTCCATGATCTTGGTTGGCGATCTGACAGACTGTGCACCGGCAGCAAGGGCTGCGTCATACGCCGCCTGGGTGTTCTCAACGTGAACGGTCGGGGTTGATCCGGGCACCTCCTCCGGCCCGGTTTGCCGGATGCCGCCCCCGCCAGCCTCGGAGTACGCGAAAAGGTGGTACTCGCCGGCAGGGGTGGCCAAGGGGGGTTGGAAGGTCCAGCCGATCACTTCGGCGCACCATGCGCGGGTCGCCGCCGGATCGGTGCTGGACAGATCCGTGTGGGTGATCCACCCGTACAGGCCGTGCGTGAACTCGTGACGACGCCCATCAGACATTTGAGACCTCCTACATCGCTTCCTCGCGCCGAGCCGCGCTACGGCTCAACTCAACACCAACACCTGCCCGACCAACAGTGGCCCGATCAACGGCAGCGAACGGGTCCCGGAGGATCACCTACCGGGGCTTGGGCCAGTGGAGGCCGCGACGATCCAATTACTTGTCGGCGGCGTCCTTCATCTGGCGGATCTGTCGCCGTGCTCGTGGGTTTCGCCCCGTACCTCGGACGTCCGCTGCTTGGTGCTGCGCTGCCGCCCGATCCCGCATCTCACGCTACTTTTGACCTTCGGCAGCCTTTAGATGCGGCCCTCGCGCTAGCGACCTAGCCTGACAGATCGAGGTGCGACCAAATGGATGACCAGGCACCCGTCGGACCCGATAGTGCCGATTCGGCGCCGGATCTCGCTCATGCTGATCCGATAGCGGGAGAGCTTGTCACGGAAACGTTCGACTATGACGGCGGACGGCAAGTCACGGTGTACGTGCCGCCGAATCCTCCTGAGCTGGTCGTGTTCGCCGGTGACGGTCAGCTGATCTCGCAGTGGGGTGGGTATCTCGAGGCAGCCGACCTACCGCCCACGATGATCGTCGGCGCGTACCGCACGGACGATGAGGATGAGATGGTGCGGATCCGTGAGTACTCACCGTCGTTCGACGAGGAGCGGTTCGCGGCCCACGAGAGCTTCTTCGTCGACGAGGTGCGCAGCTGGGTGCGTTCGCGCTTCAGTGTCGCGTTGCCGGCCGAACGTACTGCGGTGTGCGGCGCGTCGGCGAGTGGAGAGTTCGCGCTTGCCATGGGCCTTCGTCATCCGGGCGTCTACGGCGCGGTGTTTTGCGCCTCGCCCGGCGGTGGCTATCACCCGCCTGCTGTGATGCCGAGCCCTCTGCCGCGCATCTACCTTGTCGCCGGAACGCTGGAGCCGTGGTTCCTCGAGAACGCGACCCGGTGGGCGGACGCGCTGCGCAGTGCCGGTGCGGACGTCGTGATGACCGAACGGATCGGAAACCACGGCGACCCGTTCTGGCAAGCGGAGTTCCCGCTGATGGTGGCTTGGACGTTCCGACGCTGATGGTCGGCGCAAGTCATGACCCGGGCAGAGGACACAACGGTCGTCTCGCCGAACGGCGGTTCAGCGGCGAAGGCGAACGCTCCGTATGAGGGTGCACCCAGCGGGACTACGCATGGTCGGGTTTGGTGTCCTGGCCGCGGATGGACTCGAGGCCGTCGAGGATCAGGTCTAGTCCGAAGTCAAATTCTTCCGCGTAGTCGTAGTCGGGCGTCAGCACGTGCTCGGTGATCATCTCCGCGAGGTGTGGGTATGCGTCGTGGAGTTGGCGGAGTAGGTTCTCCGCGACGACGGTGGCCTCTTCGGCGGTGGTGTAGGTCAGATTCTGCTGTTGTTGGGCGAAGCCGTAGATGTAGCTGTCCATCACCGAGAACGCGTGGGCGGCCAGGTGGATGGTGAAGCCTGCCGACCGGAGGCTGCCGATCACTGTGTCGTGGTGTCGAAGAGTCGCCGGGCCGGGGTTGGTGCGTGACTGCATCAGGCTGCTCGCCCAGGGGTGTCGAAGCACAGCCTGGTGGACCGAGTCTCCTCGAGCCCGCATGGTCGCCTTCCAGTCGGCTTGGTCGGCCGGCACAACGATCTCGGCGAAAACCAGATCGACGATGCCGTCGACGATCTCGTCTTTGTCGGCGACGTGGTTGCAGAGCGACATCGCCTTGACTCCGAGTTCTTGGGCGAGCCGGCGCATGCTGAGCGACTCGATCCCGCCCGTGTCGGCGAGCACCATCGCCGCGCGCAGCATCCGCTCCCGGCTTAGCCGGACCCGCGGCTCGGCTCTTCGGTCGTTCTCGGTGCTAATCTAAATGCTCCATGAGTGGGTTGGCCGTACTGGTGGCAGGAGGGGCTTGGGCCTTTTCAACGTTGTCAGGTGCGGGATCAACGCCGTGGACGTACAGCCCGAAACGAGTGGCGAGAGCCACGAGGTTGCAGGCTCTCGTCGAGGAACAGTCCGAAGTCGTCTTCCACTCCGTCACAGGCCTCACCACAACCAGAGGGTCCTCAACATCGCCGGCTGATGGGGTCGGCAGCGAGGATCGCCTCTACATCCTCGTATCGGGCGAACTCTCCCGGAGACTGTGGCATGCGTTTAGGTCGTTTCGTCGCCGATCGCGGGACCGAATTGTCGAGCAGCGTGCGGATCTGTCGATACCCCATACACCGCACGAAGGGTGTCGATGGCCCCGAGCGCCCGTTTGCTGTGGGGGCTCGCACAGGACTCTCCCTCGTCTCCGGGGATCGGCTCGAATGAATGCAGCACGATCTTCTCCAACAGCTCGCCGAGAGTCTCATCGTTGAACTCGGCCAGTCCCTTGAGAACCTTGACGAGGTTCTTCTCCATCCGCACTCCAAGCTGCACGCGCTCAGCTCCTGACCTGGAGGGATCAT
>CADCUO010000204.1 GCA_902805915.1 uncultured Propionibacteriaceae bacterium | reverse complement strand
TGGCAGAGTCTGTGTACGAGCCGACTGCCGACACATACGTGATGTCGGCCGAGGCGGCATGGAGCACCAAACCTGCTGTAGCCGTAGGACGATCTGCTCGCCGCGGCCGACGTGGCTCTGGCGGTTACTGTCCGCTGGCTTTTGCCGCCCAGACCGGAGACGATTTGTACGATCCCCCGGGCGTCGTCGCGGACACCGGATGGGTTCAGCGGATGGAACCGCTCGTAGTTGTGGTCGTGACCGGACAGCATCAGGTCTGCGTTGGCGGCGTACAGCTCCTTGACGAAGGCGGCGACCTTGGTGGTGCCGCCGTGCTCACCGCTGGACCAGCGCGGCGCGTGGAAGAACGCTGCCACGCACTTCTTCGGATGAGCCCGTAGATCCGCTTTCAGCCATGCCACCTGGGCACCCGAGGCGCCGGTATCGCGTTCGGAGTTGAGTGCCACGAAGTGCCATGCGCCGACGTCGAAGGAGTAGTAGCCCTTGGACCGGTTACCAGCCCGCGCCCCGAAGTAATCGTAGTAACCGGCAGCACCGGTGGTGTTGTACTCGTGGTTACCAGGTACCGGCCTTGTCTTGTTTTTCAGCCGTCCCCACGTCGGCGCGTATGACCGCTTGAAGGCGTCGAGCGTGCCGGAGGGGTACTGCAGGTCACCTAGCGCAAGGACCGTACCCACCTGGGTGTCGGCCACCAGCTTGTCGCTGACCGCTTGGTGCCGGCAGGTCGTGCCCACCACGCTACCGGGCGCGCAGGCGATGTCGCCGGTGGCAGCGACCACCGGGGAGCCTGGCTGCACGAAGGTAACCAGGCAGTGGCCGAACCCATCGCCGTCGACTCCGGTCTTGATCGTGATCTTCGCTCGACCGGGTGTACTGGGCGGGTTCACCGGGTTCCGCGCGTCGTAGACGGCACCGGCCTTGTAGTCGACGGTCACCGACTTGGTGAGGGTCTGCAGCAGCTTGCCGTTGCCGTCGTAGGACCTCACCTCTGAGTCCGTCGGGATGACGCCTGCTTTCGCCGTAGTCCACCCTGCGTAGTCCACCTGCATCCGAGCTGTCCCGTCGGAAGCCTTGTAGACCACGCCCCACGTCACCTTGGATCTCCAGACAACGCCCCCTCCGTCGGTGCACGAGCCTGCACTGGTCACAGCAGCCACGGCTGGCACCGGCAGGGTCGTGACTGACAGGCCCGCCACCGACAGTCCGGTGACGGCCGAGCCAATCACAGCCGACGATCTGAGCAGTCGTCTCATCTTCTTGTCCTCAAGGGTTCCGATGGACGGGGATGGAAACGACTACGGGATAACGATGTCCGATACGACCATGTTGTGGTCGGAGGGACGCTCAGCGTCGGTGACATCCATGACGTTCTCCCAGCGGCTGGCGCCCTTGACGCCCTTCACCAAGATGGCGTCCAGTCGGGCACCCCAGCCGGATCCACCCGGTGACACGGTGGTGTCGAAGTGGTTGATCGTCGGGTATCTGACGTCGACCTGGGTGGTGGCGGCAGCCGTGTCGTAGTAGCCCGCGGCGATGAGCGCATCGTGAGCGTTGTAACCGAACTTGGTGTTCTGCCAGGTGTTGAAGTCTCCGCCGAAGACGATCGGAAGGCCGCCCGTGTTCAGCTCGTTCATCCGGGTCATCACGGTCTTGACCTGGTTCTCGCGAAGCGTGTCGTAGGTGCCTTCGGTGGTCGCATTGGTGCTGTGCCGGTTGTCCAGGTGCGCGGAGACATAGAAGAACCTGTCGCCGGAAGCTCGGTCAGCGAACTCGGCATACACAGCCTTTCGCCGACTGGACTCGCCGTCGGTGCTGCGGATCGGCATCTGGATGCTGCACGACGGGCTGTAGTTGTAGCTTCCAGTCTTCTCCGGGCAGTAGCTTCGCAGGCTGTACTTGTCGGTGTCATAGAGGATTCGGGCACCCTGGCTGCCATGGGTCGTGCCCGACTTGACGTACGGGGTGGTCCGCACCAGCCTGTACTGGCTGCCGCCGTTGGTCTTGAGGTGGTTCACCAGGGAGTTTGTCTGGCGGACACTGCCCGCTGTTGAGTCGCTCGTGGAGCCGCTCCCACCGTCAGCACGGCCCGGGGAAAGCTCCTGGATGGCCGTCACGCCTGGCTGACGGGACACGATGGTCTGCGCGACGTCATCAGCCCGGCCGAGCCAGTCCCGGTCATCGGTGGTGATCTTGGCCGAGCGCACGTTGAACGTTCCCCCGCGCAGCTTGGTACCGGTAGTGGACGGGACGGCAGGCCGGACACCGACGGACTGGAGGTACGGCCACCAGCGCGGCTCGGTGCCGGCTGCACCGACAGCCTGCAACCGATAGAAGAGGTGGTTCGCGGAGCCGACCGGGGCGCCGGCGGAGGCGACCTGAGCCGCGGTCAAGGTGACCGACCGCCTGCTGGCGGAGATGCTGAAAGTCTTCGAGTTCCGGCCGTGGGTGGGAAGGCTCGAAGTTGGTGAGGGGCTGAAGGTGCTGAGCCCGGTCTCCAGCACGAAACTCTTCGTGTACCTGCCGTCTTGGGCCCACGAGACCGTCACCTCGCCGACGCCAGGGCCGGCTTTTGCCGACACTGCGGTGAAGCTGACCGGACGGGTGGCTGCCTGAGCCGGAGCTGCGGTGATAACCGTGGCGGCCAGCAGGCCAGCAACAGGAAGTACGGAAAGAGTGCGGCGCATTGTGGGGTTTCCTTAGAGCGATACATGAATCCCGAGAAGGCCCCGGCTGAGGCCTGAATTGATATGTACAGCGCCACGACCACTGGTCTTCCCCGCCAATGTCGTCACCGTCAAAAGGACGGATTAGATACTCGTGACTTCTACGAGTTGGCCCACCACAACCGGACAGTTGAAGTCGTTAACCCGTCCATGTAGTGAAATCTCACAGAACCCCCGACCTATGTAAACAATACACCTATATGGGCAGGGGACAACCCAGGGTTCAGCGCAATGAATTTTCCGCCTATTGCCGCCACAATTTGGCAATGGCTCTCTGCTGGACAGTTGAGTGCCTACCCCGTTGCATCCGGCATTCGTTGCCGAAAAAGGGATCTTGTCCGGTGCCGAGGTCTGGCGACCGAGGGGCCCCCGGCCACAAGGAAGGGTAGTTTCAGGACTAGAGCAAGGCCCCACCGCGCGACGCGGCAGGTCCGTCAAGGATCGAGCGCTGGGCAGGTTCCACTGCAAGAGCCGTACCGTAGTCCAGCTGTCCCCGGGCACTGATCAGCAGCGCCGCGGCCAACAGCTGCACCCCGGTCTGCCCCGCCGGATCCTCGGCCCAGAGAGCCGCAGCAACGCCGGCGGACTGTCCGAGGAGGTCATCCCTGCCGGCCGCGATCTCCCGCAGCTGTTCGATCGCCTGGGCCATAGATCCCTGCTCGGCGGCCAGCTGCATGGCTGACCCGTGGAGAGATGAGACGTGGAGGTCATCGGGGCACGTTGTCTGCGTACGCTGAAACGGCTGCTCGAAATTCGTCAACACTGTCGTTTCTCATTTCCTCGGCGGTACATCCCCGAGCGTGCCGATACGAGTCTGCGCGAACGCAAGCCCGGTTGTCTATAAGGCGCTTGGCTTCGCACATAACGATCTAATCGCTCCTTCGCCGCCACCACTGGAGACGTCGGAGGATGACGACGGCGGTCGCCGTGGCTCTGTGTGTGTCGCGACGACCGCCGTTGTCAGGTGGTGCGGGTTCGGTCAGGACTTGCGGGCCCGACGTGCTGCGACTGCTCCGGTTCCGACAGCGGCCAGCAGGGCGCCGCCACCAAGACCGATCAGTGCGGTGTTGACGCCGGCGGTGCCGCCGAAGCCGGTGTCCATGCCGCCGTGCGGGGCGTTGGTCAACGCGCCACACAGGGCCGGGTCAGTGGCCTCGGCCGGCAGCTTCGGGTCAAGGTCGCTCTT
>CADCUO010000203.1 GCA_902805915.1 uncultured Propionibacteriaceae bacterium | reverse complement strand
GGTGCAGGAGCCGAAGCTCCCGCCGGTGCCCTGGGTGATGGCTAGCGTGATGTAGGAGGACAACCCCTTGCTGCTTGCCCCGTCCGTGCCGTACAGCTTGACCGAGGAGGCGAGATTGCCCTTGGAGGTGACGGAGACACACCTGGTGCCGGTCGATCCGGGCTTGAGGTTCGTCGCGGAGAACAAGGCGGTGCCGCTGTCGTCATCGGAGAGGTTGACTGTTCCGGTGGCCCAGCTGCTGGTCGGGTTCTCCGTGGTGGCGGAGTAGGCGGAGTAGGAAGCCTGGGAAACAACGAGGCCGGAGATCAAAAGAGCAGCCGGAACGGCGGCGAACTTGACGATCCTGGCGGTACGAGCGAGGGATGAGACATCAGAAGTCCTAAGGATTGCTGTCGATGAGCCGCCCCCGCTAGCTCTACCCACGGCCCTTGTGGGCCCCGTAATAAGGATTCAACAGCGCCCACGTTTGCTTCCCGGTAGCAGCAGGCAATCGTTCGATCAAGGTTGGCCGAAGATAAGGTCGCCGTTGGCGCACCTCTCGTACCGAGATTGAGAGGCAACGGGAGATAGGTCGCAGGGGACGCGCGTGGGCTCGTCTTTCCGCGGGTCACTGACCGGTCGATCGATATCCCGACGACCTGGCCAAGCCGTACCTGGAGTCGTGTTACGTGTCCGAGAGGGGACTTGAACCCCTATGCCCTAATACGGGCACTAGCACCTCAAGCTAGCGCGTCTACCTATTCCGCCACCCGGACCAGCTGCACGGAACCCCGTGCGGCGGATGAACTATAGCAAGGAATGCGGCGGAGGCCGATTCCTAGGCGGAGCGCCCCTGAGACGGCTGGACCGAGCGGCCCGGACGGCGCCGCAGGACTTCGAACCC
Source organism: uncultured Propionibacteriaceae bacterium (assembly GCA_902805915.1). GTDB lineage: Bacteria > Actinomycetota > Actinomycetes > Propionibacteriales > Propionibacteriaceae > Microlunatus. Next base: position 6,059 of record CADCUO010000203.1, on the reverse strand, counting down.
GTTACTGACCACGTCCACCACCGTGGCTGGCTGGCAGCTAGTCTTGGTCGCGATGAGCACGAGAGTCGTCGAGTACGAGGTCGAACGCGTACGCCTGGGCAGGCACCTGCCCCGCGGCGCGGTCCGCAAGATCCTCACCGACCATGCCGAGTACGGCGGCTGGGAGCTCACCCGGCTGCGGCGTTACCGCGACGGCAGCCGGGACGTGTGGATCCGCCGAAAGATCATCAGGGTCCCGGCAAGTCTGTGACCAAGCCGGTCCCATCCGCGCAGTGAACCAGGTCGGCTCAGCCGCGCAGTGGACCAAGCCGGCCTCAGCCGCGCAGGGCGTTCGGGCCGCCTGACACGTCATCCAGCGCGGAAGCGATCTCGTCCGGGAGTCGCTGTCCACCCACTGCCAAGGCTGGCGCCAGCTGTCCGGCAGTCCGCGCTCCGAGCAGCGGTGCCGTCACTCCGGGAGCGTCCCGCACCCACAGCAGCGCAACTTGCAGCGGCGACAGGTCCAGTCCTTCGGCCGCTCGCGCCACTGCCTCGACGACGGCACGCGACCGCGACTCCAGGTACGGTTCCACGAACCAGGCAAAGTGGTCGCTGGCCGCCCTGGAGCCGCGCGGCGTGCCTTGCCGGTACTGTCCGGTGAGGACGCCGCGGCCCAGCGGGGACCAGGGGAACACGCCCATCCCGAAGGCATGTACGGCGGGCAGCACCTCCACTTCGGCTCGCCGGGCCAGCAGCGAGTACTCCACCTGCGCACTGCTGATTGGGGCGCGGCCGGGGAAGGCCCGCTGCCAGGTGGCCGCCTGGGCCGTCTGCCAGCCGACGAAGTTGGAGATGCCGACATAACGGGCCATGCCTTGGGACACCGCGTAGTCCATGGCGCTCAGACTCTCCTCCAGCGGCGTGGAGCCCCAGGCGTGAATCTGCCAGATGTCGACGTAGTCGGTTCTCAGCCGCCGCAGCGACCCCTGCAGGTCGCGAAGGAGGGCGCGTCGGGAGGTGTCGACGATCCGCTCCCCGTCACGGATGACGAAGCCGGCCTTGGTGGCGATGACCATGTCCTCGCGTCGGGTCAGCTCAGGAACCAGGTGGCCGATCAGTCGTTCCGCATCGCCGGCTCCGTAGGCGGCGGCGGTGTCGATCAAGGTCCCGCCTGCTTCGACGAACATCTCGAGCAGCGACCGGGCGTTCTCCGCCGGCGTGTCCCGGCCCCACGTCATGGTTCCCAGCCCCAGCTGCGAGACGCGCAGTCCCGTGGCGCCGACTGGCCGTGTCTCCATGCAGAAGACCCTAACGGCCAGGTGCCGCACCTAGGCTGAGGCCATGCGCCTCGGCCTCAACCTGGGATATCTGGTCGGCTCCGACGACCCGCAGGACCAGCTCCGGCTGACCCGGCACGCCGAGGCCATCGGTTACGACGTGGTGTGGGCTGCAGAGGCGTACGGGTCTGACAGTCCCACCGTGCTGGCGTGGCTCGCAGGCCAGACCAGCCGAATCGCGCTGGGTTCGGCGGTGATGCAGATCCCGGCCCGGACCCCGGCCATGACGGCGATGACCGCCGCCAGCCTCGATGTGTTGACCCGAGGCCGGTTCCGGCTGGGCCTCGGTATCTCCGGTCCGCAGGTGTCGGAGGGCTGGCACGGGGTCAGGTTTGATCAGCCGCTGGCGCGGACGCGGGAGTACCTCCAGGTAGTCGATCTAGCGCTGTCCCGCAAGCCCGTGGTCTCGGACAGTCCGAGCTATCCGCTGCCGCTGCCGGACGGCCCTGGAAAGCCGCTCAAGCTGAGCATCGCGCCCGTCAGTGACCACATCCCTCGCTATCTGGCGGCCGTAGGACCGAAGAACCTCCAGCTTGCCGGGGAGCTCACCGACGGTTGGCTGGCGGTGTTCTACTCAGCGGAGTTCGCTTTCGAGCAGCTGGCGAAGGTGGGGACCGGCCGAGGTGCGGTCGGCAAGACGATGGCCGGCTTCGACGTGGTCCCGACGCTGCCGCTGGTGGTCGGGAGCGACCCCGTCCGCTGCGCCGATCCGGTACGCGAGTACGCGGCGCTGTATCTGGGTGGCATGGGCAGCCGGCAGCAGAACTTCTACAACGCGCTCGCGGTACGGATGGGCTACGCCGACGCAGCTCGGCAGGTGCAGGATGCCTTCCTCGACCGCCGATACCGCGATGCGATGGCGGCGGTGCCGTACAAGTTCATCGATGCGACGTCCTTGCTGGGAAGCAGCGACCGGATTGCGGACCGGCTCCAGGCACTGGCCGCCTCCGGCGTGACCACCTGCGTGGTGGCTCCGTACGGCGACAGCGTGGAGCAGAAGATGGCGGCCCTCACCGTGGCCGCGGACGCCTTGCTCAGCTCAGGGGTGCAGGGCTGATCAGGGCCTGAGGTGCCCGACCACCACCGGATCTACGCCGGCGGTGCAGCCTCCAGCACCCCGGTCAGCAGCAGCGCAGTGACCACCGCGGCCAGGACGAGGCGATAGATCACGAACGGGGCGAAGTTGTGGGTGCTGATGTAGCGCAGCAGCCAGTGGATGACAGCGAAGCCGATGCAGAACGCGACCACGGTGGCCAGCGCGATCGGCCCCCAAGCCGGCGGCGTGCGGTCGCTGGAGATGTCGAACAGCTTGAAGAACCCCGAACCGACCACGGCAGGAATGGCCAGCAGGAAGGAGTACCGGGCTGCGGCCTCGCGGGTGTAGCCCAGCGCCAGACCCGCGGTGATGGTGGCACCGGATCGAGAGACTCCGGGAACCAGCGCCAGTGACTGAGCCAGCCCGAAGATGATGCCGTGCCCCCAGGTCAGTCCTTCCAACGGCCTGGCGTTGCGGGCCAGCCGGTCGACTCCGCCGATGATCAGACCGAAGCCGGCCAGCATGGCCACCGTGATCCACAGGTTGCGCAGCGCATGGTCGATGGCGTCCTGGAACAGCACGCCCAAGATCACGATCGGGAGCGAACCGATGATCACCAGCCAGCCCATCCGCGCCTCCGGGTGGTTCCGCGGCACCTTGCCCAGCAGCGACAGCGACCAGTGCTTGATGATGGAGGCGATCTCGCGGCGGAAGTAAATGATCACTGCCGTTTCGGTACCGAGCTGGCTGATCGCGGTGAACGCAGCACCAGGGTCATCCCCGCCGAAGAACTGGCCGACTATGGAGATGTGTGCGCTGGAGGAGATCGGCAGGAACTCGGTCAGACCCTGCAGCACGCCGAGTACCAGCGCTTCGAACCAACCCACGATCACAACTCCTCAACCCTCGTCACACCTCCAACGCGGGTGCCCGGATAACCGTAGCCCGCACTTTCACAGACAGCATCCGCAAGCAGGTGGATACCGCCATGATCCGCCACACACCAGGCGGACAAGCTGCAGGCGCGACGGTGCGGGCCGAGTTGATCAGCGGAGCCGAGTCGATCGAGTAGAAAGGGACCGTGACCATCCACTCCGACCACCCCTTCCTGCCGCCAGAGCACGAGCGCAGCCCGGTGCGTCGGCTGCGTGGCCGGATGCCGGCCCCAGTGACGGTGTGGGCCAGCGCCGCCGGGCCGAACCGGGCCGGCTGGACAGTTTCGTCGTTGATGATCGCCGACGGTGACCCGCCGCAGCTGCTCGGGCTGCTGGATGAGGACTCCGACTTGGCGGACCTGCTGCTCCGTACCCGAACGGTCGCCGTCAGCATGCTGGGCTGGGGACACCGCGGGATGGCGGACGCTTTCGCCGGTACGGCGCCCGCGCCCGGTGGGCCGTTCCGGATGGGCAGCTGGGACGACACCGACTGGGGGCCGGTGCTGGCTGACGGGCTGGGTTGGATAGGTGCCCGACTGCTCCCCGGGGCTCCCGACCATGCCGGCTGGGGCCTGCTCATCCGAGCCGCCATCGAGCACGCCGAGGTGTCCGACGCCTCCCCGGCGCCCGTCCTAGCTCACCTGCGCGGCCGCTACGTCCAGCTCGGGACCAGCTGAGCGCCCCACCTGGGTCGGCCAGTCGTGCCAGACCTTGGCCGCGACCCCTAACCTTCCACCATGACTACGGTGCTGCTCATCCGCCACGGCCGTACCACGGCCAACACCTCCGGGATCCTGGCTGGTCGATCGTCCGGTGTCGGGTTGGATGAGGTGGGGGAGAAGCAAGCCGTCGCGGCCGGGCAGCGGATCGCGCCCGTCCCGCTCCGGGCCCTGGTCAGCTCCCCGCTGCGCCGCTGCCGACAGACGGCCCAAGCCCTGCAGACCGCCCGTACCGACGGTCTCAACACCACCATCGAGCAGGGGCTGATCGAGTGCGGGTACGGCGACTGGACCGGCCGATCGCTGAAGGACCTCAGCAAGGAGAAGCTCTGGCGAACCGTCCAGCAACAGCCGTCCGCGGTGCGTTTCCCCGGCGGTGAGTCGATGGTCGAGATGGCTTCTCGAGCTGTCGGCAGCGTCCGGAACTGGGACCAGCGGCTGACCGACCAGTTCGGCGACGACGCCGTCTGGGCAGCGGTGTCGCACGGCGACGTGATTAAGGCGATACTGGCTGACGCCCTCGGACTTCATCTGGACGGTTTCCAGCGGATCATGGTAGACCCCGCGTCCATCTCCGTCATCCGGTATACCTCGACCCGGCCGTACGTGGTGACCATGAACTCCACCTCGGCTGAGCTGTCCACGATGTTCGCGCAGCCGGCCCCTAAGTCCAAACGCGCTCGACGTACGAAGGCCTCCGACGACGCCCCGGTCGGCGGCGGCCTAGGTGCTGCGGACGCGGTGACCTGAGGCTTCGGGCATAGGCTTGGACCATGGCGATTCTCGTACACCGCTACGACTCCCCGGACCGTTTCGTGGCAGGCACGGTCGGTCAGCCCGGTGAGCGTACCTTTTTCCTCCAGGCTCGCGAAGGCAACCGGATGACCAGCGTGGTCGTCGAGAAGCAGCAGGTGTCTGTCTTGGCTGAGCACCTGGAGCGGGTTCTGGATGAGGTGCTGCGGCGCAGCAGCGGGGAGGCCCCGGTGCCACCGCCGGCTGCGGTCACCTCGGACACCGAGCCACTGGACGCGCCCATCACGGAGGAGTTCCGCGTTGGCACCATGACCATCGCCTGGGACCCGAGCGTCGACAAGATCGTCATCGAGCTGTTTTCCAACGTCGAGGCAGAGGAGTCTGAGGATCCCGAGTCGGAAGCTTCGGAGACCGGTGAGGTGGAGGCGGATGAGGTCTTCGTGGTCAAGATCACGCCGTCGTACGCCCGGGATTTCGTGGCTCGAGCAACGGCGCTGATCTCCGCCGGGCGACCCGCCTGCCCGTTCTGCCTGCAGCCCATGGACGCCTCCGGGCACATCTGCCCGCGGGCCAACGGCTACCGGCGTCCGCTCTTTTGAGCGCATCCTTCTCCTCCGAGGCGCACCCGGCGCTGACAACCACGCTGGGCGACGGCGAGTTGCAGCTGACCGGTCGACTGATGCAGGCGTCCAACGCCACCTTCCTGGCGTCGCTGACCACCGAAACCTCGGTAGTGGAGTGCGTCTACAAGCCGATGCGGGGTGAGCGGCCGTTGTGGGACTTCCCGACGCACACGCTGGCATTGCGGGAGGTGGCAGCGTACGAGGTGTCACGGATCGGGGGTTTCGATGTGGTGCCGGTCACCGCCTTGGTGGAGGGCCCGATCGGACTTGGCTCGTTGCAGGTGTGGGTGGACTCCGAGCCGGACGAGAACGAGGCGCTGGTCGACCTGGTGCCGATGGACAAGGTCCCCGACCACGGTTGGTTTTTGTGCGCGGACGGCGTAGACGCCTACGACCGGCAGGTCTGCGTCATCCATGCCGATAACACCGACCTGCGGTTGCTAGCCGTGTTCGATGCGCTGGTCAACAACGCCGATCGCAAGGGCGGCCACATCATCGGCAGCGCTGGTCGGGTCTTCGGCGTGGATCACGGGATCAGCTTCCACACCGAGCCCAAGCTACGCACCCTGCTGTGGGGGTGGGCGGGCCAGGAGCTGACTGAGCGCGAGCTCACCGCGATCGCCACGGCGCGCCGGGAAGCCCCAGAGCCGCTGGCCGAGCTGCTCGCTCAGGCCGAG
>CADCUO010000202.1 GCA_902805915.1 uncultured Propionibacteriaceae bacterium | reverse complement strand
TGAGGTCTCCACCGCCGACACGTTCTGCACGATCATGTCGATGTTGATCTCGGTCGTGGCCACCGCCTCGAAGATGCGGGCAGCCACACCCACCTTGTCCGGCACACCGACGATGGTGATCTTGGCTTCACTTCGGTAGTGCGCAACCCCGGAGATGATGGCTTGTTCCATGACAGTTCCTTTCTCAAGCTCGGTGACCCAGGTCCCCTCCTTGTCGGAGAACGAGGAGCGGACATGCACCGCTACGTTCTCCCGGCGCGCGTACTCGACGCAGCGCAGATGCAGGATCTTGGCCCCACAAGCCGCCATCTCCAGCATCTCCTCGTACGAGATGCGCGGTATCCGGCGGGCGCTCGGCACGATGCGCGGGTCGGCGGTGAAGACGCCGTCGACATCGGTGTAGATCTCGCAGTGGTCAGCACCCAACGACGCAGCCAGCGCCACGGCGGTAGTGTCCGACGCGCCGCGGCCAAGGGTGGTGACGTCCTTGGTGTCCTGGGCGACGCCCTGAAAGCCCGCCACGATGACGATGTCGCCGTTGTCGAGTGCAGACGTGATCCGGCCCGGGGTGATGTCGATAATGCGGGCGTTGCCATGGGTGCCGGTGGTGATGATGCCGGCCTGCGAGCCGGTCAGTGAGCGGGCGTGCATCCCCTGATCGGCAATGGCCATCGCCAGCAGAGCAGCGCTCATTCGCTCCCCCGCTGTCAGCAGCATGTCGAGCTCTCGCGGCGGCGGCAGCGGTGAGACCTGGAGGGCAAGGTCCATCAGCTCGTCGGTGGTGTCGCCCATGGCGGAGATGACGACCACGACGTCGTTGCCCTCCTGCTTGGTAGCGACGATCCGCTTGGCGACCCGCTTGATACTGTCAGCGTTCGCGACGGAGGACCCCCCGTACTTCTGCACTACGCGGCCCACGCCGACTCCTTCTGACTGCCCTGATCCCGGTGCCCGGACGAATATCGCGGCTAACTCTAGTGCCGGGGCGCCCGTGGTCTGGCTCCTGTCCAGTCCGGCAGGCCGCGGTCGGCGTTCCGGCGAGAGATCGCGCTGGCTTCTCGGGCGCCCGGGCCCCACGCGAGGGATACTGATGTGGTGCCCGACCAGTTCGACGCCATCCCGCAGCGGATCGGCGATGCGGAGCGCGACCGCGCCGCGGAGTACCTGCGCGAGCACCTGGCAGCCGGGCGGCTCCAGCCGGAAGAGTTCGAGGAGCGCGTCAGCCAAGCCCTCACGGCGCGAACCGGACCCGAGCTGGACTCCTTGTTTCTCGACCTGCCGAGCCCGAAACCCGGTAACGAGGTGGTGCCGTCGAGGCCGTACGCCGGCCCGCCGGGGCAGCCTGGCGCGAATCCCGTACGGGCGTCCGCTAAGGCGCTGCCCGCTCCGGCGCGGCCCAACTCAGCGTGGGGTGTTCTGTACGCCCTCGCCTGGCCGGTAGCGCTGATCTACTGTTTCGCCACCGGCTTCGAGAACTGGTGGGTGCTGTTGATCCCGATGCTGTTCCCGTGGTGGATCCGCCGCTCTGGCGGGCATGGTCACCACCGCGGGCGCTGACAGCAGCAGAACCCGGCGGTGTGACGGACCCGTAGGGTGTCGACCATGACCGCAGATCAGGTGGGTTGGGGCATCGTCGGGCCGGGCCGAATCGCGGCCAAGGTGGTCGGAGACTTCACCCACGTGGACGGGGCACGGGTCGTCGGAGCAGCGTCCCGGTCGCTCCACCGTGCCCGCGCATTCGCTGATGAGCACGGACTGGAGCGGAGCTACGGCTCGTACATCGAGGTGCTGGCCGACGACGAGGTGGATGTGCTGTACATCGCCACGCCGCATCCACAACACCATGCCATCGCAGTGGCTGCGCTTCGGGCGGGCAAGGCGATCCTGGTGGAGAAGACATTCACGGCGACCGTCGCCGGGGCCGAGGACGTCATCACCACTGCCCGCGAGCACCAGCGGTTCGCGATGGAGGCCATGTGGACCCGGTTCCAGCCGGCCATCGTGGCGGCTCGCGACCTGATTGCGGACGGCGCGATCGGCGAGGTGCGCCAGTTGCAGGCTGACCTGGGCGTCGACCGGCCCTACGACCCCTCCGACCGGATGTTCGACCCGACCCAAGGCGGCGGCGCGATGTTGGACCTCGGCGTCTACCCGGTGTCACTGGCGCAGCACTTCCTCGGTACGCCGGATCGGGTGACCGCCTCCGGATCGCTGACTCCGACCGGCGTCGATACTGAGGCGGGGGTATTGCTGAGCTATGCCGATGGCCGTGTCGCCACGCTGGCGGTCTCACTGCGGCATCATTCTCCTGGAGCAGCCAGGATCGTTGGGACCGGCGGCTGGATCGACATCATGCCGCGGTTCCACCATCCACAGTCCATCGTGCTGACCCGCAAGGGCGCAGAGCCGGAGACGATCACCCGACCGCAGACCGGCGGTGGCTACTCCCATGAGCTCATCGAGGTGACCGACTGCATCCGTGCAGGGCGTACCGAGAGCGCAGTCATGCCGCTGGACGACACCCTTGCGGTGCAGCGGATCCTGAACGACATCTGTGAGCAGCTGGGCGTGGTACACCGCGAGGACGACACGGTCGCCGTCTAGCACCCGGGCGCGACCGATCCGGGATCGTGGGTGGCTGGACGGGCCTGGAGTGGGTCAGACGTCGACGAAGCGGCGCCCTTCGAAGGCTCGACCGAGAGTCACCTCGTCGGCGTACTCCAGGTCTCCACCGACGGGCAGCCCGCTGGCCAGGCGGCTCACCTTTACGCCCATCGGGAGCAGCAGCCGGCTGAGATAGGTGGCCGTGGCCTCCCCTTCGAGGTTGGGATCGGTAGCGAGGATCACCTCGGTCACCACCCCGTCGGCGAGCCGGATACAGAGCTCCCTAATCCTGAGCTCGCCGGGGCCGATGCCGTCAATGGGGCTGATGGCCCCACCCAGCACGTGGTAGCGGCCACGGAACTCCCGGGTGCGCTCTACGGCGACAACGTCCTTGGACTCCTCCACGACGCAGATCGTGGTCTGGTCACGACGAGCGTCGCGGCAGATTCGGCATTGCGTCTCCTCGGCGACGTTGAAGCAGACCTCGCAGAACTTGACCGTCTCCTTCACCAGCTTGAGCACGGCAGCGAGCCGCATCACGTCATCGGAGTCGGCGGAGAGGATGTGGAACGCGATCCGTTGGGCACTCTTCGGACCGATCCCGGGCAACCGCCCGAGCTCGTCGATCAGATCCTGAACCGGACCTTCGTACACGCCTTCTCCTCATGTGCTCGTCTGCGGCGGGCCCGACCTAGAACGGCAACCCGCCACCGCCCAGCCCGCCGGCCAGCGGACCGAGCTTGGCCGCGGCCAAAGCCTGCGACTTGTTGGTGGCATCCCGCACGGCTGCGACGACCAGGTCGGCCAGCGTCTCCGTGTCATCGGCGTCGACCGCCTCCGGCTTGATGACCAGGCCGATGAGCTCACCCGCTCCGGTGATCGTCGCGGTCACCAGGTCGCCGCCAGCGGAGCCTTGAACCTCGGTCTCCGCTAGCTCCTGCTGGGCCTGCATCAACTGCTGTTGCATGGCCTGGGCTTGAGCCAGCAGTCCAGACATGTCGCCGCCGTCGGGAATCATCGTGGAGAGCTCCTCGGTGTGGAAGTTGTGGTCGTTCGGGTTGCACGTGGGCAGTCCGACCCAATGGTTGAAGACCGTTGCCTGCTCAGCCTATGTGCCATGGTCCTCCTCGGCGATGATCTCCGCGCCCAGATGCCGGGCCAACAGTTCAGTGTGGGACTCGGATCCCTCCTCCAGCACTGTGTCGTCCCGGGCCGCAGCGGCGTCGCGGTCGTCGGAGTCACTGCCCTGCGCGGGCTGGCCACTCCGGGTCGGACGGATGCTCTGCCGCGCCTGCTCACGGACGGCGGGATCCACTGACGACTGCGGCTGAGGCTGCCATGGATTCTCGGTGGCTTCGGTGGAGCCGACTCGTGCGCTTGCCCTAGCCGGGTCCGTCGGCTGTGGTGGCGCGGTGGCAGCGGGTGCGGTGTGCTCTGTTGTCCGGTCCGGCGCCGTTGCCCACGACGCGGCTGCACGCTGCGGTGCGGTTCCCTCTGGTACGGGCGCCGCGGAGCCCGAACTCGAGTCGACCGTGGCCTGGATTCGGAAGTCGGCGCCAAGAACCACCACCAGCGCCTCCCGCAGGATGTCCTCGCTGCCGCCCTTGGCGAAGCTGTCCCGAGCACCGACATTGGGCATAGCCAGTACGAGGGCGCCGTTGCGGACCTCTGCGACGTGGGCGTTCTGGCTGAGCAGAATCCAGGTGAAGCGGCGCTTGCCCTTGACCTCCTCCAACACCTCCGGCCACAGGCGTCGCACGTCGGTAACGGAGAGCGCAGGGGGCTGGGCAGCCGGCGGCTGCTGCGCGAAGGAATCGCCGGTTGGACGCTCGGCCGCTGGCTCCCGTTCGGCTGGTCGCACCGCGCTGGCCGGTGATGTCGGTGTGGCGACTGGCTCCGACGGTACCGGCTGCGCTGGGTCGGTCTCGGTCTTCTCTGGCCGAACCGCGACTGTCGCGTCGCCGTCTGTCGATGGCGGCGTGGCGGGAATTGCTGCCTCCGCGCCTCGGACAGCAGTGTCCGGGCCGGCCACGGGCCTCGCTGGCAGATCAGTAGAGCGGTTCGACATCGACTTTGGCGGAGCTGCAAGCTCGGTGTCCGACACGTCTGCGGCAGCCGAAACCGCCGCGGCGGCCGTACCAGTGTCCAGCTGCCCCGACCCCGTCATGCCGACGCGGCGCTCCAGCCGATCCAGGCGGGCATGGACTCCCCGGTTGTCGACGTCAGCGCCGGGCAGCAGCACCCGGGCACACATCAGTTCAAGATGCAGCCGCGGCGCGGTCGTACCCCGCATGTCAGTGAGACCGAGAGCGATCACCTCCGCGGCCCGGGTCAGCTCACCGGATCCAAGAGAGGCCGCCTGGGACATCAGCCGCTCAGCCTGGTCACCGGCCACATCGACCAGGCCGGAGCTGAAGGCATCGGGTACCGCGGCGACGATCACCAGGTCACGAAGCCTGCGGAGCAGATCTTCAGCGAACCGTCGCGGATCCTGGCCCACCTCGATCACCTTGTCCACGCAGGAGAAGACCCCGCCGGCGTCTCCGGCGGCGAAGGCGTCCAAGAACTCGTCCAGCAACGAGTCGGGGGTGTACCCGAGGAGCGCTGTGGCCTGCCGGTAGGACACACCGGCGTCGGCGGCGCCGCCAAGCAGCTGGTCCAGCACCGACAGCGAGTCGCGGACCGAACCGGCTCCGGCACGGACCACCAGCGGCAGCACAGCCGGCTCCACCTGGATTCCTTCTGCCTCGCAGAGCTTGGCCAGATAGCCGCCCAGCACCCGGGGGGGCACCAGACGGAACGGGTAATGGTGAGTCCGGGAGCGGATGGTGCCGATCACCTTCTCCGGCTCTGTGGTGGCGAAGATGAACTTCACATGCGGCGGCGGTTCTTCCACCAGCTTCAGCAGCGCGTTGAAGCCGGCTGTGGTGACCATGTGTGCTTCGTCGACTATGTAGATCTTGTACCGGCTGCTGACCGGGGCAAAGAAGGCACGTTCGCGCAGGTCCCGCGCGTCGTCGACGCCACCGTGGCTCGCGGCATCGATCTCGATCACGTCGATGCTGCCCGGCCCGCCCCGAGCCAGGTCCCGACACGAGTCACATTGGCCGCACGGTTCGGCCGCAGGGCCCCGCTCGCAGTTCAGCGCCCGCGCCAGGATCCGGGCTGACGTCGTCTTTCCACACCCGCGGGGCCCGGAGAACAGGTATGCGTGGTTCACCCGGTTGTTGGTCAACGCCCGCTGCAGCGGCTCGGTGACATGCTCCTGGCCGATCACGTCCGCGAAGGTGTCGGGTCGGTACCGCCGATACAGCGCCAGATGAGCGGGAGGAGTACCGGTGCTGGTCGGCGCGGACTCGAAGAGCACCTCGTCTTGGGTGCTTTCGAGCGGCTCGTCCAGCATGACTTCCTCCACAGCAGAACCCTAGTCTCTGATGCAGACACTTCTAGCCGCGTCTTCGGCTGTCCTGACGCCTCCCACTGGGCTGACCCTATCGGCGGTGCGAGGATGCTCCGGTGACCGCAGCGTTTCGGAGTGACACAGTCTCAACCATATTGTTCGACGCTGACGGCGTGCTGCAAAGCATCGAGCCGGGCTGGGAGCACGCGATGACCAGCTTCCTGGGTTCACGTGCCGCTACCGATGGACCGGCCTTCTTGTACGAGATCTTCGTGGCTGAGAGGCCCACCATGACTGGCCGTACGGACTTCGCCGACGCCATGAGTGCCGTCCTGCGGCGTTTCGATGTTTCAGCCAGCGCCGATGCAGTGCTTGCCCCGTCGACGCGGATCGTTCCCGATGCCACCATGATCGAGGCTGTTCAGGATCTACGCAGCGCAGGTCTGCAGTGCTGCCTGGCTACCAACCAACAGAGCCGACGCGCCGCGGTAATGCGGGCCAATCTCGGCTACGACCAGGTGTTCGACCGCCAGTTCTACTCGTGTGACCTTGGGCTGGCGAAGCCCGACCCCGCCTACTTCACCGCTATCGCAGAGGTGCTGGGAACTGACCCTGCGTCGATTCTGTTCGTCGACGACAACGAGGAAAACGTTGCCGGCGCCCGGACCGCCGGGTTACGTGCCGATGTGTTCGCCAGGAACGCCGGTCGGCCAATGTTGGAGACGATCTTGCGACGGCAGGGCGTCCTATAGGAGTGAAAAAGCCCCTCGCGCACCCGAAAGAGCTCACTTACCCTTGCTGTCTTCCGACCCTGGGGGAGTTGGGTGAGGTATCGCCACGCGAGGGACCGAGGAAGAGTGTACGGGATCCAGGCCCTGCTCGCCGCTGTGGCTTCGCCGGACGACGCCCAACGCGGCGCCAGCTTCGCTGGCTTACGTCCCCCGACCGGCTCAGTTCGCGGTTCCGTCGCCCGACCGGTAATCTTCCGCGCGGAGGATTCGCCTAGTGGCCTATGGCGCTCGCTTGGAAAGCGGGTTGGGTGCAAGCCCTCAGGGGTTCGAATCCCCTATCCTCCGCCGCTGCGACTAGGAGGAACGCCGCTCGGCCCGATAGGGGGCCAGCGGCGTTCCGAGTTGTGGTCTCACTTTGGTCTCAGTAGTATTCGTCATCGCCCTCTCAACCTACCCAGAGCAGGCCGCCCACCTGGCCTGCGACCTGACGTCGGATCGGGTTGGTCAGATGTTGGTACCGGGCATCCATGGCCGTGCTCGACCAGCCAATGATGCCCATCACCGTCCGTTCGGGCACACCCAAAATAAGCAGCACTGTCGCGGCTGTGTGCCTAGATCG
>CADCUO010000201.1 GCA_902805915.1 uncultured Propionibacteriaceae bacterium | reverse complement strand
GTCAGAAGAAGTTTCTGATGTGGGTCTGGCGGCCGCCGAACACCGCATCCCAGACCAGATCCTGGTTTGGGTCCCCACCGCTTAGGTGTCCGGCCACCCGCAGGTTGGCACTTGACTGCGCTCCGGCATACATCTGCGCCAGCCCGGCGGGGGTGAAGGTCCTCGGCTGCTGAGCCTCCACGGTGGAGGCCCGGCTGCACCCAGTTCGGCCGTTGGCCAGCTCAAGCACATAGCCGCCGTTGTTCCCGGCCAGGAAGTCCCCGGCGAGCATGAAGGTCAGGTCGGCAGTCAAGCCCGGCAGGCAAGGTCGGTCCAGAGCGGCGCAGACATCCAGCACCTTCAGCATGTACGGCGCTGCATGCATGATCTCCCAGTGGGCGCTGGGGACGAACAGCCGGACCAGGTCGTTGCCGGATGTGTCGATCCTGGTCCTGGCCGTGACGCTGGAGAAGGAGCCTAGAGTCCGCAACAGCCCGCGGTACCCGTCCGCGGAGGTGGCGAGCAGGTCGACGACCGTGAGGCTTGCCTCGTCGCCGTAGCCTTGACCGCGGCTCCAGCGCGCGAACCCCGACACTGTCCCGGCCGGGTCGACGGCCACGCTCACCCCGTCCGGTCTGTCCAGCAGATCTGCAGCGGAGTCGTCGAAGGAGATGCCACGGCGGGATAACGGACCGTTCTGCTCCTGCGCCCAGACGTCATAGATCGTACGGATGGCATCCAGGTCGGCTGGGTGCGCGCGCCGTACCTCGACCGCGCCGGAGGCCGGTACGGAAGCGAGGACATGCGTCGGCACCTGGACTGTGTCGAAGCTCGAGATCAGCTCGTACCCGAAACGTCGATAGATTGCAGGCGCGGTGGGGAACAACGTCGACACCGCCGCACCTCGCTCCTTCGCAGCCCCCAACGTCTCAGTGAACAGCGCGGAAAGCAGGCCACGGGAGCGGAACTCCGCGGCAACCGTCACCCCGGCAATCCCACAGGTGGGAACGGCCGCACCGCCGAAGTAGGAGTCGAACTCTCTGTCGATCATCCGCGCCGCCAGCACCCCGCCGGCGAAGCTGCCGTACCAGTGGAAGCCGGCCTGGTCGATCGAGGCAGGTTCGCCCGGCGGCGTGACTGGCACACCGAAGGCCTCCTCGCCGAGGCGCCGCGCAACGTCGGCGTCGTCGGCTTGCAGTGCGCGAACGGTCACAGTCATTGCTTCATCGTGGCGCATCACCATCACGTCGCGCGCTCCGGCCCAGCCAGTCGAGCACCGGCGAGGTGAGAGCGGGCGGCTGCAGTACGGCTCCAGTGCGGGTAGGTTCGAGCCCATGTTCAGCCAGACCGACCAGGTCAGCCTGCTGCGGACCGAGGCCGAAGACCGCGCTGCACTGTTGCAGGTCCGACAGACGCGGGTCGAGCTGGACCTGACCGCACCTGGAGACACCTTCACCTCGCGCACCACGATCGAGTTCGACTGCGTAGTCCCGCGGGCCGAAACCTTCCTCGACTTCAAGGGTGCTGAGCTTGGCATGGCCACCCTGGACGGAACGGCGCTGGACATCAGCACGTGGAATCGCGGACGGCTCCCCGTTTCGCTGACCGCCGGTGCGCACGTTCTGGTCGTGGACGGAGTGATGAGCTACTCCAGCGATGGGGAGGGTCTC
Source organism: uncultured Propionibacteriaceae bacterium (assembly GCA_902805915.1). Classification (GTDB taxonomy): domain Bacteria; phylum Actinomycetota; class Actinomycetes; order Propionibacteriales; family Propionibacteriaceae; genus Microlunatus. The sequence goes on along the minus strand of CADCUO010000201.1, from coordinate 17,621 downwards.
CACCGCCACGTGGACCCTATGGACCAGCAGACCTACCTGTATGCCATGAGCTTCCTGGATGCAGGTCCTCGCTGGTTCGCCTGTTTCGACCAGCCAGACCTGAAGTCGAAGTACCAGTGGGACGTACGGGCACCCGAGCACTGGACTGTGGTGGGCAACGCGCCGAGCCAGCTGGTCAAGCCAGGATGGTGGCGGATCAGCCCGGAGCATCCACTCTCCACCTACTACACCACCTTGGTAGCTGGCCCCTATGCCTCGGTCTTCGACTCCCACGACGGCATCCCGCTGGCGCTGCATGTCCGTGCCTCTCTCAGGGATGCGCTGCAAGCGGAGGCCCCAGACATCTTCGAGGTGACGAAAGCGGCATTCGACTACTATCACCGCGTTTTCGGTGTGCGCTACCCGTTCGGGGAGTACCACCAGGCGTTCGTCCCCGAGTTCAACGCCGGGGCGATGGAGAACCCGGGCTGCGTCACGGTGCGCGACCAGCTGATCTTCCGGGCGAGGGCGACGGCCGCCGAGCGGGCCGGCCGCGCTGGTCTGATCGCCCACGAGATGGCGCATATGTGGTTCGGCGACCTGGTCACCATGCGCTGGTGGGACGACCTGTGGCTGAACGAGTCCTTCGCGGAGTATGTGGCACACCGCTGTGCTGACTCCACCCGCTACCCGCTGTGGGCCGAGTTCGGGATCGTCCGGAAGGACTGGGGTGCCGTCGCCGACCAGTCACCGTCCACCCACCCGGTAGCCGGGAATGGATCCGCCGACGCCCAGGCGGCGCTGCAGGACTTCGACGGCATCTCCTACGCCAAGGGCGCCGCCGTGCTCAGGCAGCTGGTGTCTGCCCTGGGCGACGATGTCTTCTTCGATGGCCTGCGCGACTACTTTGACCGGCACGCTTTCGGGAACGCCCAGTTCGCTGACCTGATCACCGCCTGGACCCGAGCCGGTGCCGCTGGGCTGGATGCCTGGGCGCAGCACTGGCTTCGGACCTCGGGGATGGACCGGGTCGACGTAGAACGCTTCGGGTCGATCGCACGCATCAGCCGGACCGTGCCCGCAGCTGCTCCAGCCGACCGCAGCCACGCGATGACAGCAGCGGCGTACGACGCCTCTGGTGCGCTGCTGTCCGCCACCCCGCTCACCCTGGGGGCTGAACCGGTGGAGATCGAGCTCGCTGCATCCACTGCGCTGCTCGTACCTGACGCAGCCGACGAGACTTGGGCAAAGATCAGGTTCGGGGACTGGCCGTCGGCCCTCACAACGCTGCCACGCCTCACCGACTCCCCGGCCCGGGTGGTGATCTTCAATGCCATCAGGTACGCGGTTCGCGATGCCGAACTGGACCCGGGGTCCGCCCTGGAAGCAATCTGCGCGGCTGTGGAGTCAGAGACCTCAGATGCGGTCCTCGGCTCGGTCCTCCAGTTCGCCGTCGATGACCTGGCAGGTCGCTTCACAGCTGCGGAGCATCGGATGCGGCGCACAAGCGCCGTCAACGCCGTCGCTGACGCCGTGATGGCAGCCGCTGAGGCTGGCTCGGATCGGCAGCTCGCTGCGCTCAGGATCGCCATCCGCAGCAACGATGATCCCGATGAGCTGTACGGGTGGCTCCGCTTCGGTACGCCGGAGGGCGTGACACTCGACTCCGAGATCACCTGGGCGATCATCGACCGGCTCTGCACCCTGACCCCAGACTCGGACCTCATCGAGGAGGCGCTGCGTGACGACCCATCGGCTTCAGCCCACGTCCACGCTGCTCAGGCCCGGGCTCGGCTGCCCACCACGGCAGCGAAGGAGGCCGCCTGGGAGCTGTTGATGAAGCCATCGGCTGCCAGTGCGTATGAGGTGTATGCCACCGCCCAGGGGTTCTTCGTCCCCACCCAGGTCGAGCTCACGGCTCCCTTCGTCCCGGCCTATTTCGCCGAGATCCCCAGTACCGCAACGTTTCGTACCGGGTGGGCCTTGGGTCGGGTCGCCTCGTTGGCCTATCCCTCCTCGGCCACGTCGCGCTCCACGCTGCAGCTGGCCGAGCAGACGTTGGCCAGAGGGGATGTGGCAACGCCGATACGGCGCTCGCTCATCGACGGGACGGACCGACTGCGCCGCTGCGTGCAGTCCTTGGAGCGGTTCGGCGGCTGACTGGGCTGTTGGCACTCCGTCGAGCAGCGGCCGCCTCGCTGTTCGGACGCATCGGAGGGGCCTGCAACTTCGCAGAGGTGGTGTCGTCCTTTGACCCGGCCGCTCGATGGAGGGTGGTCAACCGTCTGAGCCGTCGGCGAAGCGCCGTATGGTTGAAGCCGTGACTTCCGCCGCTCCCGCTCTGGCCGACCAGCGTCTGCTGCTGGTGCACGCTCATCCCGACGACGAGACGATCAGCACCGGGGTGACGATGGCCAAGTACGCCGCCACCGGCGCTGCCGTGACGCTGGTCACCTGCACCCTGGGTGAGGAAGGTGAGGTGCTGGTCGACTCCCTCGGCCATCTGGCGTCGCACCGGGAGGACCTGCTGGGCGACCACCGGCTCGGCGAGCTGACCCAGGCGATGGCCGAGCTGGGCATCACTGACTTTCTCCGGTTGGGCGGCGACGGCCGTTACCGAGACTCCGGTATGGCATACGACCACAGGGGACTGGCGATCGCCCGCGCGGAGCTCCGCCCCGGCGTATTCTGGACCGCCGACCTGCTGGAGGCGGCCAACGAGCTGGTGCCGATCATCCGTTCCCGCCGGCCGCAGGTGTTGATCACCTACGACGAGCTGGGTGGGTACGGGCATCCCGACCATATCCAGGCCCACCGGGTGGCGATGTACGCGTACCTGCTTGCCGGTGTCCGTTCATACCGAGCAGACCTCGGTGAAGCATGGACTGTTCCGCGGGTGCTCTGGACAGCGATCAGTGAGAGCCGGATGAGGGAGAGCGTCCGGGCGTTTCGCAACGTGGGGGACTTCGAGACCTGGAAGGGGTTCGATCCGGACGGCCCGATGCCGCCGATGGTGACCTCTGACCATGACATCGACTGTGTCGTCGATGGGCGGGAGCGCGTCGAGCAGAAGATGAACGCCATGCGGGCCCATGCCACCCAGATCGCCTTGGACGGCCCGTTCTTCGCCATGGCCGACAACTTCGGCGACGACGCCTGGGGCCAGGAGCACTTCCGACTGGCTGCTGGAACGCCGTTCCCACGGGAATCGGACGCTGGGCAGGGCTGGGCCACAGACATCTTCGCTGGACTGGACTAGCCGGCGGTGCAGGAGCATCAGTCCGTCGACGCGGTTGGCGTTCCGGCGGAGGCGCTACGCAGCGTCATGGCAGAGTTTGCCGCCGGCGTAACGGTGGTGACCAGCCGATGGCAGGGGGTTCCCCATGCCATGACGGCAACAGCCTTCTCGTCGGTGTCGCTGGTTCCCCCGCTGGTGCTTGTCTGCGTCGGTAAGAGGAGTCGCTTCTACCAGGCCGTGACGTCGGCCGGCGTCTGGGCGGTGTCCATCCTGAGCAGCGACCAGGTCGAGCTCGCCCGACACTTCAGCCACAGCGGTCGTGACCTGATGACGCAGTTCGAAGGCGTCCCACACGTGCTCGCCCCACATTCGCGCTCTCCTGTACTTCTCGGCGCCCAGGCATGGATGGACTGCGTGACGTACGCCGAACACGACGGCGGTGACCACACCATCGTGGTCGGACAGGTGGTAGCCACCGGCCGTGACTCTGGTGCGACACGGCCACTGACGTACCATCGAGGGACTTACTCCTGACCTTCTCCTGACCGACGTTAGGCCTCTTGTGAGCACCTCTTCCCCCGGCCGAGCCCCCGCGGCCGACGACAGCCTGCCCAGACAGCGCCGCAGGCGCGGGGCCGGCAAGGTCCTCGGCGTGCTGGTTGGGATTCTGCTGTTGGCCGCAGCAGTCCTGTACGCGGTCGGCTACCTGATCGCTGGGGACAGGATGCCCAAGGATGCCGAGATCTCCGGGGTGGCCGTCGGTGGGCTGGACCGGAAGACCGCCGCCGACAGGCTGAGCGCCGAGTTCCAGGAGCGGGCGGAAGAACCGATCACGGTGAAGATCAAGAACACCACCGACGAGGTGAAGCCGGCGCAAGCGGGACTGTCGATCGACTACTCCAAGACCGTCGAGCAAGCCGGTGGCGGGAGGAGCCTGGACCCGCGGCATATCTGGCAGGTCCTCACCGGAGGTGGACCTACCACCGTGGTGCCGTCAGTGGACTCCAGAAAGCTCGACGCTGCAGTGGCTGCGCTGGCGGCCGAGCACGACGCCGCCCCGAAAGACGCAACGCTGAAAATAGACGGCTCCACCCCGGTGGTGACCAAGGCGAAGGCGGGCGTCCGACTGGACCAGAGCCCCGCTGCCGACAAGCTGCAGCGCAGCTATCTCACCGACTCCGGGCCCGTCGAACTTCCCGCCGAGGTCGCTGAGCCCGAGGTCACCGACGACGAGGTGTCCACGGTGGTGCGGGAGTTCGTCAAGCCTGCGGTGGCCGCGCCGATCACGGTCCAAGCGGGGCGTGCCGGCTCCATGGAGCTGACCCCCGCCATGATCGGCAACGCACTGACCTTCCAGCCGCAGAACGGGACCCTGGCAGCCGCGCTGGACGGCGCGAAGCTGTTCGAGGGAGCGGAGGGGGCGCTGGAGAAGATCGAGCGGACCAAGCCGAGGGACGCTACCGTCCGGTTGGTGGACGGCAAGCCCACGGTGATCCCAGCGGTGGATGGCACAGACGTATCGAGGGAGGACCTCGTCAAGGCAGTCGAGCCGGCGCTGACCAAGTCCGGCACTGAGCGGACCGTCTCGGTCGAGCTCAGGGGTGCCAAGGCGAAGTTCAGCACCGCAGATGCTGAGAAGCTCGGCATCAAAGAGGTCACGGGCAAGTTCACCACCTACTTCCCGTACGCGAGCTATCGCAACGTCAACATCAGCCGAGCCGCCGAGCTGATCAACCAGACCCTGCTCAAGCCTGGCGACACGTTCTCCCTGAACGGCATCGTCGGAGAACGGACCAAGGCCAACGGATTTACCGAGGGCAACATCATCACCGGCGGCAAGTTCCGCCTGGAGCTCGGCGGCGGCGTCTCCCAAAGCGCCACCACCACCTTCAACGCGATGTTCTTCGCGGGTCTCAAAGACATCGAGCATCAGCCGCATACCCTCTACATCGACCGGTACCCGCCGGGCCGGGAGGCGACTGTGGCGTGGCCGAACCTCGACCTCAAGTTCGGCAACGACACCAAGTACGGCGTGCTGGTGGAGGCCAAGGTGGTGAAGGCCAAGCCCGGCAAGCGCGGATCGATCACGGTCCGGATGTGGTCCACCAAGACCTACGACAAGGTCGAGTCGTCGAAGCCCAAGAGGTCCAACTTCACCAGTGGACGCAGCATCGTCGACACCAGCCCCAAGTGCCAGCCGATGAGCGCGGTGCCCGGCTTCGACGTCAAGTACTCCCGGCTGTTCTACTCCGGCGGCAAGGTGGTCAAGACCGAGAAGTTCTCCTGGCGGTACGCACCCACCGACGAGGTCCGCTGCGGCTGAACGGGCAGATCATGTCGGCGCCAGGTAACGGTAGGAGTGGTGCAGCACGAACCCGGCCCGAAGGTAGGCATCGTGTGCGGCCCTGTTCTCGGAGGCCACCTGCAGATAGGCGTTCCGGGCGCCCTGTCGAGCGGCCCAGTGCCCAAGGGCGACCATCAGCTGAGTCGACCACCCCCGTCCCCGATGGCTGGGCGCGGTCCAGATAGCAGCGAGACCCAGCCAGGCCCGGTTCACCTGTCCACGGCCGATCGCGATGACATCGCCGTCGACCCGTACCTGACCGAAGGCCCGAGGAGGCTGGCCGTCGAGAATGGACCGCACCACCTCCGGATCGGCATCGGTGGGGCGGCTCACCCGGTACGCCACCTCCCATGACCTCTCCAGCGACGTCGTCACCTCCACGTCCGGGTGCGGACGACGGTCGCCCAGCAGGTCGACGAGCCGGATGCCCAACACGTCGGTGCTGACGTAGACCTCATGCCACCCGAGCGCCTTCAGCTGTCGTTCCACCTCGGAGCCGCTCACTACCTGCACTCGTGGTGGGATCAGATTGGCCGCGGCAAAGCCGACCACCCGGTCGGCAGCCTCGGCGATGGGCATCCCGGGGTCGCCCACGGCCAAGCAGGAGTTGGCCCGACGTGTGAACCCACCGCCGGCGCGCAGCGTCCAGTCGCCCAACGGCTCAGTGTGGGCCACCCACCCCGGCAGAGAGATCTGCTCAAGCTCGGCTGGGCTGGTACGCAGCGGTCCCGGGCCGCCCAACGCCGCGGGAAGCCGTCGGGCGGCGACAACCCGAGCTCGCTGCACACTCGAGCGGCTGTGGAGACCGTCCACCGTCACCTGGTCCTCACCCAGCTGCGCCACCCAGCCGATCACGTCGGTGGCGGACCCGTCCGGGAGCAAGGTACGCAGCACCAGCCGGTCACCGATGGTGACGGGTGGGGTGATGCGGTCAACGGGGTCCATTGGCCGAGGTACCTTCGCAGAGCCGGGGCAGAGGCGCGATACTAGACCTTCCAACGTACGACCCACCGAATCGACCGGGCCGTGCATCAACACCCAAGGAGTATCAGCCGTGACCTACGTCATAGCCCAGCCGTGCGTAGACCTTAAGGACCGGGCATGTGTCGAGGAGTGTCCTGTCGACTGCATCTACGAGGGCAAGCGGATGCTCTACATCCATCCCGACGAGTGTGTGGACTGCGGCGCGTGTGAGCCTGTCTGCCCGGTGGAGGCAATCTTCTACGAAGACGACACGCCGGAGGAGTGGAAGGACTACTACACCGCCAACGTCGACTTCTTCGACGGGATCGGCTCACCTGGCGGTGCCGCGAAGGTCGGCGTGATTGACAAGGACCACCCGTTGATCGAGGCGCTGCCCCCGCAAGAGCACGAGGAGTGAGGGCAAAAGCACAGGGAGTGAGACCTGCGTCGACGCTGCCGGACTTCCCGTGGGACACCCTCGCCGGCGCCAAGGCGACCGCGACGGCGCACCCGGGCGGCATCGTCGACCTCTCGGTAGGGACCCCGGTCGACCCGACGCCAGAGCTGGCGATGACGGCGCTCGCCAACGCAGCAGACAGTCCCGGATATCCGCTGACTGCTGGCACACCTGAGCTGCGCGACGCCATGGCCGGTTACCTGTCACGCCGATGGGGGGCGGAGCAGGTAGCCCCCGCCGACACCCTGCCGGTCATCGGCACCAAGGAGCTGGTGGCGTGGTTGCCCACTCTGCTCGGTCTAGGCTCATCCGACCTGGTGGTCATCCCCAGCATGGCGTACCCGACCTATGCGGTCGGAGCCGCGATCGCGGGCTGCCAGGTGGTCGCTGCTGACGACCCGGCTGCACTGGGTGATATCCGTCCGGCGCTGGTCTGGCTCAACTCACCCTCAAACCCGACCGGTGAGGTGCTCGCCCCCGACGTGCTGGCCGAGCGGGTCCGCTGGGCCAGGGAGCGAGGTGCGGTGGTGGCCTCTGACGAGTGCTATGCAGAGTTCGGCTGGGAAGCAGACCCGGTCTCGGTGCTCCACCCCAAGATCAACGACGGCAGCACCGCGGGTCTGCTGGCTGTGCACTCATTGTCGAAGCGGTCCAACCTGGCCGGGTATCGTGCCGGGTTCGTCGCTGGCGACCCAGAGCTGATCGGTGAGCTGCTCGCCGTACGCAAGCATGCTGGCATGATCGTGCCGCGCCCCGTTCAGGACGCGATGATCGCGCTGCTCGGCGACCACAGCCATGTGGAGCAGCAGCGGAGCCGCTACCTGGCCCGGCGGGCTCGGTTGCGGCCAGCGCTGGAGGCAAGAGGGTTCACCATCGAGCACTCCGAAGGATCGCTGTACCTGTGGGCGACTCGGGGTGAGGCGGGGCGTTCATCGGTGGACTTCCTGGCAGGTCTAGGCATCTTGGTGGCGCCCGGTGACTTTTATGGCGCAGCCGCCGGACAGTTCGTCCGGGTGGCGCTGACAGCGACCGACGAGCGGGTCGATGCGGCCGCAGAGCGGCTGGTCGGCTGACGCTATCCCGCGTGGGCAGTACCTCCACCGGCTCCGGTCACCGTACGGTGATCTCGACCGACCCGGTGTCAGAGGCGGGAGTAGCAGCTGACCACTCTGGCAGCGTCTCGGTGCTGGTGCGCCATCTTTGGTCGGAGATCTGGACGTCGGTCACACCGAAATAGGAGGAGTTGGCCACCGCATGGTGTGCATACGCCCAGCCCAACCGGGTGCTGCCGGGATTGATGGTGATCATCGTGCCGTTCCGACGGACCGCCACAGACCCGAAGGTCCGTTTCAATGAGCGGGCCAGGCCAGCGGCGTCGCCCTCGGCGTCTGTCTTGTCCAGGCAGCTGAACCCGGCAGTGGACTCACCGGTCAGCACGCTGGCGAGTGACCGAGCGTCGGTCTCATGATCACGGTAGGCCTCCGGATATCCACTGCGCTGGACCTTCTGGGCGACGTCATTGATGTCGTCGGTCTCCCAGTTGTTGATCTTGACCAGCTCGTCATAGAACTTGTTGGTCGCGTAGTAGGGGTCCATCAGCTGCTCCACGGTTCCCCACCCCTGCGATGGACGCTGCTGGAACAGCCCCACTGAGTCGCGGTCCCCGTAGTCGAGGTTGCGGATGTCGGTCTCCTGATAGACGGTAGCCATTGCGATGGAGGCCGCCCGCGGCGCCAGCCCGCGCTTGATCGACAACCCGACGATGATGGAGCTGAAGTGCGCCTGCTCAAGATCAATCGTGACGGTCGCGTCGGCTGCATCCGCGACGCAACGCTGCTGTGCGAGCAATGGCGTGACCAGATCGCCCTGCTGCCGCCACAGGAATGCCCCCACCCCCAGGGCAGCGAGCACGACGACCGCCATCACCAGACAACCGACGGCACGCGCCGGTGCACGACTTGCCATGGACTAGTTGGCGTGCAGAGCGGCGTTCAGCTCAACGGCTTTGCCCTGCCTGCCTCGGACCTCGATAGCTCCGGTGACCGAGTTTCGGAGGAAGAGCAGCGAGCTGTGACCGGACAGCTCAACAGCCTTGACGACCGAGCCGTCGGGCATGGTCACTTTGGTGCCGGCGGTCACGTACAGGCCCGCCTCCACCACGCAGTCATCGCCGAGCGCGATGCCGATGCCAGAGTTGGCGCCGAGGAGGCAGCGCTCGCCGATTGAGATGACCTGGGTACCACCACCGGAGAGCGTACCCATGATGGAGGCGCCGCCGCCCACGTCGGAGTCCTTGCCGACGACCACACCAGCGGAGATCCGACCCTCGACCATGGAGGTTCCGAGGGTGCCCGCGTTGAAGTTGACGAAGCCTTCGTGCATCACAGTGGTTCCCTCGGCAAGGTGGGCACCTAGCCGGACCCGGTCCGCTGCCGCGATCCGTACCCCGCTCGGGAGCACGTAGTCCACCATCCGTGGGAACTTGTCCACGCCGAAGACCGTGACGTGGCGTTGGCTGGTACGCAGGGCGGTGCGCACGTGTTCGAAGCCGTCCACCGCACACGGTCCTGCCGACGTCCACACCACATTCGGCAGCGAGGCGAAGATCTGGTCGAGGTTGATGGTCCGGGGGGCCGCCAGCCGGCTGCTCAACAGGTGCAACCGCAGATAGGCGTCGCAGGTACCGGCGGGCGCGGCATCGAGGTCGATCTCGATCTTGACCGACTCGGTCACAACCTTGCGCACGTCGTCCCGGCCGGCGGCTGCGCTCAGCTCCGGAGGGGCCGCAGACTGAGGCGCAGTCCCCAGCTGGGGATCGGGGAAGTAGGTGTCAAGTACTTGGCCGGAGTCATGGATGGAGGCGAGCCCCCAACCCCAGGCAAGGCGGGGAACCGGGGCCGGCATCGCTTCGGTCATGGAGCAAGCCTAAGGGCTGGCCCGCACGCGTGAAGTCGGCGGCGTCACCCTGACAGCTGAGTCGGGACCTCCAGCCGACGTCGCCCGCTGCCCCGGGTGCCGACCTCACTGAGGCCTTCATCGCGACGGGAAGCGGGCGACGGTCAGGTGTCCCTGCGTTATGCGACTAGCTTCCAGCCTTGGTGACGCCGAACATGAGCACCCGCCGGCGAACGTCGTAGAACACCTTGCTGGTGTTCTGCAGTACGTCCTGCAGGTTGTCGGCGTCGTCGGGGGTGATGGTCAGCACCTCTTCCCAGGCGCCCTCATCCAGAACCAGCTGCAGTGTCCACATTCCTGGCTGGCCCGACTCACCGGCGGTCCAGCTGAACTGGTAGTGGCTGAGCTGACGAACCTGCAGGCTGTCGTCGGTGATGCGCGGCTGATCTGACATGGTCGTGCTCCTTGTGTAGTTGAGATTGGACTATCTGCGATGTACCCCCAGCCGGGAGCGCTACACCGCATCAGTCCCGATGACGGTCAGTTCAACGCATTGGTGCTGGCTTCGCCTGGGTTGCTGGCTGCAGGAGGGTGAGCGCCTGTTCAACCAGCGATGTCAGGTCCAGATCGCCGTCGGACTCGACCCAGGTGCTGAGGGCCACCGTGAGGGCACCCAGCGCTGCGGCGGCATGGACCCGAAGCTCGAAGGTGCTGTAGTGCTGCCCGCGGGAGGTGAGCGCGTCCGTGAAAAGACGTTCGGTGGCGAACTGGTTGTCGGCCATGCGGGCCCGCAGTGCCGGCGTGGTGAGCAGGAGCCGCGTGCGGGCTAGGAGGACTTCACGCTGGGTGCTGCCCACCGCGGCGACTCCTGCCACCAACGCCCGGTGAAGTGCAGTCACCGGATCCTCATTGGTGGGCCGGGCCCGGATCAGCTGGACGATGAAGGGGTCGTAGTCGTCACTCTCCACGACGGACTCCTTCGTCGGGAAGTTACGGAAGAAAGTCATATGGGACACGCCAGCCGTCGCAGCGATCTCCTCAACGGTGGTCGCCTCGTAGCCTTTGCTGAGGAACAGCGCGAGGGCGGTTTCCTGGATGCGGCGGCGCGTCTCAGCTTTTTTTCGCTGGCCCAGGCCAGGTGGCCGGGGCGGTGTCGCACTCATCGAACTCGGCGCGGGCTCATGGAACGCGGGGCAGAGCTCACGACAAAGGTCCGGCATTGATCGGCGTCTCGGCGGCGGGCTGAGACGTGGGGTCTACGCCCAACACCCTGGTGAGCCAGCGGTCGACCGAGCTTGCTGATGGAGCGCCGCGCCAGCCCAGATGGCCGTCGGGACGCACCAGCATTGCGCTGTTCCGATCTAACCGGTCGGTAGTGAGGACGGTGACGAGGTCAGCACCCAGCCTGCGTCGGACCAGCTCTGAGCACTGCATCAGAGCTTGTGTCGCGCCCATGGGTGGCGATGAGGGTGTCAGCAGCACCCACCGACTGCCTAGCTCGGCGTGTAGTCGGGTGACGGTGCCGTCACCGTGCCGGCAGCTCCAGTCCGGAACCCGGTCCCCGGCTTGTGGCCGGGTGCGGAACCGCGTCCAGGTGTTGCCGGCTAACGGTCCACAGCGGTAGGTCACCTTGAGCTGGGAGGCATGTTCCCAGATGCGACGCTGCACCGCTGGTCTATGCAGCAGCGGCACGAAGAGCCGGTCACGAAGGACCCGGGCCAGCGTGCTCTCACCGACGACCATTCTGGTCAGCGCACTGGTGGAGCTCAGCACGTCGGCGGCGATCGGTCGCCGCTCCAGCTCATAGCTGTCGAGCAAAGAAGGCTCGGCCCGGTGAGATGCGACCAGCGCCAGCTTCCAGGCAAGGTTCTCGGCGTCGCCGAGACCGGTGTTCATGCCCTGCCCGCCGAGGGGGCTGTGAATGTGCGCGGCGTCCCCGGCAAGCAGGATCCGACCCTCGCGGTAGCGGTCGGCGAGGCGTCGCTGGATCTTGAACACCGAGGTCCACTCTGTCGCCACGATCCGGGAGCTCGGCCATCCGGCCCGCTCTGACAGCCGAGCAGAGAGCAGGTCAACGATCGCGGCGGACTTCAGCCCTTCAGGAGTGCCCGGTGGAGCCGGAGCCATCAACCGCCACAGATCTAGCCCGGGGAGCGGGAAGGCGGCGAGTATCTGGTCGCCGTGCAGCCACACCGAGGCGCTGTCGCGCGGTGCCGGCAGGTCCGCGTGCACGTCGGCCAGCAGGAACCGCTCGATGATCTGCACTCCGGGGAAGCCGATGCCGGCGAGCTTGCGTACGCGACTGTGCGCGCCGTCGCATCCGACCAGCCATGCGCAGCGAGCTGTGGAGCCATCAGATAGCCCGACCGTCACCTGGTCCTCGCCCTGGCCGGCGCGGACGACACCCAGGTTCCACTCCTCGGTCTGACCGAGCTGTGCCAGCCGACGTCTAAGGCCAGCCTCGACCTCAGCTTGGGAGACCAGCCGGGCGGGGCGGGTGACCAGGGCCGTCCGCCGTCCCACCTGCAGCACAGCAGCGGATCGTCCGCCGAGATCGATGGCTACCTTGCGCAGGGGTATGGACCATTGATCCACATCGGCCAGCGCACCCGCCCGATCCAGTACCTCACCTCCGCGCGGCTGCAGGCCGAGCGCCCGAGAGGTGCGAGCCGGCCCTGGCGCGGCATCGACGACCCGGACCGAGACACCGCTCGCGAGCAGGTCACACGCCAGCGTCAGGCCCGTCGGTCCGGCGCCGGCGACTAGTACATCGCTCATTGTCCCGCCCCTCCCTTACCGCATATGTTAGTCACTAACACATCTGCAACCGGCTGGGTGCGCAAGACAAGGTCCCGTCTGGGACACAACGGCGGTCACGACAGCAGCCTTCGTCGCATCGCCATCGCGGTCGGCAGACGACACCTGCGGTTCACGTTCTGGAAAGGTCTGCTGGCTACGTTGCTGGACATGACCGCTGGTGAGCGCCCGATTCACGTCGTCTGCATCATCCCCGCGCGGGGCGGGTCCAAGGGTGTACCGGGCAAGAACATGCGCCCGGTGGGCGGGATCCCGCTGATTGCACGGGCAGTCTCAGCTGCGCTGCGCTCGACCTTGGTCGACGCCGTGTTCGTGAGCACAGACGATGCGGCCATTGCCGAGGCCGCCAGACAGTCCGGCGCTGGAACCATCCTGCGACCGTCAGAGCTCGCCCAGGACACGACATCATCCGAGGCGGCTCTGCTCCATGGTCTTGACCACCTAGCCGACCGGAACGTCCATCCCGAGGTGCTGGTCTTCGTGCAATGCACGAGTCCTTTCATCAACCCTGCCGATCTGGATGCCGCCGTCACGATGGTTCGGCAGGGACGCGCCGACACAGCCTTCTCCGGCGTTGCGACGCATGAGTTCCTGTGGCGGGACGCAGATCCGTCCACCGCACCGGGAGCGGGTGCGATGGTGGGACAGAACCACGACGCGGCGCTCCGTCCCCGACGCCAGGACCGGCGGCCCCACTTCAAGGAGACGGGGGCGTTCTATGCCATGGCCGTAGCCGGTTTCCGCACGTCGCGTCATCGGTTCTTCGGCTGCACCGCTGTGGTCGAGGTCCCTCAGCTGACTGCGATCGAGATCGACTCAGCGCATGACCTGGTCCTCGCGGATGCGCTTGCTTGGGTTGCTGAGCTGCCAGCCCGACCAGCCGTGGACGTCGACGCCGTGATCACCGACTTCGACGGTGTCCACACCGAAGACACCGCGTACGTCGACGAGACCGGCCGCGAGTCGGTGCGGGTGAGCAGGGGCGATGGCCTCGGGGTATCGCGGCTGCGTGACTCCGGGGTACCGATGTTGATCGTGTCCAAGGAGCTGAACCCGGTGGTGAGCGCCAGGGCTCGCAAGCTGGGGGTCGAGGTACTGCAAGGAGTCGATGACAAGGCCACAGCAGTACTGTCGTGGCTGGACTCCCATCAGGTGGCAGCGGCCCGGGCCGCGTACCTCGGTAACGACGTCAACGACCTCGAGGCTATGAGAGTCGTTGGCTGGCCGGTTGCGGTTCACGACGCGCGTCCGGAGGTCCAGGCTGCGGCACGAGTGGTCTTGTCCCAGCCGGGAGGGAAGGGGGCCGTGCGGGAGCTGTGTGATCTGGTGCTGGAGTCCACCCGGTCAAAGGCAACCGTCGATAGGACCGCCGCGCGCGGGAGAGCGCGGGCCACAGGCCTCGCGGAAGCATCACCCGCGCCTGCCGGCGGAGCCGCGCTCTGGCTGGGCTGACCCTGCGGAGTGGCCGGCTGGGGAGCCCACGAGCACCGCGCTCAGCCAGCAGAGCCCCGAGCAGATCAAGCCAGTCGGACTCTTCGGCCCGGTGGAAGTAGTTGACGGAGCACCATTGGCGATCAGGGGTGAAGAAGCGACCGTTCCTGAGGTCGTCCAACGTACCCAGGGCCTCCGACTTCTGGAAGACCGTGTTGATCATCTCCGCCGAGACGCCGAAGTCGGAGATGACCACCAACGGAATGCCCGCCGCGATCGCTTCCAGCGCTGCGGTTGACGACACGGTGACAAAACCTGCTGCTCTGTTGAGCGCATCCGCCATGGAGCCGCCACTGAAGCGCACCGCGTGTGCCTCAGCCTTGCCCTCAGCGACCAGCTCAGCCCACAACTGGGGATAGGGCCAGGTCTCCCGGTGAGTCTGCTCCTCACCCGCCCGAGCGCGGAGCTTCACCACCGCTGGATGAGCCGCCGGACTCTGAGCCAGGGCGAGCAGCACCTGTCGTCGATGCTCCCGGTCGGCGGGCACCTTGGCCTGAGCGGCGAACACCACTGTGTCCCGGGTGGCGCCGTCGCTGTGCCGGCTCTGGTGCAGGAACGGGAGCCGGGCCAGCCCGAAGACCAGACCTGGGGCGAGAACCGAGGCGATCTCGGAGAACTCCTCGCGCTCGCGATGGCTGTGCACAACGAACAGGTCGCAGCAGGCGCGGAACCGGACCGCCTTTCTCGTCGCCGGCACACTGATTCCCGGCAGACCGGTGACCAGGACGGGTCGATGCCGACCGTACCTCAGGTATGGGTGTCCCAGGATCGCCTCAACGACCGGCCCCGTGCAGCTCAGCAGCACAACGTCGGGTTTCTCCTTGATCACCTTCCACGCCAGGCGGGCGGAGGAAAGCACGGGCACGGCAGCGCCGGCCGCCGCCAGCACCTGGGCGGGCGAGGGGGTGATGGGCGTCGCCAGAACGACCTGCTCGGTGTGCCACTCCGCTGGCAGGGCTCGCAGGGTGGCCGAGCTCCACTTGAGATAGGAGTCCGAGTCCGAAACTGCAAGCACGCGCACCATCTATCGGGCTCTGAGCTGGAGCTTGGCCAGGACGCGGCTCGGCCGGAACCTGCGCAGGACCTGGGTGGACGCGGGAAGCGCGCCAGGCAGCCGCAGCTTGGTGAGCCGGCGCCGTTTGAAGTAACGCATATTATCCACGAAATGACTATCCAGGAAGTTCTCGGCCGCCGTCCGGAGATGGGGATACAAGCCCGGCTGCATGGCGTATCCGACGGCGACGACCAGCTGCCTGAGGCGAGGGGTCGCGGTAATCGATGCTGGGGAGTCGCCAGCTGGAAGAGATCTCAGTTCTGGCATTAGGTCTGCTACCAGGGTCGCTGGGATTCGGTTGCTGTTCTGGAACGGACTCAGCCGGTCGAGCAGCGATATCGCCCCTAGCTGTGCCACCTGAAGACCATAGAAGGTGGAAGCTGTCATCAGACCGGTGGAGAAGCAGCTGACCACTCGTGCCACATCCATACGGTGGAAGAGGTACTCGGCGAGCCAAGGCTCAGTCAGCACGCTGCAGCTCACGTCAAGACGGTTCGCTTCGGCCTCCATCGCGAGCGACAGGTGGTGCCCGCTGCTGGGATGTGGCTTGAAGATGATCATCTGATGCCCGAGCTCCACCAGCCCGCGCAGCATGCCGAGATACAGCTCCTGCTCCTCCTTAGCGGACATGATCCCAAGCGCGGAGAGGTACTGACCAAGGATGAGAGCGACCGGTCGGGAGCTGTCGTACGCCAAGGGAAGTGAGTCGCTGATCACGGCGATGATCTTGGTGAACCGGTCGCCCGGGATGATCACCGGATCAACCCCCCACTCAGAGAGCAGCAGCGGTTCCAGGTTGGGTACCAGGTCCAGGTGGAGCAGCCGCGAGATCCTGGAGCCGATCTCCCCGGGCAGCACGGTGCGAGTGGGACTGTAGCCCATCAGTCCATCGGCATAGACGTCGATAGCCGCATCAGGGAAGATCCGGCACAGCGCTTGGGCTGGACTGACCTGGATGCTCTCCAGCACCAGATGGATGGGATCTGATCCCAGTCCCCAGGCCTGGCGCAGATAGCGTTCCCAGCTCGGAGCCTCGATCGCTCGTGGCGACCACTCAGCTGGATGTAGCGGCGCAATGTCGCTGTTCAGGGTGACGACCCGATCAAACCGGGCACTCAGGGCCCCGAAACCGTCCATCGCAGGTACCGACGGAGTCGTTTCGGGAGTGTGTGTGTTGTTGCTGCACACCAGCACCCGGCGCGTTGCATCCGGAAAGAGGCCGCCATCCACTGCCGCGACCACGCTCACCAGCCCGAACATGGTTGAGACAACGAACACCTGGCAGTTGCTCGTGGACAGCATGGTCACCCTCGGCCAACCAGATCTGTCATCTGCGCCCGGCGCACCGGGTCCAGATCGGCTATCACCATCCGGAACGGCTCCCGCGGCAGCTTGTCCGCTGCAGTGCGGCAGAGAGTGCGAAGAGTGTCGGCATGGCCCGCCTGGTAGTCCGGAAGCCGCTTCAGGTGGTAGCACATCATGGCCCTGAAGGAACGGAGTGCTTTGGGCAGCAACCGATCAGCATCAGGGTCAGTCAGCACGTCCTCCACGATCTGGTCGAAGGCGGGGATGAAGTCGAACTGCCGGGGATCGGTGATCGCGGTCAGTGAGTGCGCCGTGCCCCGTCGATAGAACACTCCGGTCAACCCGACGACTGCGAATGACTCCGCGCGTAGATGCAGCCGCCAGTTCCACGCCCGGTCCTCACAGGTATGCAGACCTGCAGTGAAGTGCAGGAGTCCCCGTTCGAACAGCCGGCGCGAATAGATCCCGGCCCAGGGGTACGGGTAGTCCACCGACGTCTTCCGGTCTACCGGCAAGATTCCGGACCTGGGGTCACATCTGGTGCCACGTGGGCCGAACGGGACCCGCTCTATCGTCCGCTTGCGTCCAGACACTCGCACGTGGTCGGTACGCAAGAAGTCACAGCCAAGCCGTTCGGCTTGCCGTAGCAGCTCCTCGAAATAGCCGACCGCCACAAAGTCGTCGGCGTCAAGAAACGCAATATAGCGACCCTGGGCAGCGTCGATGCCGGTGTTGCGCGCCGATGCGACGCCTTGGTTGAGGGAGTGAGTGAGAATTGAAACGCTGGAGTGCCTGGCGCGCACCCGCTCCAAAAGCGTCCCGGTCTGGTCAGTTGACGCATCGTCGACGAAGATCAACTCAATGTCTGGTCGGTCCAGGCTGCCCAAGCTGAACACGGCTTCTGTTATGAACTCGGCCACGTTGTGGCAGGGAATGATCACCGATAGCCCCATCATGCGTCCAACGCTAGGCACTGCAAGTGTCGACACATGTCCTACAGATATCCGCTCTATGAACTGGGCCGCTCAGGCGACTGAACGTCGGCGACGTCAACCCAAGAGTCATGGCGTTGTTTGCT
>CADCUO010000200.1 GCA_902805915.1 uncultured Propionibacteriaceae bacterium | reverse complement strand
TCGACCCGCAGGCGAGCCTCGGCATCATCAGCGACATCGACGACACGGTGCTGCACACCGGTCTCACTCGCCTGCGCGAGGCGCTGAGGACCACGCTGCTGGTAGCCGAGGAGAAGCGGATTGCCATTGCCGGCGCAGCAGTCCTCTACTCCGGCCTAATCGCGAGCGACCGCGGCCGTGCGCCCGTGTTCTACGTGTCCACCGGAGCGTGGAACCTGCACACCATGCTGGAGAGGTTCTTGGCGCGACACCGGTTCCCGGCCGGACCGATGCTGATGACCGACTGGGGACCCGGCGGCGCCTGGCTGTTTCGTGAGGACAGCACCGCCTTCAAGTCCCGCACCATCATCGACCTGATCGACCAGCATCCGCAGCTTCGTTGGGTCCTCGTCGGCGACAGCGGCCAGCACGACCCGGAGGCCTACACCGCAGTGGCCAGGGCACGGCCGACTCGGCTGCGCGCCATCTACATCCGCGAGGTGCCGCCGCAGACACCGGCACGCAGGCAGCAGGTGCGGATGCTGACCGACGAGCTCACCGCGCGTGACATCCCGATGCTGCTGGTCGGCGACAGCAGCGCAGCCGCCGAGCATGCTGCGTCGTTGGGACTGCTGGACGACGAGCAGGTCGCCGCGGTGCACAGCGCGGTGCGGGCAGCGATCTAGCGTCGGCCTGGGGAGCTTCTCGCGCGAGGGCTCAGCGCCCGGGGAGCACGTCAGACACTGCCCGGGGGAACTTCTCCCCATCGACGATCACGTCACTGAACAGAACCCGGTGGTCGGTGATGCGCTGTACGAGGCCGTGCTCGGCCTCGCGGTAGTTGTCGAAATCCAAACGCCTCGAGCCGAAGATCCAGCTGACGGAGCGCGGGTTCTCCGCATCACATTCGCCGTTGCGGTTGTAGCCGCCTCGGGCCGCCTCCATCGGTGCCTCACCGGTCATTCGGCAGAAGTAGTACTCCCGCTCATTCATGTCCCCGAGCAAGACGATAGGCAGCCCCTCGAGCCGCAACCTGTTGATCAGGTCGATCTCGATGGTGGTGGCCCGCCTGCGGTACGGGTCGGAGTTCGGGTGCTTCTTGTTGGTCGCCGGGTTGTGGACGTTGACGAAGTAGGTGTCCAGCCCGGTCGCTCGGTGACGAAGCCGCACGATGGGCATGGCGCGCATGTTGCCGTCGAAGTAGGGGATCTGGAAGGTGCTCTTGCTGATGAGTGCCCATTCGCTCCTGCGCCAAGCGATGGAGTCGTTGATGTCTATCCGCAGTAGCTGGTCGCCGGGATAGATCCCGTAGGTGTCACCGGTGTAACGCATGAACGTGTTGAACTGGTCCTGCTGGAGCTCGTTGAACCCGACCACCGAGGTGTTGTTGCGTTCCAGCAGGTTGGCTGCCCAGCGGATACGCAGCGTTCCAGACTCGAACTGGTTGCTGTTCACCGTGTGGCTGCTCCCGAGCACGTTGAACGAGCTCACCTTGAAGATGGCGCTAGGAGCAGCAAGTGAGCCCGGCGTCTGCGTGGGCGAGTGCGCGGACGCGGGAGCCAGCGAGAGGCCGGCTGACAGGACGGCGGCGAGCCCGGTCGCTGCTGCGGTCACGAGCTTGTTCTTCGAGGCGATCATGTCCGCACCGTAGGAATTGCTCCCGGTTTGGGAGCGCCTATCGTCTGGATACCGGCCGTTCGTCGGCCCGTATTGTCCGAAGGCGGTGCCGGCAGCCGCTGAATGGCCGACGCTTGGCAGGTGAGCACGGTCGGCGTCAGGGGGAGTGCGCGTTGAGCGTTCCACTGCCGCGCCCGGCCTGGTGGGGGCTGGCATCTGCCGCGACCGCCCCCGTGCTGCTCATCGGTGGCTGGACGCTGGCCGCAGCGCGGCAGGTGCCCGACTTCGATCCGGTGACATCGACGATCAGTGAGCTCGCTGCACACGGTTCGGACGATCGGTGGGTGATGAGCGGGGCGCTGGTCGGAGTCGGCATCTGCCACCTGGTCACAGCATCGGCACTGCGTCCGGCCGCCAAGGCGGGGCGAGTGCTGCTGGCCATCGGAGGTGCGGCGACGGTGCTGGTTGCCGCCTTCCCACTTCCGGTGGACAGCGGCTCGTCGCGGGCGCACACGGGAGTCGCCACGGTGGCGTTGGGAGCCTTGGCAGTCTGGCCGGCCGCTGCCTGGCGTCGGGGGGAGTACGTGCCGCGAGCTCTCAGCCAGGCAGTCTGCATCGCTGCCGCAGCGGTGCTGCTCGCCGGCTTGGGCTGGTTCGCCTTCGAGCTCGGTACGGACGGAAGCCGACTCGGACTGGCTGAACGAGTGGCCGCGGGCTGTCAGGCCACCTGGCCGCTCGCCGTGGTGGCCTGGACTCGGCGTCCATCCCGGACACTGACGTGAGCAGGCCCCGATCGCGAGACGATCGGGGTCTGGCGGTCGGTGGTGCGGGACTGACGGTCAGGTGGTGTCGCGTTGCTGCGGCAGGACGCCCGACAGGAGCTGTCGGACTTCGGACTCGCGGTAGCGGCGGTGGCCGCCGAGGGTGCGAATCGAACTGAGCTTGCCGGCCTTGGCCCATCGGGTGACCGTCTTGGGGTCGACGCGGAACATGGCCGCCACCTCTGCCGGAGTCAAGAGCGTCTCCGAGTCGTGCGCTTGTGTGGACATGTGCGGTGCCTCTCCGGTCCCCTGGGGCCTGACACCGGTCCGGTGGACCGGTGTGGTCTC
>CADCUO010000199.1 GCA_902805915.1 uncultured Propionibacteriaceae bacterium | reverse complement strand
TCTTGACCTGCTCGGCTGCCCCCTTCACGAGACCGCTCGCCGGCCCGGGGATCTTGTCAGCGTTCTCACTGATCCGACTCGCTACGGTTGACACACCTTCTTGGACCTTCGGGTTGTGCACGATGTCGGTGGCGCGTGTCTTCAGCTCCTCGAAGCGCGCGCGTCCTGCGCGAGCACCGAAGACGTAGCCGACGGCGGCGCCGCTGCTGATCAGCAACAGGTTCTTCAACTTCATAACGCACTCCTTTGCTCAGGTGACGAGCTCAGCACTTCCGCGAATGACCCATCCGCCGGCGCACGGCTGTGCTCGATCTTGGTGCGGTCCACCCTAGCCTCCTCTTCGCCGACCAGGGACCGAGGGCGCCGCCGTATCAGGCTGTGCCCGGACCGGTCGGATTGCGACGGTGCGAAATGGGTACTGGACGCTCCTGTGACACCACTACGCACGCCAGACGCCGCGACGAATGCCCCAACCAGCGCCGCGACCGGCGCCCCGGCCACCGAACACACTGGCTCTGGTTCGACCGTGATCGGTCGGACCCGTCCACCCCTGACCTCCATGTCGCCGTTGCGGATCGGGTTCACCGGCACCATCGGCGCTCTGGCTGCGTACGGTCTGGCACAGGCGACGATCCAGGCACGGTCGGTGCTGATCTTGCTCGTGGTCGCCATGTTCATCGCCCTCGGACTGAGTCCACTGGTGGAGTTTCTGACCCGTCGGGGAGTCAAACGGGGACTAGCGGTGCTGATCGTGTTCTTGGCGGTTATGACCGTGCTGGGTCTCGCTGGCTTCGCGATCGTTCCGGTGTTCTCAGAGCAGATCACGAACCTTGTCCGCAACGGCCCCGAGATACTGCAGAACCTGCTGCGCAACCCGCAGATCCGGGGTCTCAACGACCGCTACCAGATCATTACCAAGGCGCAGGGCTTCCTGACCTCCGGCGGTCTAGTCCAGCAGCTCTTCGGTGGTCTGCTGGGAGCTGGCCGGATCGTTCTCGGCGCGGTGTTCTCCGGTGTCACGTTGTTGATCTTGACGCTGTACTTCCTCGCCTCGCTGCCGACGATCAAGAATGCGATCTATCGGTTGGCGCCGGCCTCGCGACGCGCACACGTGCGGCACCTCGAGGACCAGATATTCCGTCAGATCGCCGCTTACATCTCCGGCACCTTCGTCGTTGCCGTGATCGCTGGCGTGTTGTCCTTCATCTTCTTGCAGATCATCGGTCTTGGCGAGTACGCGCTGGCGCTGGCTGTTGTCGTCGCGTTGTTGGACATCATCCCGATGGTCGGCGCCGGCATCGCCGCCGTCATCGTCACCATCGTTGCCTTTGTGCACTCACCCGGCGCCGGTATCGCGGCGTTGATCTTCTACCTGTTCTACCAGCAGTTCGAGAACTATGTCGTTCAGCCACGGGTCTTCAAGAAGGCGGTCGACATCCCGGGTGCCGTCGTAGTTATCGCGGCGCTGATCGGCGGCACCCTGCTTGGAGTCGTGGGGGCGCTGCTGGCTGTTCCGGTAGCAGCTGCTGTCCTGCTCATCCTTCGCGAGGTGATCCAGCCGAGGCTCGACGCCAGCTGACGCCGGATCCGAACCGACGGCGACCTAGCCCGCGGGCTGGGGCGCGTCCGCGGCCTGCTGCATCTCGGCGATGTCGAGCTTGCGCATGCCGAGCATGGCCTGCATTGCTCGGGTGGCTCTACCCGGGTCGGGGTCAGCTAGCAGGGTCGGCAGTGCTGACGGGATGACCTGCCACGACACTCCGAACCGGTCCTTCAGCCAGCCACACTGCCCCTCCTCGCCACCGTCGGACAAGGTGTTCCAGAAGTAGTCCACCTCCTCCTGAGAAGCGCAATCCACCTGGAACGAGATGGCTTCGTTGAACGTGAAGACGGGCCCGCCGTTCAGCGCGACGTACCTGGAATTGGCCAGCTCGAAGCTCACGGTCATTGCCTGCCCAGCCGGTCCGGGGCCCGCGTCGCCGTATCGGCTCACCTCCAGGATCTGGGAGTCCGGGAAGACGCTGGTGTAGAACTGCGCCGCGTCCTCGGCTTGGGTGTCGAACCATAGGCACGGCGTGATCTTGTTCATGGCGTCTCCTGTGTCCAGTTGAGGTGGGCGAAGCAGTGCCAGGTGGCACCCACTGTTGTAGACAGTCCTCAGTGGAACTCATCGGCACCGGCGTTCCTTGGTAGCAGCATGTCGCCGCCTCGGTAAGAATGTCGCGATTTCAGGTTCACACACACAGCGGTCACGGTCTGGACCAGTTATGTTGCTAGCAGGAAGCAAGCCCGGACCAGCACCTTGGAGGAAATTGTGAACAGAGGTCTCATCAGCACGATCGTGGGCATCTTGGTCGTCATCATCTTGATCCTGGTGATCATGCGTTTGGCCTGATCACTGTTGACCCACCAGCGGCTCTGTGGCCAGCCCCTCCGGGCCGACCAAAGGGCTAGGGCTCAGACGTGTGTCGCCGCTGGCTGGTCCGGGCCGCGGTCCGACTGAGCGACATCCACCCGTCGACTGTCCAGCAGCTTCATGGCAGGCGTAGCCGTAATCCCGTGCAGGAGCACTGACCCGGCGATGACCAGCCCGACGACAGCCCAGATCTGGTCTCCCTCTACGAACTTCCCCTCCGACAGTGCGTAGGCCACATAGAACAGGGATCCGATGCCTCGCACGCCGAAGAAGGCAATCACGAATCGCTCCCTCGGACCCGTCTTGCCTCCAGTCAGCCCTACCCATCCGCTGAGCGGCCGGATGATGACCAAGAAGATCACCGCGGCGATGACGTCCACTAACTGGATGCTCTCGAGCAGCCCACGCGCGATCGCACCGCCCAACAGCACCAGGATCAGTACCGTGAGCAGCCGCTCGATCTGCTCCACGTACTGGTGCAGCACCCGGTGGTAGCCGTTCGTCCGCTCCCCTGCTCTGATCGTGCAGGCGCAGACGAAGACGGCCAGGAATCCGTACCCGTGGACCAACTCGGTTGCGCCGTACGCGAGGAACGTGGCCGCAAGGGCAACGAAGCCTTCAGCATGGTCGGCGAGTCTGAACCGCTCCGACGGCAAGGAGAAGAACAGCTTCCGCAGTAGCCAGCCCGCGCCAAGTCCAACCAGCACACCCACCACCACCCGGTAACCGACGTCGACGGCCAGCCAGTGACCTAGCCACCCCGAGGGAGCGGCCCCTGCCACACTGATCGCGATCGCGGCATAGGTGATCGGGAACGCGAGACCATCGTTGAGCCCGGCCTCCGAGGTCAGCGAGAACCGTGCCTCGTCGTCGTAGTGCTCGGGGTCGTCGGTGGGCTCACCGACCTGCACCTCACCGGCGAGCACCGGGTCGGTGGGTGCCAAGGCTGCCGCCAGCAGAACCGCCCCAGCAATGCTGAGGCCCAGCATGCCTCGCCCCATGATGATCACCGCGACCACAGTCAGAGGCATCGTGATGCCCAGCAGCCGCCACGTGGTCATCCATCGCCGCCAGCCCACAGGCCGATTCAGTGCCAGGCCGGCACCCATCAAAGAGATGATGACGCAAGCCTCGGTGAGGTGCTTGGTGAAGAAACCATGCTTGATCGGGTCAAGGTCTGGTAGCTCATCCACCAGGCCGAAGGCGAGGAGGCCCGCTCCGAGGAAGACCATCGGCATGGATATCGGCAGCCGACCCAGCAGTCGTGGCAGCGATGCAGCGGCCAGCGCCGCTAGCCCCACGGCGGCATAAATCAGTCCGACACCATCGATCATTCGACTGACCGATCGGCAGCAGCGAGGGTCGGGGGGAGGTCAGCAGGCAGCGTCGCTGACCGGCGGGGTGGTGCTGGGTGCACTGGGTCTCCAGAGATGGGTTTGGCTTGAACTCGTTGGGGCTGTGCTCGGTGCAGTACCCGCTCTTTCCGGCATCTCCCGGTCAACTCTCAGTTGAGTAGGACCGGCGCACCGAACTGCGTCCGTACGCCGGAGGAGAACAGCACTGAGTCCGGCTCTCGTTGTGCCAGCTCAGGCAGCCCTGCTGCCGCTAGCAGCTGGTCGTCCAGCTGCATCAGCTGCGCAGTCTGCAGCGGCCAGCGCTGATGGGTGTTGGGCAGGTAGAGCGTCCGCCCCAGCCGACGGGTGTGTAGACCCCAGCGAGCCGTCAGGAAGTCAGCCAGCGGGTCCCCGAGGACAGGCGTCGCGGTCGTCTTGACCAGGATCGAGGTTCGGGCGCCTCGGGGGCCCGGCCAGCGGCGCATGCTGCGGTAGCTGATCAGACTGCCGCGCCGCTCAAGCCGCATCCGGGACCAGGTGTAGTTGAGCCCCAGGATAGAGCGGGCACCCAGGACGAATGCCAGGCGCTCCGCATCCAGGGATCCGAAGACGACGCCTCGTCGACCCTGGGGGTCGACTGTGTACAGCCGAACGTTGGTCTCGGCGAAGGAGCCGACATAGGGCAGCACGGGGCCTCGGCCCAGCCGTGCTCTGGTCAGCCGGAAGGGAATCAGGCCCACCCAACTCGCTCCGTCGTAGCAGTCTGGCCGGGTTCCGGCCGGGAGCAAGGGCGCGACCCGTTGAGGGTCCACCCGCCAGTGCAGAAAGGTCAGATCACGCCACTCCTGGTCCAGCAGAACCGGACCGGCAAGGCGTGGGCCCTCCGCCGTCACCGGCTCCGGTTCTGTGATGATAGAGCGCGGTTGGTCGCCGGGTTCGGTTGCGCCCCCACCAACCACCTCAAGCGGTCCATTCATACGCGGTATCCGTTCCCACAATGACGTATCGCTGGACAGGCGATGAGCGGCGGCCCCGGCCAGGGCACTGTCCCCCAGTCACTATCCCATCGCGCTTCGGCGATCCGCGTATAACCCCGTCCAGAGCCACCGCAGCCCCCGGGCAGCAGTGATCAAGAAGACAATCCCGAAGCCCAGCGCATGGAACAGTCGAGGTGCAAATGAGCGATAAGTTTGCCCAGATACTTTCCCGGACGTCGTCAGACCCGGGCATCAGGGAGCAGGAGTGGAGAAGAGTGGAAGACCAAGAGTCGCTCATCACCGAGCCGGACGTCACCGAGGCGCACGAGCCGAGCGAAATCACCTACGACGAGCAGTTCTACCCCGCACGACCGCAGCGGCTGAGGCCGCGGGCGCGGCTCCGTGACCTCTTCGGCCGTCGCCCACGAACCGGCCGGTCAGGCAAGCCGTCCGGGGACAACCCCGCCTACGTCAGTTGGCTGACCGAGCATTCGATGCTTGCTGATGCAGTCTCGATCTCCAACCAGTTCAGCGGCCAGGGCAGCATGTGGCAGAACCCGTTCGCCAACCCCGACCCGCGCGCGGCCATCCACAAGACCTCGGTCTGGTTCACCGCCTACCCGATTTCGATGATCACCAAGTCGGGAACGTCGTTCCTAGGAACACTGGGTGACGACGCCTTGTGGCAGGCTTTCCAGATCATCGGGATCGACGGCATCCACACCGGTCCGGTGAAGCAGGCCGGCGGACTGTCCGGGTGGGACTCGACCCCGAGCGTCGACGGTCATTTCGACCGGATCAGCACTCAGATCGATGAGACCTTTGGCACCGAGGAGGAGTTCCGACGCCTCTGTGAGGTGGCCGCGGCGCATGGCGGCACGGTGATCGACGACATCGTCCCCGGCCACACCGGCAAGGGCGCCGACTTCCGGCTGGCCGAGATGAAAGTCGGCGACTATCCCGGCATCTACCACATGGTGGAGATCCCGCCTGAGGACTGGCATCTCATCCCGGAGGTGCCCCGTGGCGCTGACTCGGTCAACCTCGACGTCGAAGCCGAGGATCAGCTGGAGAAGGCGGGCTACATCATCGGGCGTCTGCAGCGGGTTATCTTCCACCACCCCGGCATCAAGGACACCAACTGGAGCGCGACGCCGCCCGTAGTCGGCCCCGACGGTGTCAAGCGTCGCTGGGTCTACCTGCATTACTTCAAGGAGGGCCAGCCTTCGATCAACTGGCTGGACCCCACTTTCGCCGGGATGCGGCTGGTCATCGGCGACGCCCTCCACTCTCTCGGTGACCTGGGCACCGGTGCGCTTCGGCTGGACGCCAACGGCTTCCTCGGCGTGGAGAAGAGCACTGAAGGCGGCGCTCCCGCCTGGTCAGAGGGTCACCCGCTGTCCGAGGCGGCGAACCAGCTCATTGCCAGCATGGTGCGCAAGGTCGGCGGTTTTACCTTCCAGGAGCTCAACCTCACCATCGACGACATCTACGCGACGTCGGGACGCGGTGCAGACCTCTCCTATGACTTCGTCACGCGGCCGGCCTACGACCATGCCATGGCGACGGGCGACACCGAGTTCCTGCGCCTCACCTTGAACGCCGCCCGCGAGATCGGTGTCGAGCCGGTCTCGCTCGTCCATGCGCTGCAGAACCATGACGAGATGACCTACGAGCTGGTTCACTTTGCCACCTTGCATGCACAAGACCTGTTCCACTTCCGGGGTGAGGAGATCACCGGGGATCAGCTGGCGGTCACCATCCGCACCGATCTGGTCAACCGGCTGACCGGCGAGGCTGGCCCGTACAACGCCACCTTCACCACCAACGGCATCGCGTCGACCACGGCCAGCATCATCGCCGCCTCGCTGGGCTACACCGACATATCGGCCCTGACGCCGGAGCAGATCGAGAAGATCAAGAGCGCTCACCTGCTGCTTACCATGTTCAACGCGCTGCAGCCGGGCGTCTTCGCCCTCTCCGGCTGGGACCTGTGCGGCATGCTGCCGTTGGAGCGGAAGCAGGTCGCGGCGCTGCTGGCCTCGGGTGACACCCGCTGGATCCACCGTGCCGCCTACGACTTGATGGACTACCAGCCAGACGCCACGGCATCCGCATCACAGATGCCGCGCGGGATCAGCCTGTACGGGTCCCTGGAGCAGCAGCTGGATGACCCGGACTCATTCGTGTCGAGGTTGTCGGAGATCTTGGCAGTCCGTAAGCGGCATGGCATTGCCGTCGGCAAGCAGCTTGATGTTCCCCACGTGTCGCACAAGGGGATGCTGGTGCTGGTACACGAGCTCGGCGAGTCGGGGCAGCTGCAGGTCACCGTGCTCAACTTCTCCTGGCATGCGGTCGCCGGCAGCGTCATGTCTGAGCACCTGCCCCCTGGTTCAGAGGTGGTCGACATGTTCAACGACCGCTGGCTGGCCACGGTGGACGATCTGCACAGTTTCGGCGTCTCGTTGCAGCCGTACCAGGGTTTGGCGCTTGCCGTGCTTCCTCCCGAGGAGTCCGACCTCGACGCCGAGGCTGGTGTTTCGCTGCCTGCCGCCAGGGTATGAGAGCAGCCTCCATACGTCACTGAACAAGGACCCAAAGGAAGCTAGAGATGACTCTTGTGAACATTCCTTCCCGCATCCTGCACGACCTCGGCACCTCGGCTTGGTTCGGCGGGACGCTGGCTAACGCAGTGGCGCTGAACCGAGCGGCTGCCGAGACCACGGACGCCAGCAGCGCCGGTCGAGTGGCGAACGCGGGGTGGAACGCCTGGACCCCGGTCAATGCCGCCGCCATCGGAGCCTGCCTGGTAGGTTCCATCGGTCAGCTGCGGGGGAACAGGTACAGAATCGCAGCCCAGCAGGGTGTCGGCACCGTTGTCGTCGTCAAGACCGGGCTGACTGCTGCCGCGCTCGCCGTCACCGGCTACAGCCGGGTCCTGGGCAAGAAGGTCGCTGCTCAGCACGACGTACCGGTTAGCTCCGGCACCGATCCGTCGGCCGCCACACCGGATGACGTAGCAGCCGCGCAACGACAGCTCAAGATCCTGCAGTGGGCCGTGCCGGCTCTCACCGGAGGCTTGGTCGTGGTGAGCGCCATCGCCGGTGAGCAGCAGCGGGAGCAGGCCGTGAAGGCAGGCACCGTGCGCCGTTTCGCATGGCGTAGGTGACGCTGCGCCGTTTCGCATGGCGTGGGTGACGCTGCGCCGTTTCGCTTGACCTAGGGTTGTCGCGGCGGGAAGGCACTCCGCCTGGTTCTCGGCGCGTCGGTGGTCTGAGAGAGCAGGGGGTTGTAAGGGAAGGGATGGGGTGTCCTGGGCGTTGTACCAGTGATGCCACAATCCCCGACCCTGCCTCTTACCACACCCACCCGGCGCTGGACTCCGAGCCACGTACTCATCACTCGAGCCGCCGCGGACCTGCCGCATACCGATGAGATCGTTCGCCGGTGCGAGGCGGCTGGCGTGTCCGACATCAGATACCTAAGCGGCGACCGGCTGACGGGCCTGCAGGGTGCAACAGAGCGTGAGACCTACGCCCGTGCCAAGTCGACGCTGGCGGTCGTGGTCGCCCCTCCGAGTGCTCTCAAGCCGCAACCCATTCCGCCGAGTGCCGACTGGCGGATAGATCTGGCGCGCGGCTGCCCCGCCCACTGCCAGTACTGCTACCTAGCTGGATCGCTCAGTGGCCCGCCGATCACGCGGGTCTATGCCAATCTCGATGACGTGCTCGCCGGCATCAGCAGCCATACGGGTCGCGGCAGCATCACCACGGGGACCCAGGCACGTGGCCACGAAGGCACTACGTTCGAGCTGTCCTGCTACACCGACCCACTCGGGATCGAGCACGTCACCGGCTCTCTCGGGACGGCGATCGCCCGCGCCGGATCCGGGGAGTTCGGACCGGATGTGCAGCTACGCTTCACCACCAAGTTCGACGACGTGACGGAGCTCATTCAGATTCCACACGGTGGCCGCACCCGGGTACGCTTTTCGGTCAACGCGGCCGAGGTTGCCGACCGGTTCGAGGGCGGGACGGCCCGGATGCCCGCCCGGCTCGTCGCCCTGCGAGCCATGGCGCTTGCCGGCTACCCAGTCGGGCTCACTATCGCCCCGATCATGCCCGTGCCGGGATGGCAGGAGTCGTACGGTCGGCTGCTCACCGATGTCGCTGCCGCCGTCGCAGACGTACCCGACCTCGATCTGACCGCTGAGATCATCACGCACCGGTTCACTCCAGCCAGCAAGGAGGTCCTTCTTGGCTGGTACCCACGTACCCGACTGGAGATGGACGAGGATTCACGGACCCAGAAACGCTCGAAGTTCGGTGGGGTCAAGTACGTCTATCCCCGCGAGACCATGGCTGTCATGCGGCAATGGTTCACCGCCGAGCTCGGCCGTACTCTGCCTAGCGCCCAGCTCCTTTACTGGACCTGAGCTACCACACAGTTCTGTCAGAGGCCTCTGGTCGACTGTAGTCATGCATGGATTGGCTGGACGGGCGACGGCACAGGCGGTTCCGCTGCTGGACATCAAGCGCATCTACCTCGAGCCGGCGGCCGCCGAGCTTGCCCGCGGCCAGGAGATCTTGTCCCAATGGCCGGACGCAGAGCACATCGAGGTCGCCAGCCACTGGAACATTCCAGAGCTTTCTGGGGACGAGGGCAACGTCGGGCGATGGGTGCGGATCAAGACCGAGGCTTTGGTCCTTGGGATTAAGAAGTCCCTGACCGCTCGGCCGAACGGCCGGTCTGCGGACTTCATCGCCCCCAGCACAGCGAACGGCTGTGCGATGGCGTGTGCGTACTGCTATGTCCCGCGACGCAAGGGCTACAGCAATCCCATCACGGCATTCGCCAACATAGATCAGATCACCGGCTACCTGGAGCGCCACATCCGTCGGCAAGGGGCCAAACCGGCGCCCAACCAATGCGACTCGGCCGCCTGGGTTTACGACATCGGTGAAAACAGCGACTGCTCAGTTGACGCGCTCATCAGCGCTAACGTCGCCGACCTGGTCCGACTATTCCGCGACCAGCCGACCGCTAAGGCATCGTTCGCCACCAAGTACGTCAACCCCGACCTGCTCGACCTCGACCCCCGAGGGCGTACCCGGATCAGGTTCTCGCTGATGCCCGAACGGATGGCGAAGCTGGTCGACATCCGGACGTCGCCGATCGCACACAGGATCGCCGCCATCGACCACTTCGTCGAGGCCGGCTACGAGGTCCAGGTGAACTTCTCACCGGTGATCGTCACGGATGGCTGGCTTCAGGACTGGGCTGAGCTGCTGCAACAGCTCGACGACGGGATTCATGACATGGCGAAGCAGCAGCTCGCCGCCGAGGTGATCTTCCTGACCCACAACGAGCAGCTGCACGAGGTCAACCTCGGCTGGCACCCGCGGGCGGAAGAGGTGCTGTGGCGACCGGACCTGCAGGAGTTCAAGACGTCGCAGAACGGCCAGCGCAATGTGCGCTATCGAAGCTTCGACAAACGGAGGTATCAGCACCAGTTCGAGGCACTGGTGTACGAGACGCTGCCCTACTGCCCGATCCGGTACGCGTTCTAGTCGTCGGACGGGTGGGCCGGCCGCTGCACCGGCGGTCGAGCGCCGGTCACCGCCAGAGCCTCGTCATGCATAGAGCGGCCTTTCGCGCGAGCCTGGTCGACCAGCAGCGAGAAGGCCTGGCCCGCATCGCACCCATTGCGTTCCATCAGCATGCCTTGCGCCAATGTGATGGCCTGTCGCGATGCCAGGCTCTCCTGGAGCTCAGCACTGATGGCGGGCCCGCCTTCATCCACGGTACGCAGGCTGATGACCATCAGGGCAGCATGCTCGGCCAGACGTTGCAGCATGCTTTCCGTCGCCGCGCTGAAAGCATGAGCCTGGTAGCTGTACACCTTCATAGCTCCGAAGAGTTCGAACCCGTGAACCATCGGAGCGCTGACGACGGAGCGGAAGCCGATAGACCGTACCAGCTCGGCCCACTGCGGCCAGCGCGGATCCGTGGCGACATCGTCGATGCGGATCGTGTCACCGGTCGCCCACGCGGTCAGGCACGGCCCCTCGTTGAGCTCGTACTGCTGCTCATCCGCAGCCGCGACGACGGGGTCGGTGACCGCGGTGCTCAGCCGGATGCCGCTGCCAGACAGCAGGCTGATGCCTGCCCCGGACGCGGAGGGGATGACATCGGCGGTGATTACGGACAACAGCCTCAGCATGTCCTGGACCGTCTGCTCCGACAACAGCTGGCCCGAAGCCTCCGCCATGGCAGCCGATACTGCTCCACTTACCCAGTCCTGCGCCTGCATGTCACCATCCGTCGATGTCAAGTGTCACTGCCACGGCCCGGCTCCACGATGTGGAGGGGCCGAAACGGTCCCGTCGGCTGCCATCCCAGTACCCCGCGTGGCACTACCCACACCGCACCGCAGCGGCAAATCGGGCAGAAGTTTAATGCCGCAATCCGTCAGCTGCGAAGACGGATGCGAATCGGACCCTTGACCACAGCGGGATCGACGACGCGACCCTGCTGCGTGATGTCCACCTTGCCTGCGGCCACCAGCCGACGGGCCGCCCGCCGAGGGGCTCCATCAGAGTGCGCCAATCGCCGTCGGCCACGGTTCGGGCCGCCTCGCTCGGTCAGATCGCGGCGGACCGAGTCCGCTGGCCCAGCAGGTGCAGGATTGACTTCTCGAGCCGTCGATCAGTGATGGTGAGCCCATCCGATGGGCAGCCGCTGCCGCAGTAACCGCGCTCGCCGTTCCCCACCCCGTGCCACTTGATGCGCTCGACGCACGCACTGCAGAGGTGGAGTTCGGCGCTCATGTCTCCGACTCTGCCTCCACAGTTGTCCGGCTCCTGCGTCGGCGACTGATGCCGCGTCGGCGCGACTGGCCAAATGGATAGGCTCAGAGGGTGGACTCTCTCGCGGCACTGCTGGAGAGCCGGATCATGCAGCGTCGGGCACAGATCGCCGCCCTCACCATCGGGATAGACCAGATGCGGACGTCGCGGAGCCTGTCTACTGCAGACGACGAGCACGACCCGGAAGGGTCCCTGGTCTCCCTGGACCAGGCCCGCGACGCTGCCCTGCTGCGGCATGCCCGATCAGCTCTTGACGAGCTGTCGGCCGCCGGTCAACGACTCCGCGATGGCTGCTACGGCTGGTGTGACGGTTGCGGGACGTCGATCCCGATCGATCGGCTGGCGGTCAAGCCCAAAGCTCGATGCTGCGTACCGTGCGCCCTGGTGGAGCCGCGGGTGTGATCCGCATCGGCATCTCGGGCTGGACCTATCCACGCTGGCGCAAGGTCTTCTACCCCGAAGGTCTCGCCCATCGAGCTGAGCTGAGCTACGCCGCCCGGCATGTGAACTCCATCGAGATCAATGGGTCTTTCTACTCGCTACAGCGGCCCTCGAGCTATCTGTCGTGGCGGGAACAGACCCCGGAGGATTTCGTCTTCTCGGTTAAGGGTGGGCGGTTCATTACCCACATGAAGAAGCTAGCCGGCGTGGAGACCGCACTGGCCAACTTCTTCGCCTCCGGGTTGCTGGCACTAGGTCCCAAGCTGGGTCCGATCCTGTGGCAGCTGCCGCCTAACCTCGGCTACGACCCCGACCGCCTGCGAGGCTTTTTTGACCAGCTGCCACGCACCGCAGGCGCGGCGGCCGAGCTAGCCAGCCGGCATGATGCCAAGGTGCCCGAGGATCGCGCCCTGACCGCTGCGATGGATCCGGACCAACCCCTCCGACACAGCCTTGAGGTACGTCATCCCACCTTCATGGAGCCCGGTTTCGTCGACCTGCTCCGTCGGCACGACATCGCCCTGGTTGTCGCCGACACGGCAGGCAAATGGCCACTGATCAAACAGGCCACCGCAGACTTCGTCTACATCCGGCTGCACGGTGATACCGAGCTTTACACCAGTGGTTACAGTGCCGCCGCGATTGAGTCCTGGGCTGCCGACATCCAGGCGTGGGCCGAGCGCCATGACGTCTACGTTTATTTCGACAACGACGTGAAGGTTCACGCACCGCGGGATGCCATGGCGCTCCTGGACGAGTTGGGCATTACACCGTCCAGCTGAGTAGCAGCAATTGGTGGCTCAAACTGCGAGCGGGATGGCCAGACGTCGACAGTCGGCGCAAGCAATGTAAGGTAGGCTTACCTAAGTTCCTCGATCTCGAAGGGTTTTCAACATGCGGTTCGGACGTTCGGTCGGGGTGCTTGCCAGCTCCCTCCCGGTGCTGTTGCTGGCCACCAGCTGCGCCAGCATCACGGCTAGCGGTAGCGGGGACGACAATGCGGCGTTGGTGGTGTACAACGCCCAGCATGAGGAACTCACCAAGGCTGTAGTGGACGGCTTCACCAAGCAGACCGGTATCAAGGTTGAGCTGCGGTCGGGGTCCGACCCTGAGCTGGCCAACCAGATCCTTGCCGAAGGTGACAACTCGCCGGCAGACGTCTTCGTCACCGAGAACTCACCGTCCATGACCCTGGTGGCCCGACAGGGCGGCTTCGCCCCCGTTGACGCCCAGACGCTGGCGCAGGTGCCGCGGCAGTACTCAGCCGCTGACGGCAGCTGGGTCGGCTGGGCCGGCCGGTCCACCGTGCTGGCGTACAACTCGAGCCAGCTCCAGACCTCAGCACTTCCTGCCTCCATCATGGATCTGGCCGACCCCAAGTGGTCACAGAAGATCGGGATCGCCGCTGCTGGCGCCGACTTCCAAGCCATTGTGAGTGCTGTGCTGCAGCTCAAGGGCGAGCAGGCCACGGCTGCCTGGCTGAAGGGCCTCAAGGCCAACGCCAAGATCTACCAGGGCAACGGTGCAGCCATGAAGGCCGTCAATGCGGGCGAGATCCAAGCCGCGGTGATCTACCACTACTACTGGTACAAGGATCAGGCTGAGTCCGGGGAGAACAGCAAGAACGTCAAGCTCTTGTTCTTCGAGAACAAGGATCCGGGCGCCTTTGTGGGGGTCTCCGGCGCGGGTGTGGTGAAGGCCTCCGACCAGCCAGCCGAGGCGCAGCAGCTGGTGAAGTACCTGACCAGCGAGGAAGGCCAGACGCTTGTGGCTGGCTCCACTGCACTGGAGTACTCCTTGTCGCTCAAGGTTGCGACCAATCCGCAGCTGAAGCCACTGTCCGAGCTGGAACCACCCAAGATCAACATCGCCGAGCTGAACGGACCGAAGGTCGTTGAGCTCATGACCGAGGCCGGCTTGCTCTGATCGACCGGGCCTACACCGCTATCCCCGTCGGCCGCCCGGCCGGCGGGGGTATCGGCGTTTTATCGGACCCGGTGGGCGATCCACCGCCGGCGCCCAAGGCCAACCGACGGCGAAGCCACTACCCACCAGCTCTGCTGGTGATCTCGTTGCTGGTCGCTGCGGTCGCCTCCATCCCGCTACTGTTCATCATCGGCTATACCATCGCCCTTGGGCCTGGCGAAGCCATCGCTCTGGTCTGGCGACCCCGAGTCGGTGAGCTGCTGTGGAACACCGTTCGCCTGGCTGTGGGCTGCATGGCGCTGAGCGCAGTGATCGGCACGGCGGCTGCATGGCTGGTGGAGCGTTCATCTCTTCCGGGCCGACGGATCTGGCACGTCCTGCTGGTGGCGCCGCTGGCCATCCCGGCCTTCGTGAACTCCTTCGCATGGATATCCATCACGCCCACCGCCTCAGGCTACTCGGGAGCCCTGCTAGTGGTTACGTTTTCCTACTTCCCGCTGGTCTACCTCCCCGTCGCGGCTGCCCTTCGTGGGCTGGACCCCGTCTTGGAGGAGACCGCCCAAGGCCTGGGCAACAACCGCCTCACCACCTTCCTCCGGGTCGTGGCTCCACAGCTTCGTCCCGCGGTGCTCGGCGGCGTGCTGCTGGTGGGGCTGCATCTGCTGGCGGAGTTCGGGGCGTTGCAGATGCTCCGCTTCCCTACTTTCACCACTGCCATCTACGACCAGTACAAGAGCTCCTTCAACGGCGCTGCTGCAAACATGATCGCCGGCGTCCTGGTGCTGTGCTGCCTGCTGTTGTTGATGGGGGAGCTGCGGTTGCGCGGCAGCGCCCGCTACTCCAGGCTGGGTCCAGGCAGCGCCAGACCCGCCGCGCCCATGAGTCTCGGGGTGGCGACCTGGCCTGCGCTGCTGGGGATGGCGGGCTTGGCGGTTCTTTCAGTCGGCGTCCCACTGGGCAGCCTCGGCTACTGGCTGACGACTGGTGCCTCCACCCGCTTCGATGTCTGGTCGCTGATCTCCACTGCCTCCACCTCGATCGGTCTGGCCGTCCTGGCTGCTGTCGTCACCACAGCTGCGACCCTGCCGGTGGCCTGGCTGTACACGCGCTACCCCGGCCGGTGGGCAACGGTTATCGAACGCAGTACCTACATCGGCAGCGCACTTCCCGGGATCGTGGTGGCGCTGGCCCTGGTCACCGTGGCGATCCGCGGCGTTCCCGCGCTGTACCAGACCACGGCCATGCTGCTGGTTGCGTACGCCATCATGTTCCTGCCTCGTGCCATGGTGTCGGTTCGGGCCGGTCTCGCGCAGGCACCACCTCTGCTGGACGAGGTATCCCGATCGTTGGGGCATAGTCGTCTGTCCACGCTCCGCCGGGTCACCCTTCCGCTGATTGCCCCGGGCCTCGGCTCCGGCGCGGCCCTGGTCTTCCTCGCCGCGGTCACCGAGCTGACGGCGACGCTGCTGTTGGCGCCGATCGGCACGGATACGCTCGCCACCAGATTCTGGTCGCTCAGCGGGTCGGTGGCCTATGGCGCGGCAGCACCTTACGCCGCGGTGATGGTGCTGATCTCCGCTCCCGCCACCTACCTGCTGACCCGTCAATCGCGTAAGGAGCAGACCCGGTGACCTCTCTCACCGTCCGCGGGCTCACCAAGTCCTATGGCAGCACAGCTGTACTGCACGGAATCGACCTCACGGTGCCGAACGGCAGCCTGACGGCGGTGCTGGGCGCATCGGGTTGCGGGAAGACCACGCTTCTTCGGTTGATTGCCGGCTTCGCAGATCCGGACAGCGGCACGATCGCGTTCGGCGACACAGTGGTGTTCGGGCCAGGCCACCATGTACCTCCGGAGCACCGACGGGTGGGGTATGTCCCCCAGGAGGGGGCGCTCTTTCCCCATCTGACCGCGTCGGCCAACATCACCTTCGGTCTACCGCGCGCGCGTCGCCGGGTTGGCAAGCGTGTTGCTGAGCTGCTGGAGCTGGTCGGCCTGGACTCGGCTGTGGGCGATCGCTACCCCCATCAGCTGTCTGGTGGTCAGCAGCAACGGATCGCGCTGGCCAGGGCGTTAGCCCCGCAGCCAGCGCTGGTGCTGCTGGACGAGCCGTTCTCCTCACTGGACGCAGCCCTGCGTGAAGGCACTCGCCGGGGGGTGGCTGCCGCACTCCGGGCGTCGAACGCGACAGCAGTGCTGGTTACCCATGACCAGGACGAGGCGTTGTCCATGGCCGACCAGGTGGCCGTGATGCGCGCCGGACGACTGGTCCAGTCAGGTCTACCTAGTGCCGTGTACGACCATCCGGCCGACGCTGAGGTGGCGCAGTTCCTTGGGGAGGCGGTCATCTTGGCTGCCACCGTGGTGGGTGGTCGAGCGGACAGCGTTCTTGGTTATCTTCCGCTGGCCGTTCCTGTGGCGGACGGGCCGGCCCAGATTCTGGTACGTCCAGAGCAGATCCACTTCTCAGCCGAATACCGCGACGCGAGCGGCGGCATTGCGGCTGAGGTGCTGGAGGTTCATTACTACGGCCATGACGCAGCCATCCGTGCCCGGATCACACCCTCCGGGCCGATCATCTCGTCACGGACTCTGGGCGCTGTGCGGCCGGAGCCGGGGGCCATCGTCGGCGTCAGCGTGCAAGGCGCGGCTACTGTCCTGCCGTCGGTCACACAGGGCTAACAGCCCCGAGGCGTGGGTCTGGGCGCTGGCGTGGGCGGAACCCAGATTTGTCACACCAGTTGGGCGATTCGCCGGTGGCTGAGCGTGGACGTGCGGGGTGCCTGCCAACTGGCGTGACAAATCTGGGCTTACGCCAGCAAGGGGTGGCGGTCGGGGCTGGATCATCCGCCCGCCCCGACGGCCGCCTGCTCCACTAGGGGATCAGCGCCCCTTCTTCACCTTGCTCATCAGATTGCGGATCTTGGCCTGATTTTCAGGTCTCGCCATCTGCTGACGCCCCTTGTCCATCATCTGACGACCCTTGGGGCTGTTCAGGAATGACTTGAGTTTGCCGCCTAATGACATGGTCTAATCTCCTTCGGTCGATGCGGCCCAGCGACCTGATGCGCTGGACCATACTTCAGCGTCCAGCATAGGAGGGCGGCTGCCTGTGGCGGCGGTCACTCACGATCTTCTCAGCGGACCCTAGGTGTCGACCCGGTCCCGAGGTGAGTCCTTGCTCTCGACTAGGACCAGCCAGTTGCCGGAGTCGTCACGCAGCACGGCCTCCACCCCGTACGGGCGGTCCGATGGTGGCTGGATGAACTCAACTCCTGCCGCGGTTAGCCGCTCGTAGTCGGCCTGGCAGTCGTCGGTGCGCAGGCCGAACCCGCCCATTGATCCTCCCGCCAGAGCACGGCGGACTGCTTCGGCCATGTCCTCGTCCAAGGGTGGGCCGGGCACCATCAAGGTGACTTCGAGTTCCGGCTGGCTGGGGTGGCTGATGGTCACCCAGCGAAAGCCCTCACCCATGGTGACGTCGGTGCGCTCCTCAAAGCCGAGGTACTTGACGTAGAACTGCCGCGCTTCGTCTTGGTCTGTGACGTAGAGCGTGAACAAAGAGATGTTGGTGATCATGGGTTCAGGCTAGGGCGTGCCGTTCTCGCCCTGCTTCTCCAGGATTGCGGAGCTGCGCAGGCGATCGCTGAGACCATGCATGAAGACGAAGCACCCTGGAATGTGCGGTGCACCGGCGCACGACCAACGCTCCTGGTAGCCCGACGGCGTCATGCCAACCAGTTCCTTGAACCGGGCGCTGAACGAGCCCAGACTGCTGTAACCCACCAGCATGCAGACTTCGGTAACCGTCAGGTTGGTGGCTCGCAGCAGATCCTGCGCGCGCTCTACCCGTCGTTCCGTCAGGTACCGGGCCGGCGTCTTCCCGTACGTGTCCGTGAAGCACCTGAGGAAGTGGTACTTCGTCACTCCTGCTGCACCGGCGAGTTGATCAAGGTCCAGCGGGTCGAAGTAGCGGCGGTCCGCGAGGTCCTTGGCGCAGCGAAGATGCACCAGCAGCTGCTCAGGGGGTCGGGTACGGTCCCTATCGCGGGCACGGGTCCGGCTTCTGGCAGGGTATCCGCTCACGATTGCTCCCCCTTCGCCCCTGTTTACAGCGGCCGCCTGTCCATGGCGAGCTGACGGTCATGGCTCAGCACGGCGAAATCACATTCTGGGTCACGACGAAGGCTCAGCGCCATACGCGATGGCACCGGTGAAACCAGGTCTGGCGGTATCCCTCTAGTAGAGCAGGCGCTCGTTATGGATGATAGAGCGGTGGCGAACGCGGAGATGAGCCAAACCGTGTCGGTCGACGGTCGCACGATCAAGCTCACCAACCTGGACAAGGTCTTATACCCACAGACACAGACCACCAAGGCCGACGTGCTGGCGTACTACGCGCAGGTAGCCGCGGTGATTCTTCCCCATCTGGTGGACCGGCCTGCCACCCGCAAACGTTGGGTGAACGGTGTCGGCTCGCCTGCCGAGCCCGGCGGGGCCTTCTTCAACAAGGATCTCGGGAAGTCTGCCCCAGACTGGGTTCAGCGTCGGCCGATCCAGCATGCCGACCACGTCAACTTCTATCCGTTGGTCAACGACACAGCCACCTTGACGTGGTTCGGGCAGCTGGCGGCCCTGGAGATTCACGTACCGCAGTGGCGTTTCGACCGCGAGGGGCGGCCACGGAATCCGGACCGGTTGGTTCTCGACCTCGATCCGGGCGTGGGCGTCGGCTTGACCGAGTGCGCCGAGGTGGCCGCCGAGATACGTGAGGTGCTGCAAGGAATCGGTATGGACCCGGTTCCGGTGACCAGCGGCAGCAAGGGGATCCATCTTTACTGCGGACTCGACGGCTCACTCACACAGCAGCAGGTCCTCGAGGTGGCGCGAGAACTGGCGCAGGCGATGGAGGCCGCCCAGCCAAACCGAGTCATCAGCACCATGAAGCGCTCCGACCGGGATGGCAAGGTGTTCATCGACTGGAGCCAGAACAACGGCTCGAAGACCACCGTGTCGCCGTACTCTCTCCGCGGCCGGATGGAGCCGACTGTTGCCGCGCCCCGTACCTGGGAAGAGCTGGCAGAGCCGGACCTCCGACAGATGCGCTACGAGGAGATGTTGGACCGGTTGTCGCGGATAGGCGATCTCTTGGCGGCGATGGGCCTGCCGGTGAACAATGCCGGAGCTGAGAGTGGCGATCGACTGAGCACCTATCGGAGTATGCGTAATGCCTCGAGGACGCCCGAGCCGGTCCCAGAGGCGGCACCGCACAGCCTCGACGGTAGAACGTTCGTCATCCAGGAGCACCATGCCCGCAGGCTGCACTACGACGTCCGGCTGGAACACGACGGTGTGCTGGTCAGTTGGG
>CADCUO010000198.1 GCA_902805915.1 uncultured Propionibacteriaceae bacterium | reverse complement strand
GCTCGCCGTCCTCGGCGACGGTGACGTAGGCCAGGCCCTTGGCGCCGCGCTGCTTGGCCCACTCCTGCCAGGCGTCGAACGTCCGCCGCGGCTGCGAGGCGCCGCCGGGCATGACGACCGCGCCGACGTACGGGGCCTGGAACACCCGGAACGGCGTGTCGGCGAAGTAGTCGGTCAGCTCGGCGATCTCGAAGCCGAAGCGCAGGTCGGGCTTGTCGGTGCCGTACCGGTCCATCGCGTCGGCGTACGTCATCCTGGGAATCGGCGTCGGGATCTGGTAACCGATCAGCTGCCAGACCGCGGTCAGTATCGCCTCGGTCAGCTCGATGATGTCGTCCTGGTCGACGAAGCTCATCTCGACGTCGAGCTGGGTGAACTCCGGCTGCCGATCGGCGCGGAAGTCCTCGTCGCGGTAGCAGCGGGCGATCTGGTAGTACCGCTCCATCCCGGCCACCATCAGCAGCTGCTTGAACAGCTGCGGGCTCTGCGGCAGCGCGTACCAGGAGCCCGGCTTGAGCCGTGCCGGTACCAGGAAGTCGCGGGCTCCCTCCGGGGTGGAGCGGGTCAACGTCGGGGTCTCGATCTCGACGAAGTCGCGGTCGGCCAGGACCGTACGGGCGGCCCGGTTGGCGTCGCTCCGGAGCCGGATTGCTGCACCTTGGGCCGGACGGCGAAGGTCGAGGTAGCGGTACTTCAGCCGGGCCTCCTCCCCGACCGTGACCCGCTCGTCGATCTGGAACGGCAATGGAGCAGCACTGCTGAGCACGTCCAGCGATGAGGTGACCACCTCCACCTCCCCGGTGGGCAGGTCGGGGTTGGCGTTCCCGGCGGGTCGTTTCGACACCTCGCCCGTGATGGTGATGCAGTACTCGTTGCGCAGGTCGTGGGCGCCGGAGGCGGCCAGAATCTCGTCTCGCACGACCACCTGAGCCACGCCTGAGGCATCCCGCAGATCCACAAAGGCAACGCCTCCGTGGTCGCGGCGGCGGGCCACCCAGCCTGCCAGGGTGACGGTGGTACCGGCGTGCTCGGCACGAAGTGTGCCGGCGCCGTGGGTGCGAATCACAGGTCTCGTCCTCCAGGACATCTCAGCTCCTGGCACCGCGCCGGAAGCGTCCCTCGATCCTACGGGTCACCTCCGGCAGCCGACGATTCGATTTCGGCCCCTTGCCGCTCTGGTGCATAGGCGGGCTGCGGGTAAGACTGGCTCATGGCCAGCAGCCGACGCCGTCTCGGAGTCTCTCGCGCAGTCGAACGCGTCGTCCTGCTGAGCATGGCGTTGCTGGTGTGCGTGCTCGGGGCGGTAGTCAACCCGGCGCCGGCGTACGCGTGCAGCTGCGCCCGCAGCAGCCTCCGGCGGGACTTGGACCGCTCCGACGTCGTGTTCTTTGGCAGCGTGCAGGCGGCGGAGACGGTGCGGCGGCCCCGCCCCGAACACGTCGAGGTGACCTTCGAGGTAAGCCGGGTCTACAAGGGTTCGGCCTACGCCGAACAGGTGGTGACCACCCCGGCCGAAGGTGAGTGCGGCCTGAACGCCGCACCCGGCGCCCAGCTGGTCGTCTTCGCCACCCAGCAGATACAGGGCGAGCGCGGGACCGCCGGCCTGATCACCAGTCTGTGCAACGGCAACCTGCCCACCTCCTCGCCGCCGTCGCTGCTGGGCAACGGGTACGCCCCGCTCACCGGCTCCTCCCAGGACGTGGACCGGGCGGTCCGGGTCGATGAGTCGCTGACCAAGGCGCTGACGGTCGGCGGCATCATCCTCGCCGGCGTGGTCGCCCTCGGCGCCATCGGTGTGGCGCTGCTGTGGCGCCGCAGACCCACCGCTTGAGGTCACGGGGCGCTTAGGTTATGGGCGGAACGCGGAGCCCACCTCCAGTGCCCCGTCCTTGCCGAACGCTCCATCGGGGGCCGGCAGCCGGCCACCGCGGACGGCCTTGACCAGCGCGCCGTGGTCGGACTCGGTCTGGTCGGCGTAGGAGCGCGCGAACCGGCACATCGCCCGGTCCAGCTTGTCCGAGGATCCCGCATAGCCCGCGATCATCGACGCGCCGCTGGTCCGGGCGTGGCCCTTGGCCAACAGGTGCCCCACGATGCCGGCGTAGTCGGTCAGCGCCGCGGCGTCGATCGAGTCCAGCGAGATGGTGCCCTTCATGTTGCGGAACTGGCGCACGTAGTACTGGCGGTCCTCGACGGTGGCCCATCCCAGCAGCGGGTCGCTGACGGTTTGCAGCGCCTGCTGGTACTCCACCACCCGCTGGCCCTGGTGGGAGTGCCGCGCCTGCTCGCCGTGCACGTACTTGGCGAACACCGAGCGCCGGGCCTGCTTCAGCTGCAGGAACACCACGTCGTCGGGGCTGCTGCCCTCAAGCAGCGCCACGTAGGCGCGAAGACCGACGCTGCCGACGCCGACCACCTTGTGTGCGAGGTCAACCAGGGTGTACCCGCCCAGCGCCCGTCGCCAGTGCGGCGCCAACGTGGTGAGGTATTCGTCCAAGGCGGCGGCGATCGCGTCATACTCCCCGTCGCCGACCTGGGTGATCAGCGGCGGCTCCTCCACGATGTGCCGGCGCCCCTCGTGCTCGCGGGTGAATCGCGGCAGCGCCCGGTCACTGGTCCGGGCTCGGGCCCGCTTGGCGGAGCGCTCGATCTCGTCCCGCAGGGACTTTTCCGTCGCGGTCTCATGCAGCCGGCCGACGTCCAGCCGGTTGTACGAGCGAGTCAGCAGCGGCTGCTCGGCCAGGAACTGGACCTCAGCGCGGTACGCGGCCACGCAGGACGCCACCGAGGACTGGCACTGCTCCTCGCTGGAGCCGTTCTGGCGACCGGCCACCCAGATGCTGGCCACCAGCCGCCGCAGATCCCACTCCCAGCCGCCGGGATGTGCCTCGTCGAAGTCGTTGAGGTCGATCACCAGCTCGCCTTCCGGCGAGGCGTAGAAGCCGAAGTTTCCCAGATGGGCGTCTCCGCAGATCACCGGCGTGATGCCGGTGG
Organism: uncultured Propionibacteriaceae bacterium; assembly: GCA_902805915.1. GTDB lineage: Bacteria > Actinomycetota > Actinomycetes > Propionibacteriales > Propionibacteriaceae > Microlunatus. The sequence goes on along the minus strand of CADCUO010000198.1, from coordinate 6,638 downwards.
ACGGCAGGTTCGCGACGTCTTCGGCCATTACAGCGGCGGTCCCGCGCAGGAAGCCGTACGGCGACGACACCATCCGCGCCACCCGGATCGGGATCAGCCACTCCAGCCGGCCCTCGTGCGACCTCATCACCTGCTCAACCGGGTCCGGCCGGCCGGGCGGCGGCTGCCATTCCCCGAGCTGCTTGCGCGGCACCTGCTGCCGCAGCTCCCGGCCCATCGCGTACCGCTCCTGCCGGGACGTGGGTCGTCTGCGTAGCGAGGCGAATGCCTCGCTGTCGGCAGAGGCGAGCACCGTATGACCCGACCGCTTCACAAGTCCATCCCTTCCTGGCCCATCCCTGCCTGGCAGAGCCGTCTTCTGGACTGCTCGCTCACCCTATCCACGGTTTGCCTGACTCTTCCCCGAGAACCCCGAGCTGAAGCTCCAAGAACGCCGCCAGCCGTGCCACGACCTCCGCGATAGCGGCCCGATCCCGTCCCGTGAGCGACGGGCTCAGTCTGGTCTCGACCTGCACCGTAGACCCGCGGACGGTACGCCGCCAGCTGCCGACGTCGACCTCGTCGAGGATGACCGACCCGACGAAGCGGTCTACCTCTGCGCGCTGCGGGTGATCCGGGGCTGCCGGGAACCTGATCATGGGATAGCTGAGCACCAGCTCGTCGTAGAGCGGGAGCAGGAACGCCCGTGGTCGGCTCGGCAACGGGGCAAGCTCTCGGGCCGGGTCCCACCAGACGGTCTGGTCGGCCACGACACGTGACTCCAGCCGCGTCCGGTTGGCGGCGAGACCGGCAGCCACGTCGAGAGCTGACAGCGATGACCAGCGGACCAGGTCGCTGCTGGTCGCCGGCCCGTGGCCGGCGAAGAACCGGAACACCACCTCGGTCAGCAGCTCCTCCCGGGCAACCGGGGACCAGCGCGGGGCTCGCTCCTCCAGCAGCGCGTAGGTGTGCTGCGCGCCGGCCATCGGTCCGCTGCAGATCAGACCGTCCAGCTCCGCGTTCATCACCATGTAGGCCAGCCGCGGCCCGGTCGCGGCGAGCCCGTATTGCGACAGATGTGCCCCGATCTGGGCTCGGGTCCGGAACTGGCCGCCGCGAAGCAGGTCCATCACCAGCTCGGCCGACCTTGCCAGCGTGTCCACATCCAGCCCGAGGTCGCGGTAGCGCCCGGCGTTGCGCCGCTGAACTCGTGGTGAGGTGAGCTTCAGGACTGCTGCGATGTCGGTCGCGGCGACGTAGTGCCAGGTGGGCCGCAGGATGTGGGTGCGCACGAACGCACCGCTGTCGAACTGCGACCGCACCTGCCTCAGCGTCTGGTCCTTGCTGCGCAGGCCCAGTGACCAGAAGGCATGCGCATACTCCTGAGCCTGAACACACAACAGGTCGCGCACTACCGCGGTTGCGGTCGGCAGCGGGTCCATCAGATGCTGGGTCGCCACCCGCTGCCGCAGGACTGCCTCAGTGCTGCTGAGCACGGCCGGATGTCAGCTGTCACTCCAGGTGCTCCAGACCTGCGGTGCCAGGTCGGCGTCCGGGGGCATCCAGCTGGCTGGGTCGACGGGCACCTGCTGGCCGGTCCGGATGTCCTTCACCTCGCCGGCCTCCACGCCACCGAACCAGACGTAGGGGATGCTGCGGCGGTCGGCGTACCGGATCTGGCGCCCGAACTTGTCCGCTTTGGGCGCCACCTCGGTGGCGATGCCGCGGGCGCGCAGGAGCTCGGCGACCGCGATCGCCTCTCCCCTGGTGTGCTCGGCGTCCACTGCGACCAGTACGGCGGTCGGCACCGGGCGGGAGGCGCGGAGGTGGCCCTTGCCGACCAGCGGAACCAGCAGCCGGCTGACCCCGATGGACAGCCCCACCCCGGGATAGGTGGTCCTGCCGTCGCTGGCCAGGGAGTCGTAGCGGCCACCCGAGGAGACCGAACCCAGCGACTCATAGCCCTGCAGCTCTGTCTCGTACACGGTGCCGGTGTAGTAGTCGAGGCCGCGGGCGATCTTGAGGTCGGCGACCAGCCGGCCGGGGACGTGCTGAGCGGCGGTTCGGACCACGCCGGCCAACAGCTCCAACCCCTCCTCCAGCAGGTCGTCGCGGACGCCGAGGCGGCGTACCTCGTCGACGAAGGACTCATCGGGGGCGGAGATCTGCGCCAACGAGACACAGGCCTTGGCCTCGGCCTCGCCGATCCCGGCGTCGTCGACGAGTGACTGGGCGACACTGTCGGGACCGATCTTGTCGATCTTGTCGACGATCCGCAGCACCGTCGCGGTGTCGGCAATCCCCAGGCCGGAGTAGAAGCCCTGAGCCAGCTTGCGGTTGTTGACCCGCATCAGCACCGGCGGCATCCCCAGGTCGTGGTGCAGCCGCTCGAATGCTCCCAGCGTCACCAGCGGGAGCTCGACGTCGTGGTGCGAAGCCAGCTCGGCGACATTGACGATGTCGATGTCGGCCTGGGTGAACTCGCGGTACCGTCCCTCCTGCGGCCGCTCGCCACGCCAGGCCTTCTGGATCTGGTAGCGACGGAACGGGAACTGCAGGGCGTGCGTGTTCTCCAGCACATACCGGGCGAACGGCACGGTGAGGTCGAAGTGCAGGCCGAGGTCGTCGGTGCTGTCTGCCTCGGCGTGCAGCCGGCGCACGACGTACACCTCCTTGTCGATCTCGCCCTGCTTGGCCAGCCGGTCCAGCGGCTCCACGGCTCGGGTCTCGATGGAGGCGAAACCGTGCAGCTCGAACGTCTGCCGCAGCCGGTCCAGCACGAACTGCTCGACGATCCGCCCTTCGGGGGTGAACTCAGGGAAACCCGACAGCGGCGCGGGTCTTGACTCTCTGGGGGGTCTCACGAGTAGCTCCTCGGCAGGTACTGCTCGTCCAGGTAGGGGTTGGCGGCCCGTTCCTGGCCGATGGTGGTGAGCGGACCGTGCCCGGGCATCACCACCACGGAGTCGGGCAGCGGCAGCACCTTGGTCTGCAGGCTCCTCAGCATGTCGTTGTGGTCACCACCTGGCAAATCAGTCCTGCCGATCGACCCGGCGAACAGCACGTCACCGGAGAACACCACCGAGTCCACCGAGCCGTCGTTGTCGTACGGGCTACGAAACATCACCGAACCCGGAGTGTGACCGGGCGCGTGGATGGCGCCGAACGACAGGCCCGCCACCTCGACGGTGGCTCCGTCCGTCAGCTCCTGGACATCATCTGGCTCGACGAACGTCGTCGTCGGTGAGAGCTGCTGCAGCATGGCCGCGGCCTCAGGGCCCATCCGGCGCAGCGGGTCGGCCAGCAGCAGGCGGTCGTCGGGATGGATCCAGCAGGTGGTGGTGTAGGAGGAGCAGACCGGGGTGACGGAGAACATGTGGTCGAGGTGACCGTGGGTGACCATCACCGCGACCGGCTTCAACCGCTGCTCGTCGACAACCTCGTGGATGCCGGCGAGCGCCTCCATCCCGGGGTCGACGATGACGCATTCCGAGCCGGAGGCAGTGGCCACGACATAGCAGTTCGTCTGCCAGGGACCAGCCGGGAATGAGGCAATCAACATATCTTGGAGCCTATCGGGCAGGATTGACCTATGAGCGAAGACGTAAGCCCGGCAGCCTTTGGTCGCGTCGAGGCGGACGGGACCGTCTACGTGCGCACCGCAGGTGGCGAGCGCAGCGTCGGCCAGGTCCCCGATGTCAGCGCCGACGAAGCGCTCGCGTTCTTCGTCCGCCGCTACCAGGCGCTCGAGCTGGAGGTGTCTTTGCTGGAGACCCGGCTCCGCTCCGGGGCGCTGTCGCCTGATGACGCCAGCGCCTCGATCAAGACCGTTCGGGCTGCGATCACCGACGCCAAAGCGGTCGGCGATCTCGACGGCCTGCTCGCCCGGCTGGACAGGCTGGCACCGCTGATCGCGGAGCAGCGGGCGGCGCGCAAGGCGGAGCGGGCCAAGCAGACCGAGGCGGCGAAAGCCGCCAAAGAGAAGTTCGTCCTGGAGGCGGAGAAGCTGGCCGCTGGTAACGACTGGCGTGGTGGTGTCAACCGGTTCCGGGCGCTGCTCGACCAGTGGAAGGCGCTCCCCCGGCTGGACCGGACCACCGACGATGAGCTGTGGCACCGGTTCTCCAGCGCCCGCACCACCTACACCCGGCGCCGCAAGGCCCAGTTCGCCCAGCAGGCGGAGCAACGGGACTCCGCGCGCCAGACCAAGGAGCGGCTGGTGACCGAGGCTGAGGCGCTGGCGGGCTCCACCGACTGGGGTCCGACCACCGGTGCGTACCGGGACCTGATGACCCGGTGGAAGGCGGCCGGGCCGGCACCGCGCGGAATCGACGAGGCGCTGTGGAAACGGTTCCGGGCAGCCCAGGACACGTTCTTCGCAGCCAAGTCGGCCGCGTTCGAGGAACAGGACAGCGAGTTCAAGGCCAACGCCGAAGCAAAGGAGGCCCTGCTCGCCGAGGGGGAGAAGATCCTTCCGGTGCGTGACCTCGACCAGGCCAAGGCGGCCTACCGGGACCTGATCGAGCGGTGGGCGGCGATCGGCAAAGTGCCGCGGGATGCGATCAGACCGTTGGACAACCGGCTGCACGCGATCGAGACCGCGATCAGGAGCGCCGAGGAGGACCGCTGGCGACGGACCAACCCCGAAGCCCGGGCCCGTGCGGAGGACACCGCCGCCAAGCTGGAGGCGCAGATAGCGGCGATGGAGGACAAGGCATCTCGGGCCCAGGCTCGTGGGGACGCCAAGGCGGCCCGGGACGCCACCAGCTCCGCGGCGACATACCGGGAATGGCTGCAGCGGGCCCGCAACGCCGTCAACGACTTCAGCGGGTGACGGTAGCTCGAAGCGCTACTGGTTCACTCGATAGACGTCGAAGACCGCCGGCACCTGGCGGACAGCTTTCAAGACATGGTCCAGATGGGCCGGGTCGGCGGTCTCGAAGGTGAACTTCGCTTTGCAGATCCGGTCCTTGGTCGTGTTCAAGGCGGCCGACATGATGTTGACATGCTGGTCTGACAGCGCGCGGGTGATGTCGGACAGCAACCGGTTCCGGTCGAGCGCTTCGACCTGGATGGCGACCAGGTAGGAGCTTTTGGCGGTCGGCGCCCAGCGGACGTCGATCAGCCGCTCCGGCTCACTTCTAAGGTCGGCGGCGTTGACACAGTCGGTACGGTGCACCGACACGCCCGCACCGCGGGTGACGAAGCCCAAGATCTTGTCCCCCGGCACCGGGGTGCAGCACTTGGCCAGCTTGACGTACAGGTCGGTGGCACCGACCACCTCGATACCGGACTCGCTGCCGCCGGTGGCGGTACGGCGGCGACCGGTGACGACCCGATCCTCGCTGGTCTCGTCAGCGGCTGCGTCGTCACCACCCTCGACGCTGATTAGCCGGTTCACCACCGCCTGGGCGCCGACGGTGCCCTCACCGACCGCGGCGTAGAGCGCGGAGACATCCTGGAGCTTGAAGTAGCCGGCGACGGCGGTCAGATGTTCCAAGGTGAGCAACCGCTGCAGCGGCAGACCGGCCTTGCGCATCTGCTTGGCAAGCGCCTCCTTGCCGGTCTCGATCGACTCCTCGCGACGCTCCCGGGTGAAGTGGTGCCTGATCTTGTTCCGTGCTCGCGGGCTCCGGACGAACGTCAGCCAGTCCCGGCTGGGACCCACAACCTCGGCCTTGGAGGTGAAGATCTCGACCACGTCACCGTTGGCCAGCACCGACTCCAGCGGCACCAGCCGGCCGTTGACCCGGGCGCCGATGGTCTTGTTGCCCACCTCGGTGTGGATGGCGTAGGCGAAGTCGATCGGGGTGGCACCCTGCGGCAGCGAGATCACATCCCCCTTCGGGGTGAACGCGTACACCTCGGTGCTGTTGATCTCGAACCGCAGCGAGTCCAAGAACTCGCCCGGATCGGCGGTCTCCCGCTGCCAGTCGAGCAGCTGACGGACCCAGACGAGGTCGCCGCCGTCGCCACCTTTGGCCGTCCCGGGCGCGCCTTTGCCCTCCTTGTACTTCCAGTGCGCCGCGACGCCGTACTCGGCTCTGCGGTGCATCTCGTCGGTACGGATCTGCAGCTCGACCGGCTTGCCTTCGGGCCCCAGCACGGTGGTGTGCAGCGACTGGTACAGGTTGAACTTCGGCATCGCGATGTAGTCCTTGAACCGGCCGGGCAGCGGGTTCCAGCGGACGTGCAGCACACCGAGAGCGGCATAGCAGTCCCGCGGCGTCTCGACCAGGACCCGCAGGGCCACCAGGTCGTAGATGTCTTGGAAGTCACGACCTCTCACCACCATCTTCTGGTAGATCGAGTAGTAGTGCTTGGGGCGACCGGTCACGGTGGCTTTGATCCTGGCGGCCTTGAGGTCGGACTGCACCTGGTCGATCACCTGGGACAAGAACTCGTCCCGGCTGGGAGCGGCACCAGCGACGAGCCGGACGATCTCGTCGTACACCTTGGGGTGCAAGGTGGCGAAAGCCAGGTCCTCCAGCTCCCACTTGATCGCGTGGATACCGAGCCGGTGCGCCAGCGGGGCGAAGATCTCCAGGGTCTCCTTGGCCTTTTCCTGCTGCTTGTTCTTGGGCATCGCCTCCAGCGTGCGCATGTTGTGCAGCCGGTCGGCCAGCTTGATGACCAGCACCCGCGGGTCCTTGGCCATC
>CADCUO010000197.1 GCA_902805915.1 uncultured Propionibacteriaceae bacterium | reverse complement strand
TTGCCCCATGACTGGCCGGTACCGGCTGAGGACAGGGCTCGGATCCGCACCGAGGTCGGACGGGAGTTCTTACCGCGCGGAACATGGCCGGGACCCGGTGGATGTACGCGACTTGGCCGGGCAGATCGCGAAAGACTCGCGACCGCGGACGCAGGCGGTCGACGGCTATGACCTCCCCTTTTCCCCGGTGAAGTCCGTGTCCACCTTATGGGCGGTCGCCATGAGTCGGAGCGCCGCGCCGGCCGTGTCAGGACACCTCTCGCGCTTCACGGGAGATATGGAGGTCGGGTTCGGCGCTATCCCGCTGGTTACTCGCGGAGTGCCGTCTTGCTGTCTCCCCGACTAAGTCCGCCGCAAGATCCCTGAGTTTGATGTTGCCGTCTTGTGACACCCGGACGAGGAAGGCGAAGGCTCCGGAGTCGTTCAGCTTGTAACGCTCCATTACGATGCCAATCGCCTGCCCAATAACCTGACGCGTTGCAACGGACTGATTGAGCTGCTCGTGTGCCAGGGCCCGTCCGAGCGCAGTAGCAGCGTGGACGGCGAATAACTGAGCCATCTGTACGGTGTCTTCGTCAAGGACATCGACGCACTCAGCGTAAAGATTCAGTCCACCAAGTGTGCGCTCCTCTTGGTAGAGCATGATGCCCAGTTGCGACTTGACCCCAAGATCAGCCGCCCTCGGCGCATAGGCAGGCCATCGTGCGTCCGTTGTAAGGTCATTCACTGCCGCGAAGCCCATGCCCTTCACAGCATCGACACACGGCCCTTCGTCGAGTTCGTACTGCAACTCGTCTACGACGTAGACGATTGGGTCGCTGGCCGCGACGGTCTCGATTCGCCCGCGGCGGTGCACGATGGAGATTCCGGCGAAGTCGACGCCGGGGATGTTGTCTCGGGCAGCGACAGCGATGCTGGTTAGGGCGTCGTCGAGGGGCGCGCTGCTGTGGAGGGTTCGTGCGACCTTGGCCATAGTTTCGGCCACTGGCCAACGGTGCTGGTTGTCGCTCACGCTTAGATTCCCCCGACCGGTCAGAATGCGGCCTGGCGCGGCACGCAACGCTTCACATTACCCCTCAGGACATCGCAGAAGACAATCCGGCGGTCTCTCGTTGACCGCCGCTTGGTAGCCATTGGGCTGACGGAGGCGGCCGTCCATTAGCTGCCTGACGATGCTCGTGGAGAACTCGCTCAGGGCCACTTGTTATCCGCAGACGACACAGCGAACGTCAAATCCTCAGAACAGAAATTGGCATCGAAAGAACAGAAACCAGCATTGAACCAGTGACGGCAGTGGCAGCCGGCTGGCTATGGACCGCCAGCTTGGACCCGAGGCAAGCTCAGATTCGCGTCCCCTATGGGGCACCGCTTCCTCGGTCTGATCGTTCGCCGTTTGAGGCAGAGCCGTGGTGGGCAATCCTTTCCTGCACCCCGGCCGGCACCCCCGGGCGGGGTGACCACATTCTTAGGTGTTGGTCGCGCCCGGTTGCGTTGTCGCGGCGGGTGGTTGGGGGTCGTGTTGGTTTGGCTGGATGGCTAAGCGGAATCGTTAAAGGGGGCGGTCGGGCTGTGGCGGCTCTGTTGCAGCCCAGCGCAGGACGGCTTGGTGTAGTGCGCCGTCGGCGGCTTGGGGGCTGGTGAAGCAGGCGTTGTGCGGGCCGGGGAGCAGGAAGCAGGGGCCGGACCTGAGCGTGGCGAGTTGCTCGGCCCAGCCGGGTGGGGCGAACCGGTCCCGGTCACCGGTGAGTACCAGCACCGGGGGCTGGACAGCACCAAGTAGGTCTTCGGGTCGGTCTCGGACCGACGAGATGGCCAGCCGTAGCCATGGCAAGCCGCCGCTTCGCAGGTACCAGGGGAGGACAGTGGCAAGTTCGGGTAGTTTCTCCCGGGCGACGGTGTGGAGTAACCGGACCAGCAGGACCGCTGGGTTACGCGCTCTCGGGTCCAGCGTGGGCCCGGCTAGGACTAGTGCGTTCATCCGGTGCGGAACAGCGAGCGCGGTGCGGATGGCGGACTGGGCACCGCTGGAGTGGCCCGCCAGCACGACGTTGTGGCGGTCGGTGACCTCCAGCCAGCGTGCAGCGGCCGCGCCGACGGCGGCCACGGTCGAGGCGGAGGAACGTCCCCGGCCGCCGCGCCAGCCAGGCAAGTCGAGCACCGTAGCGAGAGTCCACCGTCCTAGCTGCCGCATCCAGGGGTAGAGGTAGGGCGGTGCGCCCAGCCCGGGGATCAGCACGACCTCGGGAAGGCCCTTCGGCTCGCCGGTGCTGAAGGATCGGACCTGCCGTCCGTCCACCTCTGTACAGGCCTCCGCCAGATCCTGGGAGGGCAGGCGTAGCTCTCGTGCGGAACCGGGCTCGGAGCCGGTGGCGGTCACATCGTCCCGACCCAAACTGCGGCGGCCGGGGTCAGCAGGAACAGCAGCGCATTGGGCATGACTCGAACCTAGCGGCCGTAGGGTTCGCCGTCTGTCGATTGAGCATGGGGGCGGCGGGTAAGCCTCGAGTTGGTCCACTCGGGCCTTGTCAAGAGGGGTGAGGCATGGATCGGTTCCGGGTTTCGGTGTTGGAGGGGTTGCAAGAGTTCCGCCGCCGCGGTGATGTGGTTAGCTGGCCCCCTGGCCCCAGGAAGAGCCGTGGCGGCGACCCTCGGGTGCTCAACACTCTTGTCGAAGGAGTCTTCACCTCCGACGTGGTCAGCCTGAACGGGTTGGACGACCGAAGCCAGTTCCAGGGGTGCTGACCAACGCTCAGGAGTTGATGGCCGAGCCGGTGGACGCGCACCAAGCATTCTTCTCTACCTGCGGCAGCTCGCAAGCGCCGATCACCCAGGGCGACGACGACACCGAGCAGCGGCTGTGGGGACCTTGGCCCGGTTGCTGCAAGAAGACGGACACGATCCGAGTCGCCGCCGCAGGCGAAGACTCACCGGCTGGCTCCTTCGAGCTGGAGAACGTGATGCTCACATCAGACGCCTTCTTCGACCCGGTCGAGCAGGTACCGGTGGAGCAGGCCGTCTGTCGGATCGCCGCGGAGATGGTCAACCCGTACCCACCAGGTGTGTGCGTTTTGGCTCGGGGGGAGCGGGTCAACGCCGAGCTGCTGGAGTACCTGACCGGCGGGAAGCCTGCGGGCATGCTCATCCCTGAGGCCGACGACGCTTCCATCAAGACGCTGCGCGTGGTCGGTGGGTGAGGGAAGGTGGCTGAGTCGCCCACCGCAAGCCCTGGCCGGGCGCAGAAGATGTGGGGCTGGGTGCTGGACTACGGCTACGTCACCTACTGGACGGCGCGCGCCGTGGTCGGACGGGGCGAACCAGGCAAGCTGCTGCACCCGCATACAGGCCCGAGGTCACCGGTGCTGCTGATCCCTGGGGTGTTCGAGAGCTGGCGGTTCATGCAGCCAGTCGCCGAGCACCTCTACCGGCAAGGCCACCCAGTGCATGTGTTGCATCAACTGGGGTGGAACACCGGCGCCATTCCGGACATGGCGGCCACTGTCTCGGAGTACCTCGAGCGGGTGGACTTGGACGACGTCACAATTGTCGCGCACAGCAAGGGCGGGCTGATCGCGAAGCAGGCGCTCGCCCACCCCGGCACGCTCGCCCGCGTCCGCCACGTGATCAGCATCAACACACCATTCTCCGGATCACGCTACGCCTCCCTTCTCGTGCTCCCCAGCGTGCGGATGTTCGCCCCCAACGGCCTAGTGATCCGGGCCCTCACCCTCGAGACGGCGGTGAATCGACGGATCAGCTCCCTGTACAGCGTCTTCGACCCCCACATACCCGAGACGAGCCACCTCGACGGCGCGGAGAACATCATCCTCCCCACCATCGGACACTTCCGGCCACTCGGCGCCCCTCACACACTCAAGCTGATCATGGCTATTCTTAAGACCTCCTCCTCCCGCTCGACTGGTCACCGACTACCCCGCCACCCAGGCTGAGCCGGTTCTCGTCGAGGGGGCGGGTGACATTCTCGTTCCCCAGGCCGCGCGGTGGCGCAAACTTCCCCCGTGGAGATGCTGATCTATCCGGCGCACTACCGCTGCGGACTCCTAACGGCCACGCCCATGAATGGGACGCTGCGATGGTGGAGGTGTCGGAACCGCTGCCCGGATCCGGGTAGAGCCTCAGGAACGTCGCCGTCGACGTGGGCCGATGGCTTGTCCTCAGTCTCGATGAGCGCTGACACGCCGAGTACTTAAGGTCGCCACGAAAGATCGCGGCAGAGAGCGTTGAATATCCGATCGTCGTCCGTGCGAACCGCTCCATGAGAATCCCATCGCTTGCCTAATCGCTGTACGGAAGCGGAGGAGGACTTTTGACTGGTGGACGTGAAGT
>CADCUO010000196.1 GCA_902805915.1 uncultured Propionibacteriaceae bacterium | reverse complement strand
TTTGTCAAGGTGGCAGAAAGTTGGACATCCTGCTGCCAACGTCCTCGGCTTGGCCGGACGCAAACCTTTCGACACCCGACTCACTCACCATCGGAGGACTTTCAACCGGGAGCGAGGCGTTCCGAGTCCGGTGCGCTGCTCACCGGGTAACGTCTGCATCGACGCGGAACCACCAACTTCCATCACCCCGTAGTCGGCGACATCGACCTCGCCTTCGACACTCGCGAGCTACCTGACCACCCGGGACTGACGCTCAAGGCCTACACCGCCACTCCAGGCTCCGAATCAGACGACCGACTCAAACACCTAGCCGATTGGGCCGGAACCTTGAGCCGACCGCGGGGAGCCGATGGTCATGGACAGCAGGGAACGGGGCCGTCACGCTCACGATGGCCGCCTGAGATCGTTTTCTTAGTCGCGAGCAGTAGCGGGGCCTGTAATGGGATCATGCGGGACCGCTCTTGTTTCGAAGGACACCTCTCATTCAGATGATCGGAATCGGTCGAGGACCGCCCCGTGAGCGACGATCGCATCGTCGAGGATCGCCTCAGCCACGGCAGGGCTTGGTACCAGCGGGTCCAGAGCCAGGGCCTGCACTGCCAGGCAGCGATCCCCCTGAAGAGCGGCCTGCACGGTGATCTCCTGCTGTTGCGCCCGAGCCGTCAGGACGGCGGCGATTCCGCTTGGCAGGGGACCCACGGTGAGACCCAGAATGCCGGCGCCGCCCACCACGGCGGGCACCTCGACGACCGCCTCAGGCGGGAGATTGGAGATCTTGCCCTCGTTGGGCAGATTCACCGCGAGCTCGACGTGGTCGTGTCCAGTAACGATTGCCTCGGCGATGGCAACCAGACGCTCCGCCTCCTGGTCGTCGCTTTCGGGCAGTGGGGCGGTGCCGTCGGCTTGGGCGTGCAACAGCTCCCAGAGGTCGCTCTTCTCGCCGACGTGAGCCATCGTGTCGTCGCGTCCGCCCTGGAGATCCCAGGGAAGGTTCGCGTCGTCCGCGGGCGTGCCGTTGTCACCCTTCAAGTACCAGTTGAAGAAGTCGGCCACGTGCCGGTCGCCCGGCGCCGGGTATCTCCCAAAGGTCCGGAGGAGGTCAGCCGACACTGCCAGATGTACGCCTTCCTGCCGGGTGGACGGGGCGTCGCGACCGCCGGCACGCTCGGCGACCAGTTGACGGAGCCTTGGGTACAGGTCCTCTGCTCCGCGGCGCAGGTCGAGTAGCCAGCACAGATGGTTGAGCCCCGCAAATACCGCGCATACCTCACCGCCCGCGATGCCCATGTCTTCGGCGAGCGTGGACAGAGTGTGCGTGGTGCCGTGGCAGAGGCCAACCACCTTGACGGGTGTCTGGCAGGTGACCCCGCGGACGTTGGCGGTCAGCGGGTTCGAATAGTTGATCATCTGCGCTTCGGGCGCGAGCTCCGCGACGTCCTCGGCGATAGCGACCACTTCGGGTACGTGTCGGAGCGCGCGGAGCACACCGCCTGGGCCGACACTGTCGCCGACCGTCTGGGCGATGCCGTACTTGGCGGGTACCTCCATGTCGTATCGCCAGCCGTCGGCCCCGCCGACGGCGATGGTTGTGGTGACGAAGCGCGCCCCCGGCAGCGCGTCCCGCCGGTCCGTGTGAGGAACAAAGGTCAGGTCAGCGCCCCTGGCGGTGGCCACCCGGCGGCCGACTCGGGCCATCGTGTCAGCCGCCTCGCCGTTGACATCGACCAGGTGAACGGTCCAGCCGTCGAAGGTTTGCGACGACGCGAGATCGGTCATCAGTCCTGGTGTGAAGACCGTGCTGCCCGCTCCGACAAGGACGATCGATTTCTCGCTCACGTGGTTCCTTCCCATCCTCGTGTCCGCCCTGGTCGGGGCGGGTGTAGCCCTGGTACAGCAGGTGATGCTGTAGCCGCAAGGCACGTGTGGTTTATCACACGGTCATGATGCAGACGGAGATCCAGCGCGATCAACAAAGTCGCACTGAGTGCCGGCCGTCGGGCCGATCGATGTGGACCTCAAATCAGCGGAAGCCTTTGTGGTTCTGCTGAAGGTCATCACCTGCCGAGGGATGACTCCGCGATCTCGTTACTGTCGATGGTGTCGCCATCGAAGTGGATGGCGACCTCCTGTCGGACAGTCGACTATGCGCCGATCAGCAGCGAAGCCGCCAAGGTGAGCATCACCATAGCGATGCCGGCGTCCAAAACCCGCCAGGCATTGCGGCGCCTGAAGACAGGGGTAAGCGCGCGGGCGCCGTATCCCAGAGTGGTGAACCAGCCAATGCTGGCGACGCCGGCACCGGCGGCGAACCACCATCGGCCGGGGACTCCATGGGTACTGGCGATCGAGCCCACCAGCAGGACGGTGTCGAGGTAAACGTGCGGGTTCAGCAAGGTGAAGGCCAGGGCGGCAGCGAGAACGGCGGGGGCGCTGAGCTGCCGCTCGCTGGTCGCTTCGAGATATCCCCCGCGGATGGCGCGTAGGGCCGCGAGCAGGCCGTAACAGAAGAGGAAGGCGGCCCCGAACCAGCGGACCAGGACGAGCACGATGGGTGCGTGTTCGACGATCGTCCCGATGCCGGCGACCCCGGCCATGATCAACATCAGGTCCGAGCCGGCGCAGACGGCGACGACCAGCAAGACGTGGCGACGACGCAGCCCCTGACGCAGGACGAAGGCGTTCTGAGCGCCGATCGCCATGATCAGCGACAGCCCCGTCATAAAACCCGACAATGCAGCAACCACGATACGACCGTAGGTGCATAAGCAGCATAAGGCCAGTTCAAGTTGATAACGCAGCTTAAGATCAGCTCATGGCGACCGTACAGCCTGCGCAAGCGTTGACCCTGGCGGCGATCATGACCGAGGGCACCTTTGACGCTGCCGCGCAGCGGCTGCGCCTGACGCCGTCCGCTGTGAGCCAACGGGTCCGTGCGCTGGAGATGGCTGTCGGTCGTCCAGTCCTGCAGCGCGTCCGACCGGTCGAACTGACGCCCGCCGGGGAAGCCGTGGTCAGGTTCGCCCGGCAACTGGAGCTGCTGTCCCGGGACCTGTCCGATCAGCTCGAACCCAAGAGCGACGGCTCCACTCCCCGGATCACGCTGGTGTTGAACAGCGACTCACTGCACACCTGGGCCCTTCGCGGGCTCAGCCGGGTGGCCGAGCACGTCCAGCTCACGATCCTGCGTGAGGACCAGGACCACTCTCTGGACCTCGTGCGCCGCGGTAGTGCGCACGGCGCGGTCACCGCCACCGCCACGCCTGTCCCGGGCTGCACATCCCGACCGTTGGGCGTGATGCGGTACCGGCCGGTCTGCACGCCGACTTTCGCCGACCGGTGGTTTCCCGACGGCGTCACCGGCACCGCACTCGCCGCCGCCCCGGTCGTGGTCTACGACGAAAAGGACGACCTGCAGGACCGCTACTTGCGGCGCCGCCGTCGCACGGCGCTACATCCACCCAGGCACTACGTCCCGGCGACGCACGAGTTCGGCCGGGCCGTTCAGCTCGGACTCGGCTGGGGCATGCTGCCCGAGCTGCAGCTCGCTCAGCTGGAACCCGGAACGCTCATCCCGATGACCCCATCAGCGCACCTCGACGTGCCCCTCTACTGGCAGCAGTGGCGTCTCACCACGGCCGCCCTGGACCACGTCGCCGCCGCCATCATCGACGCCGCACACGCGCTTCAACGATGAACCCGCCTGCCAGGCCGCACTATGGACTGTAGATTTCGGGCCGGGCTGAGAGGTCGACAGCACCATCTGGTCACTCGCCTCGTCACCGCGGGGTCTGCGGCGGGCAGAAGTGCCAGTAGCGCTTGGCGGTGGCGGGGTGGGGACCATGCGTTCGCCGCCGTAGCCGACCCGTCCGTGCTGCCGCCGCTCATAACGACAATGACACGAGACCCGTTCCTGCTGGGGCTCCTGCAGACCGCGGCGGCCCTTCCGTGGGCCCTGTTCGGGCTCCAGGCCGGCGCCCTGGTCGACCGCTGGGACCGTGCCCGGGTCCTGTTCGTGTGTAACCTGGTCCGGGCCGGCCTCGCCGGCCTGCTCGTCGTGGCTGTCCTAACCGGCTGGTGGGAGTCATCTCCCTGCTGCTGTTCGCGTTCACCAGCGGCGTCGCCACGATTTTCCGCGCCGCCGACGCCGCAGTGCTACCCGCCCTCGTAGCCAGCGACGACCTCGCCCACGCCAACGGCCGCCTGCAAGCGGGCCAGACCATCACCGGCAGCTCCATCGGCCCAGGCATGGGAGGGGTAATCTTCACCGTCGCGCACGCCTTTCCCGTCGCCGTCCAAGCTGTCGCCTTCACCGTCTCCGCAGCCTGCCTGCGCAGGATCCCCCGCCGCACCACGACGAGAACTCACAGGGGCGACACCATGCGTCACGAAATCGGTCAAGGCCTCCACCACCTGTGGACCGACCGCACCCTGCGGGCGCTGGCCGCAGCAACGACCCTGCAAGGCGCCGGGACGTGGATGCTGATGGCCGACCTAGTGCTGTATGCACTCGAAACCCTCAGCGCCCCAGCTGCCGGCTACTGCTGCTCATCACCACCTACGCCGTCGGCAGCCTGGCCGGTAACGCTCTCAGCTCCGCCTTGCAGACACACATCGGCGTGCGCGTGCGCCTAGCCGCAGCGGCTCTTCTCGGCGGGCTGAGCATGGTCGGGCTCTCCGCCACCCGCACCTTCGTCGTCGCGGCAGTCGCGATGCTGGTTCTCGGCGTCGCGCTCATGGTCCTCAACATCTCCGCCGTGACCTTCGCCAACAACACACCCCACAACACCTGCTCGGACGGGTTACCAGCGCCTTCAACGTCCTCAACGTCGCAACGGCACCAATCGTCGGCACCATCTCCGGACTGATCGCCAGCCATCTCGGGCTACCGCAGCACTCGCCGCAGCCGGACTCACGTTCTGCGCAGCAGTACCCCTGCTCGCCCTCGGCCTACGGGCACGCGCCAAGACCAACATGATCACCTAGCAAGGGGCAATCCATCAGTGCCGATAGACGTTCTCTTACGGCACAGGCAATCGTCCCCGCAGATTGTCGTCCCGGAAATGATTGATTACGGCGAGCCAAGGCGCCCGTTGGGCGCACCCGATCGAGCATGTGGTGCCGGGCGCGTCACTTCGACGCCGTCGGTGCGACCTGTCGTCTCTCGGCTTTTGTGAGTAGCCA
>CADCUO010000195.1 GCA_902805915.1 uncultured Propionibacteriaceae bacterium | reverse complement strand
TCGTGCAACGCGTCGTACACCGGCATCACGCCATATCTGCTGCTTCTCTTCAACAATGCCTTCATGATTCCGGGACCGGCGAGGGGGACATTGGTAATAATCTGTACAACGCAGCCCCGCTCGCGCAGTTGCCATAGCTTTTCGGCGATATCCAGCCGTGATCCGGCCCACACGAACATGGCAACACGGATCACCGTGCGGCCTCGATAACCATATCCAGTGCTCGCGCCCGTGCAGGACACCCGCCCGAGGGCGTCTAATTGCGTCACAGTGTTCACGCCGGCGACGGCCGCGCGCGGGTAGTAGTGCAGCTTGTGCATGCCGCTCGTTGTCGTCCGATAGTAGTTCAAGTTGTCCTTGTCGGGCACCATGTCGTCGAAGTACTTCGCAAGCGAGGTGTATATCGTCGCGTTGTTGACAACGGTACTGAGATTGTTCCAACTCAGAGACTGGCTCGACGATGATAGGTTTGCCGAACTCACCATCGATACCAGGCGTGACAGTCCAGCAGTGGAGAAGAGATAGATCTTCGCGTGCATCACCGAAGGATTGCTCGACATGCAGCCCTGTCTGCAGCGCCTGACGAAGCTGCCCTTTGTAACGTCGCTACCGAGTGACGCAGTCAGTCTGGACGTCTGGCTGGTAGTGAGGTGGTTGTCTATCAGGACCTGGACCTTCACCCCCCGATCTCGGGCGGCGATGAGTCTGTCGACGGTGTCGTCGAAAGCGAATGAGTAAGTCGCAATGCGGATCGTGGCGCCGGGCGGCGTGGCGGCGATAGACGCGTTGATATGATTCTTCATCGCGTATTTGGCGGCCAACGAATCGGTAGGATCATTGAAAGTAAGACCCGGCTGCGGCGAGTAGACGGCCTCGGCCGCCACTCCGATGCCTTTCGGTGTCGAATGACGATCCGGCGCGGCTGGCGCGCCGGACGCGGTGGCTGGTGAAGCCACCGCTGTCAATGTGAGGATGCTGAGTGCAACAGCTATCTTCCTGGGTCTGAAAATCCGCATCACAAAACCGCCCCCGTTGGTTGTGACCGGCCAAAGTTGGCCCGACTTCACGAGGCTCACGGCTGGACATCTGGTTCGGCTCAGGCAGGCCTAGGCAATTGCTCAGGAATTCATCAGTTCCCTGACGTCGTCCTGCCTGGGTCCTCAGGACGGGGCCATGTCACAGCCCTCTATGGTCAAGAACGGGTCGCCGGCGGACTACCCGCCTATCATGACGATGTGGCCGTGGAGTGCTGCTGCCCGCGATGCCCCTGTTACTCCTCAGACGACGGAGGTTCCGCTCTTGAAAGTGTTCAGCAATCTCAACCTGCATGGGACGACTCCGCCGCGGGTGCAGCCGCATCTAGGCGACTGGGGCCCAGAGGGCGTCCCAACGACAAAGTCCAAGAAGCGGATGCGGATCTGGGTAGGGCTGGCGCTGCTAGGCGCGATGCTCGCCATCTTCGGAGTCGGCTGGTACATCTACTACGCGATGACCGGGAGCTGGGGCTTCGGGATCGGTAGCTGACCTCTGTTCACCCCTGGGCTACAGGTGATGCAGGCCGACAACTCCCAAGGCCACCAGCACGAACCGGGCTACCCGACCTGATAGCACCATCGCCACGAACCATCGGATGCGCATCTTCGTAGCACCCGCCAGCAGCGCCACCGCGTACAGCGGCGGCAGTCCGGTCACCGCAGCCAGCAGCACGATGGGCAGCCCCCATCGCTTCGTGCCGACCAGACGCAGCAGGGCCGCGACGACGGTACGGAACTTCTGTCGGACCGGGCCGACCTTGGCCGCCCTGATCTTCTCCCGCTGATGCCGGACGAACCTGAAGTTCTTGCCACGACGAACACCGAGGAAGAGGAGAAGCTTGCCGAGAGTCTGACCCACCCCGACGGCCACTGCCATCGGGATCGCGGCAGCTCTGACTGACAGCTGGGATGCGACGACGTACGCCTCGGCATTGATGACCGGGACGATGGCAGAGACCGCGCCGAAGCTGATCGACGTGATGAACGCCGCGATCGTCTGCCAGATCATCCCCTGAAGGTACCGGACTTTCGGTCGACGTCTACGGCACGAGTGCTGCCAGGTGATGCAAACGGGCGATCTCGGAGTCCATGAACGGTGGGCCGCCCAGCCGTCCGATGGCGATAGCGCGGTCGTTCTTCAGTGGCGTGACTACCACGGTGGAGTCACCCCAGCCGGGGATCCAGCCGGATTCCAGGTCAACCCGGTGTGCGACGTCGAACGGTGCGAGCCGTTTGATCAGGTCCGCGTCAAGTCCGGGTGCCTGAGTGCTGCCGTACGTCAGCACACCACGCTCGCCAGAGATGTCGAGCAGCGTGGCCCAGTGGGACCGAAAGACCACCGGGCACAACGACACGAGCGTCTCAGCAGCGTGCGCAGGTTCGGCCGTCATCCGCTCCAACGCCTCCAGATCCGACTGCAGGCCGCCGCCTTCGGGATAGCGGGAGATCCACTCCACCCGGACGCCCTCGAGCTGGTGGCAGGCGGTCACGATCGTCTCGGGCAGCTTGTCGGGCGGCAGGTCGACGATGAAGTCGTCCACGACTGTTCCGTCATCACCCTTGTGCACGATCTCCACCGCATTGATGTCGCCGCCTACGCCACCGAGAGCTGTCGCAACCGCACCCAGGGATCCGGGGCGGTCGGGCAGCGTGATGCGCATCAAGAACACAGGTCCATCTTGGACCATCGCTGTTACCTTCGTGTTTCCAGCCGATGTCTGGGCGTTGACGAGTTCCACTGGCCGAACCGGGGAGCACTCCGGCGTGCGGGCGTGCCAACCTTGGCCGGTGCCCCGCTTCACACCCTTCCGCTCCCTGCGTTACGCCGACGAGAATCTGGATCGACTGGTCGCCCCCCCGTACGACGTCCTCTCCGACGCCGACGTGGACGAGCTGCGGGCTCTGTCGCCGTACAACATCGTGCACGTGGATGTGCCGCGCGGAGGCGCCAACCGGTACGACCGGGCAGCCGCGCAGCTCCGGCAGTGGCAGTCCGACAAGTTACTGGGTCTCGACAAGAGTGAGTCCTACACCATCTACCGGATGCGGTTCACCGATGCCAGCGGCGAACACCGCGACATCGCGGGCGTGCTGGGCGGGCTGGAGGTCGTCGACGAGGGTGCCGGCGCGGTGCTGCCGCACGAGCGTACGACGCCCAAGGCCTCCACCGACCGGCTGGACCTGACGCGCGCCACGAAGGCGAACCTGTCCCCGGTATGGGGGCTGTCATTGGCGAGCGGGCTCGCCGCCGCACTGGTGGAGCCGGGGGAACCCGTCGGCCGGGTGGTTGACGACGGGGTGGAGCATCTGGTCGAGCGGGTGAGTGACCCGGACCGGATCACCGCCATCTCGGCGGTGATCGCCGCCGATGACGTGCTGATCGCAGACGGGCACCACCGCTACGGTGTCAGCCGGACCTACCGCGACGAGGTACGGGCCGCGACGGGGCGGACAGACACGGCCGCAGAGCAGACGCTGGCGTTTGTCAACGAGCTGGTTCCCGAGCAGCTCAGCGTTGCGGCGATCCATCGGTTGTACGCCGGCATTGAGCTGGCTGAGCTGCAGGCCGCCCTAAGCACCCGGTTCCACCTGGCCGAGACCACGTCCCCGACGGCGACCACCCTGGCGGAGATGCAGGCCGAAGGTTTCCTGGTGCTGCTGGGACCGACCCGGGCCTGGCGCCTCACACCGAAAGACGGCGCCTTCGACGACGTCCGCGCCTTGGACGGCGCCTGGCTGGAGGCGGCGCTGGCGGGTACCGACGCCGCCGTCAGCTATCAGCACGGGCTGGACGAGGTTCTTGCCGCGGTGCAGTCGGGCCGCGCCAGCGCCGCGGTGCTGATCCGCCCGGTGAGCGTGGCAGAGATCGAGCGCACCGCTCGCGAGGGTCTGCTGATGCCGCCCAAGTCGACGTTCTTCACGCCGAAGCTGAAGACGGGTTTCGTGATCCGCCCCCTGACGTGATCGGCTCCCAGCACGGCGTTATGTCGGGGGCCCGCCGGTGCCGGGAGCCCTAGGATGGTTCGGACCAAGACATCGAGGAGAACACAGACCGTGGCACTGAGCCCCGAAGAGGTAGCCGAGCTTGCCCGGCTCGCCCGGATCGAACTGACCCGCGAAGAGCTGGAACATCTCGCTCCACAGCTTGACGTGATCCTGGAGTCCGTCGCTCACGTCGCCGACGTCGCCGCCGATGACATCCCGCCCACCTCGCACGCGCTCCCGCTGACCAATGTGTTCCGCGAGGACGTGGTTGTGCCCTCACTGCCACTGGAGGATGTCCTGGCGGGGGCACCGGCGTCAGACCTGGACCGTTTCCGGGTTCCCCGGATCCTCGGTGATGCCTGATGAGTGACCTCCTGACCTCCACCGCTGCCGAGCTGGCCGCAATGATTGCGTCCGGCGAGACGTCGTCGGTCGAGGTGACTCAAACCCATCTGGACCGGATCACCGCCGTTGACGGTGAGATCCACGCCTTTTTGCACGTCGATGGCGAGCGGGCGCTGGCCGGTGCCGCCGCAGTGGACGCCAAGATCAAGTCGGGGCAGCAGGTCGGTCCGCTGGCCGGAGTGCCACTCGCGTTGAAGGACGTCCTCACCTACACCGGCGCCCCCACCACCTGCGGCTCGAGGATCCTCCAGGGGTGGCATCCGCCGTACAACGCGACGGTTACCCAACGGCTGCTCGACGCCGACCTGGTCATCCTGGGCAAGACCAACATGGACGAGTTCGCGATGGGTTCCTCGACCGAGAACTCAGCCTACGGACCCACCCGGAACCCATGGGACACCGACCGGATCCCTGGCGGATCCGGTGGCGGCTCCGCTGCGGCACTGGCCGCCTTCGAGGCGCCGCTGGCGATCGGTACCGACACCGGCGGCTCGATCCGGCAGCCGGCGGCGGTCACCGGCACCGTCGGGGTCAAGCCGACCTACGGCGGCACGTCCCGGTATGGCCTGGTCGCTCTTGCCTCCAGCCTGGACCAGCCCGGCCCGTGCGCCCGTACCGTGCTGGACGCGGCGCTGCTGCACGAGGTGATCGCCGGGCATGACCCTCGCGACTCGACCTCGATCGACAGCCCGGTACCAGCCGTGGTGGAGGCTGCCCGGTCCGGGGGCATCGCCGGCATGAGGATCGGCGTGGTCACCGAGCTCGGTGGCGAAGGCTATGCGGCGGGGGTGCAGCAGCGTTTCGACGAGTCGGTGGCCCTGCTTGCCTCACTCGGAGCAGAGATCGTGGAGGTCTCCTGCCCCCACTTCAGGTACGCGCTGCCGGCGTACTACCTGATCCTGCCGAGCGAGGCATCCTCCAACCTGGCCAAGTTCGACGCCATGCGGTTCGGTCTCCGCGTCGACGACGACGGGACGCTGAGCGCGGAGCAGGTGATGGCGGCAACCCGGGAAGCCGGCTTCGGCGCCGAGGTCAAGCGTCGGATCATCATCGGCACCTACGCCTTGTCCAGTGGTTACTACGACGCCTACTACGGTCAGGCCCAGAAGGTCCGGACCCTGATCAGCCGCGACTTCGACGCAGCGTTCGCGGCTGTCGACGTACTGGTGTCGCCGACCACCCCGACCACTGCCTTCAAGCTCGGCGAGCGGATCGACGATCCGATGGCGATGTACATGAACGACCTGTGCACCATTCCCTCCAACCTCGCCGGCAACGCCAGCGCCTCCTTCCCGATCGGGCTGGACGACGGGCTGCCGGTGGGCCTGCAGGTGATGGCCCCGCCGCTGGCGGACGACCGGCTGTACCGGGTGGGTGCAGCACTGGAGCGTTCCCTGCAGGCCACCTGGGGTGGACCGCTGCTGAACCAGATCTCACCGTTGGAGGTGGCCCGATGAGCCAGACGTACCCGTTGCAGCAGGCGTACAAGGACCACCTGGTCGAGGAGGTGGTTTCCTACGACGACGCACTGGCCGCCTTCGACCCGGTACTCGGTCTTGAGGTGCATGTCGAGCTGAACACCGCCTCCAAGATGTTCTGCGGCTGCTCCACCGAGTTCGGCGCCGAGCCGAACACGCAGACCTGCCCCGTCTGTCTGGGACTGCCCGGGTCGCTGCCGGTGGTCAACGCGAAGGCCATCGAGTCCGCGATCCGGATCGGACTGGCGCTGAACTGCTCCATCGCGGAGTGGTGCCGGTTCGCCCGGAAGAACTACTTCTATCCCGACATGCCGAAGAACTACCAGATCTCCCAGTACGACGAGCCCATTGCCTTCGACGGCTGGACCGAGGTCGAGGTCGACGGGAAGGCGTACCGGATCGGGATTGAACGGGCGCACATGGAGGAGGACACCGGCAAGTCGCTGCACGTGGGTGGAGCCACCGGTCGCATCCACGGCGCGGACTACTCGCTGCTGGACTACAACCGGTCCGGTGTGCCGCTGATCGAGATCGTGACCAAGCCGATCACCGGTACCGGGGACAAGGCGCCTCAGGTGGCGCGGGCCTACGTTCAGATGCTGCGCGACCTGTTGCGCGCCCTGGGCGTCTCCGACGTACGGATGGAGCAGGGGTCGCTGCGCTGTGACGCCAACGTGTCGCTGCGACCCAGCCCCGAGGCTCCGCTGGGGACCAGGACCGAAACCAAGAACGTCAACTCTCTCCGCAGTGTGGAGCGGGCGGTCCGATACGAGATCACTCGGCAAGCGGCGCTGCTGTCCGCGGGCGGCCGGGTCAAGCAGGAAACCAGGCACTGGCAGGAAGGCTCCGGCACCACGTCGTCGGGGCGGAGCAAGGAGCAGGCGGAGGAGTACCGCTACTTCCCCGACCCCGACCTGGTGCCGGTGGCTCCCAGCCGGGAATGGGTGGAGCAGCTGCGGGGCACCCTGCCGGAGCTGCCGACCGAGCGGCTGAAGCGGGTGTCGGCCGAGTGGGGCTTCTCCGAGATGGAGATGCGCGATGTGGTCAGTGCCGGAGCGGTCAACGCGATCATGGCAACGGTGGCCGCCGGGGCGTCGCCGCAGAGCGCCCGCAAGTGGTGGCTGACAGAGCTGGCTCGACGGGCCAACGAGCGTGGGGTCGACCTGGAGGACACCGGGGTCACCCCGGCGCAGGTGGCTGAGATCCAGGCGATGGTGGAGGCCGGCACAATCAACGACAAGCTGGCCCGGCAGGTCTTCGACGGAGTGCTGGCAGGCGAGGGCGGGCCTGCTGAGGTGGTCACCGCCCGCGGTCTCGCGGTCGTGTCCGACGACACCGCCCTCGGCGCAGCCGTGGACGCCGCCATCGCGGCCAACCCGGCGGTGGCCGACAAGATCCGCGGCGGCAAGGTCCAGGCGGCCGGGGCGCTGATCGGGGCAGTGATGAAGGAGCTCCGCGGCCAGGGCGACGCCGCCCGGATCCGCGAGCTCATCCTCACCAAGCTCGGCTGATCGGGCGTCAGTGCTGGCCGGGCGGGCCGTTGGGGTCACGCCCGAACCGGCCCAGGCCCAGCAGGAGCAGCAGCACGCCGCCGAGGAAGACGATGGAGCCGATCACGAACCAGGTGGGGTCCCCGGTCATGAACGATCCGGGGATCAGGTTGAGTCCCTGTCCGATCCAGGTGCCGCCGATCAGCAGCCCGGCCACGCCCAGCCCGGCCATCAGGGGGTTGGTGAACGGTCCTAGCCTCATCGGTTGACCTCCAAGATCCGGTCGTCGCCCCGCTGACGGTCGCCGCGACCATCGGTGTTCGACGTGCTGACCAGCAGCCGTTGTCCGTCAGCCGCCACGGTGACAGACCTCAGCCTGCCGTACTCGCCAGTGAAGTGGGCCTTGGGCTTGCCGACATCGGTGCCGTCGACGGGTATCTCCCACAGCCGGCGTCCACGCAGCGCCGCCAGATAGAGCGAGCCCTTCCAGTACGCCAGCCCCGACGGCGACGCCTCGCTGGTGGACCAGACCACCTTGGGGTTCGTCATCCCCTCGGCCTGGCCGGACCCCTCCACCTCGGGCCAACCGTAGTTCGACCCCTTGGTGATCAAGTTCAGCTCGTCCCAGGTCTGGTCACCGAACTCACTGGCCCACAGTCTGCCCGCGTCGTCGAACGCCAAGCCCTGGACGTTGCGGTGGCCGAGGCTGTAGATCTCGGTGCCAAAGGGGTTGCCCCTGGCCGGTGCCCCGTCCTGGGTGATTCTCAGGATCTTGCCGGCCAGCGACTTCTTGTCCTGCGCCAGGCTCGTGTCGCCTACCTCACCGGTACCGACATAGAGGTGGTTGTCCGGTCCGATCACCATCCGGCCTCCGTTGTGCCGGAACCCCTTCGGGATCCCGGCGAAAATCGTCTTCTGCTCACCCAAGCTCGTTCCGTCCCAGCTCATGGAGATGATGCGGTTGTCCTCCGCGGCGGTGAAGTAGGCGAACACCGTCTTCTCGTCGGGGGTGATGGTCAGCCCCAGCAGGCCGCCTTCGCCGCCCGGTTCCACATCGGAGATGCGCTGCACCTCGCTGGCCCTGGACCCGACCACCCGCTTGATCATCGAGGTGTCACGTTCACAGACCAGCAGACTGCCGTCCTTCAGTGGCGCTATCGCCCACGGTGTGGTGAGCCCGGTGACCACGTCCTTGGCGACCGGGTCAGCCAGCGGTTTCGTCGGTGTCGGGCTGGGCGAGGCGCTTGCGGTGGCCGACGAAGCGCCAGCCGACGGGCTAGGCGAAGGTGAGGCGCTGGTGGCCGCGGTCGAGCCAGAGTTGTCCGGGCCGGCGGTCAGGGTAGCCGGGTCCGGTGAGCTCGCGGCGGTGCTGCACCCGGTTATCACAGTGGCACCGGCCAGCAAGCCGACCGACCAGGTCCGCAGCTGGCGGCGAGGGGAACTCATGGCCTCAGTCTTCCCGCCCGACCCAAGTGGGAGGCTCCGCCGTGCCGGGTCGCCGCCGGCGAGGTCAGATATTGAAGTCCGTGCCCGTCAGGATGTCGATCGCCTCCGGCTCGCCGACCAGGGTGACGTCGGCGACGCCGGTACGCCCGTGGGCGAACAGCATCAGCTCGCTGGGGCGGCCAAGCACCGTGACGATGGGGGAGCCGCTGACCACGCGGAGGAAGTCACCCGGCTGTGGCTCGGCAGGTTGCTCGTCGCCGCGTAACCGCTCGAGGTTCACCCCGACCTGTGCCCGACGGAAGAAGGCCCGGCCGAGGAGCTTCAACCGCCGCCACATCCACTCCTCTTCGGCCTCGGCGAGGACGCGCGGTGGCAGCGGGTCATCCCCAGCCCGCCGTACGTCCTCGTGGTGGACGAAGAACTCGGTGGTGTTGGCCGGCTCATCCACACCGGGGAAGGCGAAGACAGAAAACCGGGCCGGGCCGTTGCGGATCTTGTTGACCAGTTCGGGGAACTCCCAGCGCTGCTTGGTCTCGGCCATCCTCCGCTCCGTCAGCCCGGCCAGCGGCTTGGCCAACATGCCGGAGGCCCCCAGCGGGTCGGCCTCACGGATCCACAGGTGGGCGGCCAGGTCATGAGCAGTCCACGTGACGCACAGGGTGGCAGCGTCCGGGCCGACCTTGTCGAACAGGTCACACAGGTCGGCACGCTCCGACTTCGCGAAGGTCATGGTCGAAAATCCTAGGACACCCGAACGCCTCGGCCTGGATCCGGTCACCAGGTGGCGGATGCGCACACTAACCGTCGAACGGGAACAATGGGGCCGTGACCGACCACAGCAACCCGACGTCAGCCGCCCCGACCCCCCCGCTCGACGTACCCGCCACGCTCGACCCCGAGGTCGCGTCCTGGCTGAAACGCGACCAGGCCGGACTGGTGGCGGCAGTCGTCCAGGAGGAGTCCACCTCCGAGGTCCTGATGGTCGGTTGGATGGATGACGAGGCACTCCGCCGGACCCTGACCACTGGCCGCTCCACTTTCTTCTCCCGAAGCCGGGGGGAGTACTGGGTCAAGGGCGAGACGAGTGGCCACCGGCAGTGGGTCCGAGAAGTACGGCTGGACTGCGACGGCGACACCCTGCTGCTGAAGGTGCGCCAAGAAGGTCCGGCGTGCCACACCGGCACCCGCAGCTGCTTCGACGCCACAGTGCTGCCGGCTGTGGTGACCGACCCCGAGGCGGTGGGCTTTCGATGAAGCCGATCACGCCCGACCTGGCTGCCTTCCGCAGTCAGGCCGCCGAGCGACGGGTCGTCTCCGTCCACCGCCGGGTGCTGGCCGACGCCGAGACCGCGATCGGCCTCTACCTGAAGTTGGCTGCGAACCGGCCCGGCACCTATCTGCTGGAGTCCGCCGAGCAGGGGGTCTGGTCCCGTTACTCCTTCATCGGTGTCCGGGCCGCCGCGGTCCTGACCGAGTCAGGCGGAGACGCGGTCTGGACCGGCGAGGCACCGGTAGGCCTGCCCAGCGGCGGCGACCCGCTCCAGGCGGTCCGCGAGACCCTGCGGCTGCTGCACACCCCCCGCGGCGAGGGGCTGCCCCCTTTCACCTCCGGGCTGGTGGGCTATATCGGATACGACGCCGTACGGCGGTTGGAGGCGCTGCCCGACACCAATCCCAAGGACCTCCAGATCCCGGAGCTGGCGTTCATGCTGGCCTCCGACCTGGCCGTGCTGGACCACCACACCGGTGAGGTGTGGCTGGTCGCCAACGCCCACAACTTCGATGCGACCGACGAGCGGGTCGACGAGGCGTACGCCGATGCGGTGGACCGGATCGATCGGATGGCTGCGGCGCTGGCGCAGCCCACTCCGTCGGCGGTCGTCTCGGCACAGCCGGACCACCAGCTCCCGCTCCGGCGGCAACGTACCCCTGAGCAGTTCCAGGCCGCGGTGGCCGCGGCGGTGGAGGAGATTAAGGCCGGGGAGGCCTTCCAGGTGGTGGTCAGCCAGCGCTTCGAGGTGGACACCACCGCCGATGCGCTCGACATCTACCGGGTGCTGCGGCTGACCAACCCGAGTCCGTACATGTACCTGCTGCGGCTGGACGGCTTTGACATCGTCGGGTCCAGCCCGGAGGCGCTGGTGACAGTCAAGGGCGACACCGCCATCACCCATCCCATTGCCGGCTCCAAGCCGCGCGGCGCTACGCCGGCGGAAGATGCCGCGCTCGAGACGGAGCTGCTCCACGACCCCAAAGAGCGCGCCGAGCACGTGATGCTGGTGGATCTCGGCCGCAACGACCTCGGCCGGGTCTGCAAGCCGGGCACCGTTGAGGTGATCGAGTTCATGGAGGTGCGGCGCTACAGCCACATCATGCATCTGGAGTCCACCGTCACCGGGACCGTGTCGGGTGACCGGACCGCGCTCGATGTGGTGCTGGCCGCCTTCCCGGCCGGCACCCTGTCCGGTGCGCCCAAGGTACGGGCGATGGAGATCATCGATGAGCTGGAGGCCTCGCGCCGCGGACTGTACGGCGGGGTGGTCGGCTATCTGGACTTCGCCGGGGACGCCGACGCAGCTATCGCGATCCGGACCGCGCTGCTGCGCAACGGCACCGCCTACATCCAGGCCGGCGGCGGCATCGTGGCCGACTCCGACCCGCCCACTGAGGACCAGGAGAGCCAGAACAAGGCGGCTGCGGTGGTGCGGGCCATCTCCATCGCGCAGTCGTTCGTCCCACTCACATCTGGCGGTTGAGTGCGATGAGAAGCCGGCGGTTCGTTATCGGCGGCCTGCTCGGGGGTGGGCTGCTGGGGATCGTGGCGTCAGCGCAGCCATGGTGGCGGGCCCGCGGGGAAGGCGCCGACGTACCGTTCACCGGAACGGAGTCGACGGCGGGTCTGAGCCAGGCTCTGGTGGTGGTGGCACTGGCTGGCACGTTGCTGCTGCTGTCGCTGCGGACCAGGGGCGCGCGGGCGCTGGCTGTGGTACTGGCGTTGACCGGCTGCGGCATCATAGCGACCGGGGTGCTGCGGCCACAGCCGGGCAGCGGCGCGGTACGGACCAGGCTGCGCGAGACGAGCCTCACCGACCAGTACGTGCTCGCTGCAACTGCCTGGCCCTATGTCTACGCCGCAGCTGGAGTCATCATCGTCGCAGCTGCAGTGGTGACGCTGCTTCGGGCTGGGCGGTGGCCGCACCGGGCCGACCGGTTCCAGCGGGCCGGCGCCGGAACCGTCGAGACGGCTGGCGAGCCGGACGCGTCAGCGTGGTGGCAGGCGATGGACGCCGGTGTCGACCCCACTCTGCCGCAGACCAGCCCGCGACAGGTTCCCGGGCTGGGCGAGGCCCCGGATGTGCATGAGAGCGACTCAAGGGACACAATGGGTCACCAGCCGCACAAAGACGCACACCAGAACTTGGGAATGAGGGACGAATGACTGCGACAAGGAAACAAGACGTCAAGCACGTTCACCATGGCCGCACTCCCGCTGCCTGGGTCGGCGTGACGATCGCCTTGGTCGCGTTCTTCCTTGGTGGGTTCGCCTTGGTGCTCGGACCCATCTGGAGCTTGTTCTGGGTCGCCGTCGTCCTGCTGGCCATCGCCGTGATCGCCGCCCGAGTGCTTCAGGTGCTCGGGTACGGCGCCGGCTGATACGGCCGACGTTGTGGGTGCATTAGACGACATCATCGCCGGCGTCCGGGAGGACCTGGCCACCCGGCAAGCGGCCGTCAGTCTGGATCGGCTGAAAGAACGGGTTCAGCACGCCGAAGACGCGCTGGACCCGATGCCGGTGTTCCGCGGCCCCGGCGTCGCGGTGATCGCGGAGGTAAAGCGTTCCAGCCCCAGCAAGGGTCCGCTGGCCGATATCGCCGACCCGGCAGCGCTGGCTTCGGAGTACGAAGCCGGGGGCGCCGCAGCGATCTCCGTGCTCACCGAAGGACGCCGGTTCGGCGGATCCCTGGACGATCTCATCCGGGTACGGAATGCGGTGTCGGTTCCGGTGCTCCGCAAGGACTTCATCGTCAGCGCCTACCAGCTGTTCGAGGCCCGGGCAGCTGGAGCCGACCTGGTGCTGCTGATCGTGGCGGCGCTGGGCGACTCCGAGCTGGTAGCGCTGATCGAGCGTGCTCAGTCGATCGGCCTCACGCCGCTGGTGGAGGTGCACAGCGAGCCCGAGATCGAGCGCGCCCTGGCGGCCGGAGCGAAGATCATCGGGGTGAACGCGCGCAACCTGCAGACCCTGGAGGTCGACCCCACCACCTTCGCCCGGCTGGCCCCAAAGATTCCCGACCCCATCATCCGGATCGCCGAGTCTGGGGTGCGTGGTCCGCACGACGTGATCGAGCTGGCCCGCGCCGGCGCGGACGTCGTACTGGTCGGTGAGGCGCTGGTGACCGGCCGGAACCCGCGCAACGGAGTCGCCGACCTGGTCGCCGCGGGGGCACATCCCGCAGTGCACCGGGCCTGACCGCATCTGGTCGCGGCTGCCCTCCACCGCTGTGCCGGGGTAGCCTCGGCTATCGAGGCCCGCGTGGCCGGTTCGGCCCAGGTCGTACGTCTCTCACCAAAGGAAGTAACGTGTCCCTCCATCCTCCGGCTCAGCTGCCGGACGCCTCCGGCCATTACGACCGGTTCGGCGGAAAGTTCGTCCCCGAGGCACTGTATGCAGCGCTGGAGCAGCTGGAGCAGGCGTTCCAGGCGTCTGCCGTCGACCCTGACTTCCAAGCCGAGCTCGCCGACCTGCTCACCAACTACACCGGCCGGCCCACCCCCATCACGGAGGCGCGGAGGTTCTCCGCCGAGGCTGGCGGCGCCCGGATCCTGCTCAAGCGGGAGGACCTGAACCACACCGGCTCCCACAAGATCAACAACGTGCTGGGGCAGGCGCTGCTCACCCAGAAGATGGGCAAGACGCGGGTCATCGCCGAGACCGGAGCGGGCCAGCACGGCGTCGCCACCGCTACTGCGGCGGCACTGTTCGGTCTGGAGTGCACCGTCTACATGGGCAAGGTGGACACAGAGCGTCAGGCGCTGAACGTGGCCCGGATGCGTCTGCTCGGGGCCGAGGTGATAGCGGTCGAGTCCGGCACCCAGACGTTGAAGGACGCCATGAACGACGCGATGCGCGACTGGGTCGCGTCCGTCGACAGTACCCACTACCTGATCGGGACCGTCGCCGGTCCGCACCCCTTCCCGATGATGGTGCGCGAGTTCCAGCGGGTGATCAGCACCGAGGCCAGAGCCCAGCTGCTGGACCGCTACGGCCGGCTGCCGGACGCCGTGGCAGCGTGTGTCGGCGGCGGCTCGAACGCGCTCGGCATCTTCGCCGACTTCATCCCCGACACCGACGTCGCTCTGTACGGCTTCGAGGCCGGCGGTGACGGCATCGACACCGGTCGGCACGCCGCCACCATCTCCAACGGCGAGGTCGGGGTGCTGCACGGCATGCGCACCTACGTCCTGCAAGACGAGGACGGTCAGACCAGGGAGTCGCACTCCATCTCCGCCGGGCTGGACTACCCCGGGGTTGGGCCCGAGCACTCCTGGCTGGCCGCCACCGGGCGCGCGCACTACGAGCCGATCACCGACGCCGAGGCGATGGAGGCCTTCGCCCTGCTGGCGCGTACCGAGGGCATCGTCCCGGCCATCGAGTCCTCGCACGCGCTGGCGGGGGTGATCAAGCTGGGCCGGCGGTTGGGGCAGGTCAACGGTGAGCCGCCGCTCATCTTGGTGAACCTGTCCGGTCGGGGCGACAAGGACGTCGACACCGCCATCAACTGGTTCGCCATCGACACCTCCGGCGTACCCAGCAGCGAGCAGGAAGGCGCTATGCAGCAGGTCCGGACCCACGGCGATCCCGCGGTCGGGGATCTGGGCAAGGGCGACGTGGCATGAGCATGGACCTGGGTCACAGCGGCAAGGTCCTCGCCGACATCCAGCGCAGCGGTCGGGCAGCCCTGATCGGTTACCTGCCGGTCGGCTACCCGACCGTGGAGATCTCCTTGGCAGCCCTGCGCGCACTCACCGGCGAGGACGACTCACCGGGGGTCGACCTGGTTGAGGTGGGGCTGCCGTACAGCGACCCGGTGATGGACGGTGCCACCGTGCAGCGGGCCGGCACCCGGGCGCTGGAGCGTGGCGTCCGGACGCGGGACGTGTTCAGTGCGGTCGAGACCGTCGCCGCCACCGGCACACCGGCCGTGGTGATGACGTACTGGAACCTGGTCGACCGGTACGGCGTGGACGCTTTCGCCCGTGACCTCGCCGCTGCAGGCGGCTGCGGCATGATTACCCCTGACCTGACCCCCGACGAGGCGGCGGAGTGGTTCGCGGCCTCGGATACGTACGCGCTGGACCGGGTCTTCCTGGTCTCGCCGTCGTCGACCGACGCGCGGCTGGTCAGCACCGTGGCGGCTTGTCGCGGCTGGGTCTACGCGACGGCGGTGATGGGTGTCACCGGCGCCCGCGCCAATACCTCCGCGCTCGCTCCGGAGCTGGTGGGCCGGGTGCGTTCAGCTGACCCGGACGCCATGGTCGGCGTCGGTTTGGGTGTCTCCAACGGCGTCCAGGCTGCGGAGGTGACGGCGTTCGCGGACGCGGTCATCGTCGGATCCGCCCTGGTCAACACGCTGTTGGTGGCCGACGATGCGGGCACTCCCGGGGATCTCTCCGGACTGCGGGCACTAGTCAGCGACCTGGCAGCAGGCGTCCGCAGCGGACGTGGCGCTGCGGGAACTTCCACCGACTCGGCGGGGTTAGTGGGAGCGTGACCCACACCGCTGGCCTGTTCCACTTTAGCCCGAGACCCGTCGCGGTGGTCATCCTCTCGCTGCTGATGGTGATCGGGTGCGTCAGCTGCACCGCACCGACGAACCAGAACGCGGTGATCCGGCAGTCAGCAGATCCCAGCGGCTTCCTCGGTGCCGCCCTGCCGGAGCCGTACCTGATGCCCGACGCCGTGCTCACCGATACCTCCGGCGGGTCGTTCAACCTGCGTACGACCCCGTCGGCGCCGGTCACCCTGGTCTTCTTCGGCTACACCAGCTGCCCCGACGTCTGCATCGCCGTCCTCTCCGACGTCGCGACGGCGCTCGGCCGGATGGACGCCGCCGCACGGTCCCAGATCCAGGTGGTGTTCATCACCACCGACCCCAGTCGGGATACACCCAAGCGGGTGCGGGCCTACCTGGACCGCTTCGATCCCAGCTTCATCGGTCTCACCGGCGACCTGGGCACCATCAAGAGCGTCGGGAAGCGCATCGGGGTGGAGATCGAAGGCATGCACAAGCTGCCCAGCGGCGGCTATGAGGTCGGCCACGGCGCCCAGGTGATCGGCTTCGACAAGGCGCGCAAGGGGGTGGTCTTGTGGACTCCGTCCACGCCGATCGGGGATCTCAAGCACGATTTCGAGCTGCTGGTGGCCAAGCAGCGGTGAGCCGCACGTATCAGCGCCGGCACGCGCGGGTCGACAAGGCCGCGCCATGGCTCTCCATGTTTGCCAGACTGGTGCTGGCCGGAGTCCTGATCGCCGCCGGCCTGTTGAAGGTGGTTGACCCCCAGTCGTCGGTTCAGGCAGTGCGAGGGTATGAGCTGCTGCCGCCAACGCTGGAGACCGCGGTCGGCTGGGGGCTGCCCTTCGTCGAGATCGCGCTCGGTCTGTTGTTGTTCGCAGGTGTCTTTACCCGGGTGGTGGCGGCGGCTGTCGCGGTCCTGGTAGTGGTATTCATTGCTGCGGTGGTCTCGGCGGCGGTCCGGGGCCTCACCATCGACTGTGGCTGTTTCGGCGGCGGCGGAACCGTCGGTATCGGCCAGACCGAGTACGGCTGGGAGATTGTCCGCGACCTTGGCCTGCTGCTGCTCGCCGTGTGGCTGGTCTGGAAACCGCGCAGCCGGCTGAGCTTGGACCGGGCCGATCTCGAGGAGCTGGAATGAGCCCCCAGCCGAAGGGCCGATCCCAGTCGAGGGCCGAGCAGGAGGAGCTGCTGGCCAGCCGGCTGCGGGAGCGTCGGGTGTTCGCGATCGTTGCAGCGGCACTGGTCGTGGTGTTCCTCGGCGCAGGCATCGCGTTCCAGAGCTGGCGTACCTCCCGGGCACCCAGCGCGGTGCCCGCGGCAGCGTCAGACTCGGCGGGCTTCGCCCCGGTCACCCTCACCTCCGGGAAGCCGATCCTGCTCGGCCGGGCGAACGCCCCGCTGGTGATCGCCTTGTACGAGGACTTCCATTGTGGGCACTGCGCTGACTTCGAGGAGGAGTTCGGCCCCACTCTCGCCGCAGCCCAACAGACAGGCACTGTCGCAGTCGAGCTGTACCCGATGGCGTTCATCGACGACGGCTCGAGGGCGGCCTCCAACGCCATGGCCTGCGCTGCAGAGGCGGGGTTCGGGCAGGGGTACTACCGGGCGCTGTTCGCGAACGCCAGCCTGCGGTGGAGCTCTGAGCAGCTGACCACCCTGGCCGAGCAGGTGACAGGCGGCGCACCGGCGTCCTTCGACACCTGTGTCACCACAGCCGCCCATGCCGACTGGGTGCAGTCGATCAACACCGCGGCCGCCGCCAACGGGGTGACCCAGACCCCGACTATGTTCGTGGACAACCAACGGGTGGACATCGCCACCGTGACACCCGCCAGCCTCAACACCATGATCAGCGAGGCAGCTTCGAAGTGAAGGCATCACCGTGACCGACGCCGCAGCGCTGGCCGTGCTGTCCCTGCCCAGCCCCGACTCCGGCGTCTGGCATCTCTTCGGCTTCCCGATCAGGGCGTACGCGCTGTGCATCATCGCCGGTATCGCGGTCGCGCTGGTGATCGCCGGTCGACGGTGGCGAGCCCGGGGTGGCACACCCGACACCCTGGAGACTGCCATCGTCGTGGCCATCCCGTGCGGCATCATCGGGGCTCGGATCTATCACGTGATCACCGACTACGAGCTCTACTTCGGGCCGGGCCGCAACCCGGTCGACGCACTGAAGATCTGGAACGGCGGTCTGGGCATCTGGGGTGCCGTCGCGCTGGGCGCGCTCGGAGCATTATTGGTTGCCCGCCATCGCCAGGCGAACTTCCCCGCCCTGCTGGACTCGATCGCTCCCGGGCTGGTGGTGGCGCAGGCGATTGGCAGACTGGGCAACTGGTTCAACCAGGAGCTCTTCGGCCGCCCCACGACGCTGCCCTGGGCGCTGGAGATCGACCCCGAGCACCGGCCGGACGAGTACGCGCAGAACGCCACCTTCCATCCCACCTTCCTGTACGAGCTGCTGTGGAATCTCGGCGTGGCCGGCGTGCTGGTCTGGGCTGACCGGAGGTTCCGGCTGGGACACGGCAAGGTCTTCGCGCTGTACGTGGTGCTCTACACCGCCGGCCGGTTCTGGATCGAGGCGCTCCGGGTCGACACCGTGAACGAGATTGGGGGCTACCGGCTGAACAACTACACCTCCCTGGTCGTGTTCGTGCTGGCCACCCTCTGGTTGGTCTGGCTGGTCAAGAACCGACCCGGTCGCGAGGCTGTGGTGGAGCGTACCGATGCCACGCCCGCAATCCAGGCGACGACGGACTCCGCTGCCGACCCGTCCACCGAGGCAGCACCCGAGCCCACCACGGAGCCCCACTCGGAGCCCCACTCCGAGCCCAAGGAGCCGAAGCGCACCGGCGGCACCCGGCTCTAGTTCCCGCTCACCTTCCGTCCAGCCGCACACCGTGCACGGTATGCGGCTGGACGGAAGGTGTGCGGCGGTCAGGACGGCGGGGGTGGCTGGATGGCAGGGGATACTTAACCCTGGTTGCACCGGGTCGGATGGCGAGATCAAAAAGATGGATCACGGAGGAAGTGCGTTAGCATCAGCGCATTCACCGTGGGCCAATGTCGTCCCGGGGCGCCGACGCCGTTTCTTTGTTTTGTCAGTAGATCCTGTGTCCAGATCCGCCTCTGCACCGGCTTCGACGACGGGAGTTCCAACTATGACATTCTCGCCTGCCATCGACGAGGGCCAGACCCCGCGCTCTGCCCGCGCGCTGGCCGCAGACGAAGGTCTCTACGACCCTGCCTTCGAGCACGACGCCTGTGGCGTCGCCTTCGTGGCGACCCTGTCCGGAGAACCCAGTCACGCGATCGTCAAGCAAGGGCTCGAGGCGCTGCGCAACCTCGACCACCGAGGTGCCACCGGGATCGACACGGCCACCGGGGACGGGGCCGGCATCTTGATGCAGGTCCCGGATGCCTTCCTCCGCGCCAGCGTCGACTTCGAGCTGCCGCGAGCGGGCTCGTACGCCGTTGGCAACGCTTTCCTGCCGGTCGACGCCGAAGCCGCCGGCAAGGCCAAGCGCACCATCGAGCTGCTGGCCGAGGAGGAGCACCTTACAGTGCTGGGCTGGCGCGTCGTGGACACCGACGACTCCTCCCTCAGCGACAGCTCGCGGTCGAACATGCCTCGGTTCGAGCAGCTGTTGGTCGCCGCCCAGGGCGCACCGGTGAGCGGGATGGCGCTGGAGCGGATGGCGTACGGGCTGCGCCGCCGGACCCAGCACGAGACCGGGGTCTTCTTCGCCTCGCTGTCGTGTCGGACCTTGGTCTACAAGGGGATGCTGACCACCGAGCAGCTGGAGCTGGTGTTCCCCGAGCTGAAGAACGAGCTGATGGCCAGCGCGCTCGCCGTGGTGCACTCCCGCTTCTCCACCAACACCTTCCCGGCGTGGGAGCTGGCTCACCCGTACCGGATGATCGCCCACAACGGCGAGATAAACACCGTCAAGGGCAACCGGAACTGGATGCGCGCCAGGGAGGCGCTGCTCGCCAGCGACGTCATCCCCGGCGACCTGGCGCGGTTGTTCCCCATCTGCACCCCGGACGCGTCCGACTCCGCCTCCTTCGACGAGGTGGTCGAGCTGCTGCATCTGGGCGGCAGGTCGCTGCCGCACGCCATGTTGATGATGATCCCGGAGGCGTGGGAGAACAACCCCGACATGGACCAGGCCCGGCGTGACTTCTATGCCTTCCATTCCTGCCTGATGGAGCCGTGGGACGGCCCGGCCGCTGTGGTGTTCACCGACGGCACCCAGATCGGTGCCGTCCTGGACCGCAACGGTCTGCGGCCGGGCCGGTACTGGGTCACCGACGACGGACTTGTGGTGCTCGCCTCCGAGTCCGGCGTGCTGGACATCGACCCCGCGACAATCGTCAGCAAGGGCCGGCTGCAGCCCGGCAAGATGTTCCTGGTCGACCTGGCGGAGCACCGGGTCGTCTCCGACGAGGAGGTCAAGAATACTCTCGCCACCGCGGCGCCGTACGGCGAGTGGGTGCTGGGCGGCCGGCTGCTGCTGAGCGACCTGCCCGACCGGGAGCACATCGTGCACAGTCACGCCTCGGTCACCCGTCGGCAGCAGGTATTCGGCTACACCGAGGAGGACCTGCGGCTGATCATCGCTCCGATGACCTCCAAGGGCGCGGAGCCGATCGGCGCCATGGGCACCGACACCCCGATCGCCGCGCTGAGCAAGCGGCCGCGGCTTCTGTTCGACTACTTCTCCCAGCTCTTCGCCCAGGTCACCAACCCGCCGCTGGACGCCATCCGCGAGGAGCTCGTTACCTCGCTGTACAACACCATCGGTCCGGAGTGGAACCTGCTTGACCCCAGCCCCGCCTCCTGCCGGCGGGTGGTGCTGCCGTTCCCGGTGCTGGACAACGACGCGCTGACCAAGATCCGCCACATCAACCGGGACGGTGACCTGCCCGGCTACGCCACCCACGTGGCCCGCGGGCTGTACGACGTACACGGCGGCGCCGATGCGCTGGCGGCGAAGCTGGACGACCTGTGTGCGGAGGTGTCGGCCGCGATCGACGGCGGCGCCCGGGTGATCATCTTGTCCGACCGGCACTCCAACGCCGAGCTGGCCCCGATCCCGACGCTGCTGCTGACTGCCGCCATCCACCACCACCTGGTGCGGGAGAAGACCTGGACCAAGGTCGGCCTGGTGGTCGAGGCCGGTGACGTCCGCGAGGTGCACCACGTGGCGCTGCTGATCGGCTACGGAGCCGCAGCGGTGAACCCGTACCTCGCAATCGAGACCGCCGAGGACCTGGCCCGCAACGAGGTCTACACCACCGTCGAGCCGGAGGAGGCTGTGGCGAATGTGGTGAGGGCCCTGGGCAAGGGTGTGTTGAAGGTGATGAGCAAGATGGGCGTCTCCACGGTGGCGTCCTACACGGGCGCCCAGATCTTCGAGGCGCTCGGCCTGTCCCACGACCTGGTGGACCGCTACTTCACCGGCACCACCAGCAAGCTGGGCGGGGTGGGGCTGCTTGAGCTCGCCGAGGAGGTCCGGCTGCGGCATCTGACCGCGTACCCCGCGGACGGTATTGCACTGGCGCACCGCCGGCTGGATGTGGGCGGGGAGTACCAGTGGCGTCGTGAGGGCGAGCCGCACCTGTTCGACCCCGAGACGGTCTTCCGGCTGCAGCATTCCACCCGGGCCGGCCGGTACGACATCTTCAAGTCCTACACCGCGCACGTCGACGAGGCAGCGGAGCGTCTGATGACGCTGCGTGGGCTGCTGAAGTTCTCCAGCGACCGTCCGCCGGTGCCGATCGAGGAGGTGGAGCCGGTCTCGGAGATCGTCAAGCGGTTCTCCACCGGTGCGATGAGCTACGGCTCGATCAGCCTGGAGGCGCACCAGACCCTCGCCATCGCCATGAACCGGTTGGGCGGCAAGTCCAACACCGGCGAGGGCGGCGAGGATGTGGACCGGCTCTATGACCCGGAGCGGCGCAGCGCGATCAAGCAGGTGGCCAGCGGCCGGTTCGGGGTGACGTCGGACTATCTGACCAATGCCTCCGACATCCAGATCAAGATGGCTCAGGGCGCCAAGCCCGGTGAGGGCGGCCAGCTGCCCGGCCAGAAGGTCTATCCGTGGGTGGCCAAGACCCGCCACTCCACGCCAGGCGTGGGACTGATCTCACCGCCGCCGCACCACGACATCTACTCCATCGAGGATCTCAAGCAGCTGATCCACGACCTGAAGTGCTCGAATCCGTCGGCCCGGGTGCACGTGAAGCTGGTGGCCGAGGTCGGGGTGGGCACGGTGGCGGCCGGCGTCTCCAAGGCCAAGGCCGACGTGGTGCTGATCTCCGG
>CADCUO010000194.1 GCA_902805915.1 uncultured Propionibacteriaceae bacterium | reverse complement strand
GTGGCAGAGGTAGGACCCGCCGCGCATCACGCGGGAGACCCCGACAGCCGGGCCGACTGGATCCAGCGACCTCGAATCCAGGTATCCCGTGGCTGAGAACCAGTCCGCGGTCCACTCCCACGTGTTGCCGACCATCTGCCACAGTCCGTAGCCGTTGGGTCGGTATGTCTTGACGGGGGCAGTGGTGAGGTACCCGTCGTCCTGAGTGTTGTGGGTGGGAAACCGCCCCTGCCAGATGTTGAGCATCCATCGGCCTTGCGGCTGCAGCTCGTCTCCCCAGGGGTACCGGCGGCCCGACAGACCGCCGCGGGCGGCGTACTCCCACTCGGCCTCGGTGGGCAGCCGCTTGCCGGCCCAGCGGCAGTAGGCCTGGGCGTCGCGCCAGCTGACGTGGACCACGGGATGGTTCTGCCGGCCGTTGATGTCGGAGGACGGACCTTCGGGGTGCCGCCAACATGCGCCCTCGACGAACAACCACCATGCCGCCCCCCGCGCCCGACCCCGAACCCGTGGCCGGTCGCCGTCGAGCGCGGAGTGGAAGACCGGAGAGGCCCCGAACTGCTCAGCATCTGTCACGTGACCGGTCGCTTTCACGAAAGCGGCGAACGCGGCGTTGGTGACCGCGGTGGCGTCCATGCGGAACTGGCGAAGCGTCACCTCGTGGACCGGTCCTTCGCCGTCGGCGGCGTACCCCTCGTCGAAGTGGTCTCCCATCCGGAAGGTGCCGCCGGGGATGGTGACCTGGCCCCGGGTGTTGGGCCTGCGGTCCACCGCGTCGGCGCGCACGACCGGTGCGGCTCGCATCGCCGGGGCCGGGTCCCCCATGCCTGCGGGAGCGCAGCATGGTGCTGGGGTCCGTTCCGACGAGGCAGCGCCAGTCACGCCCCTATGATCCCGCAGCGCGCTTGAACCTGCGCCGGCGCACGCGATCGCTGCACGGTCGAGCCCTGAATGCGGGGCGTCGATAGGGCACAGGTCGCCCGGGGAGGGCGTGGCCCCGCTGCGCTTCGGTCCCGCGTCTGAACCGGGCTCCCCGATGCCCCTGCGTGGAGCTCGGCTGGCACTCAGGCAGCGTCGACTCAGCGCCGTACGCCGACCGACAGCAGGTACTCCTTCTCGAAGCGCGCGGGGCCGTCCCCGCCTTGGTTCCACCTGTCGCAGAACGCCTCGAGGGCAGCGTCGAAGTCCTCGGCTCGCCCGTTGCGCTCGGCATTGGCACGAGCAGCGATCGTGGGTCCGTAGCAGGCCTTGAAGTGCTCGGCGTACCCGTAGGGCTCCGGGAACGCAGTGATCTCCAGGTTCTCCCGGCGCTGCAGCCGGAAGTCCACCCGGTCACCGAAGAGCTCGGCCAGGTGCTCCTCGCTGCCCCACAGCGGTGGAGGCTGTGCACCAGGCGGCGGAGGAGCGGCGAAGGGGCCCATCGTGCGGAAGAGGTCACCGATCATGCCCTCCGGTGTCCAGCTCAGGAGGCCGATCGTTCCTCCTGGCCGGCACACCCGCACCAGCTCGTCGGCCGCGGCTCGATGGTGCGGCGCGAACATCACCCCGATGGAGGACATGACCACATCGAACGAGGCGTCCTCGAACGGCAGCCTCTCGGCGTCAGCCTCCTGCCACCGCAGGGACAGCCCCGCCGCCTCGGCGCGCTCGCGGCCGGCGTCGAGCAACCGGGGCGTGAGGTCGCTGGCCACGACGTCGGCTCCGGCTGCAGCAGCGGGCAACGCCGCGTTGCCCGTCCCGGCGGCCACGTCGAGCACCCGGACACCGGGCCCGATGCCGCACGCCTCGACCAACCGTGGCCCCAGCGGCAGGAGGAACGTCTCCACCATCGCGGGATAGTCCCCGGCCGCCCACATCACCTTGTGCCGCTGCTTGAGCTCCTGGTCCGCCCCTGACGTCGGTCGAGACTGCACCGTCATCGCGCTCTCCTTCGGGTTTCGTCGATCGGACTCTAGGACCCCGAGCCGTGGGCAACCAGACCCGAGAGCGGGTGCGGATAGACCAGTGGAGGCCTTCCCGACCGACCTGGATCGCCGCCTCGCGGCACCCCATGGAAAGGCAGGGTGTGTTTACCCGGGCAGACCGGTGGCTGCTCGGAGCAACGACTCAGTGGTGCTGGATTCGGGAGCGAGAGTCGAAGTCCTGGTCTGCTCTGGCGTTCGACGGTGACCGATCTCGGTGCCGGGCCGCGGTCATTGACATGGCTCGCCGGGACCACTACTGATGGCAGATGGTCCTTCCTCCAGCAGACGGTGGACCACGAGCACCATGGCCGTGCTCCGTCACAGCATGCCGCCCGTCATCACCATCGTCCGCGCCGCGATGGACGGCACCGCCACCCTGCGACTGTCCATCCGGTCGGAGCTCGACGGCGTCGTGGTAACCGTCGCCAACACCGGCAGCTGGAGCCCGACGTCACCGGAGCGGGCGTTCGAATCATTCTTCACGGAGGCGCAACGGGTATGACCGACCAACCGCACATCGCGCAGCAGAGCCTGTCCACCGAGGCCGCCCGTCTGCTGGCCACCACCACCAAGTCGGCCCCGCAGTACATCGGAAGCACCCCCCGATGGTTCATGCAGTTCCTGCCGTGGCGGGCGCTCGAGGCCGGCACGTTCCGCATCAACCGGTTGCGGGTCACCGCGCCGACGGCACGTCTCGTGCCGGTCGTTGACCATGGCGCGGAGACGTCGGTCACCGGCGCCGCCTTGCGATCGGTGCCGGCGCTGCAGTACGTCGCCGAGGACTTCCTGACGACGATGGCGGGCGAGATGAGCGTCGAGCAGTACCCCGCCGGTGCGCAGGTCCACGACGGCGACGGCGAGTCCCGCTTCGTCATCGTCGTCTCCGGCAAGATCGAGGCGCTCGATCAAGACCCGCACGGCATCACCGTGCGCCGCGCGCTGCTCGGCCCCGGAACGCACCTCGGGCAGGAGACCTTGGACGCCGAGGTGACGCCGACACCGAGCATCCGCGCCATCACTCCCGTG
The DNA here is from genome assembly GCA_902805915.1 of uncultured Propionibacteriaceae bacterium. GTDB lineage: Bacteria > Actinomycetota > Actinomycetes > Propionibacteriales > Propionibacteriaceae > Microlunatus. The sequence continues at coordinate 289 of CADCUO010000194.1, read as the reverse complement.
ACCCTGCTCGTGATGACCCGCTCCCGGTGGGAGTCACTGACGGCGGATCAGACGGACATCCGCGTGCTCTGCGCCACCGGCCGGCAGCCCCCGCCGGGAGTGAACGCCTTCGGCGAGCAGGTCCCCGACGTGCATTCGGGTCACATAGGCGAGGTCGACGTCCCGCGAACGTTCGTCGACTACGACCACACGCCGCGCGAAATCGGGCTGAACCTTGTGCAGACGGTGCTGCAGATGCACACCCGGGTCACCGACGTCTACAACTCCCCGCACGACCAGCTCGACCAGC
>CADCUO010000193.1 GCA_902805915.1 uncultured Propionibacteriaceae bacterium | reverse complement strand
GGCCACGATGTCGAAGCTCATCAGCAGGGTGGACAGCACCCCCGACTCGTGCACCAGAATCCCGGTCACATGGGTGTCAGTGTTCACTGGCACGGTCTCGCCAGCGCGCGGACCCTGTCCGATCGTGCGGGAGCCCCGGGTATGGCTGGCAGCCCCGATCACCGACCGCACCGGGCCCAGCATGGTGACCAGCGACGACACGTAGTAGGGCCCCATGTCCAGCAGCGGGCCGCCGCCCGGTTGGTAGTAGAAGTCTGGATCCGGATGCCAACGCTCGTGTCCAGGCGTCACCATGGTGGCGGTGGCAGCGATCGGCGTGCCGATCAAGCCGTCGTCGATGGCGCGGCGCGCCGTCTGGGTGCCGGTCCCCAGCACCGTGTCGGGTGCGCAGCCCACGAGCAGGCCGGCCTCGTCAGCCGCCTCCAGCACCTTCGCCGCATCCTCGGTGTTGGCGGCCAACGGTTTCTCGCCGTACACGTGTTTCCCGGCGGCAATGGCGGCCAGGGCGACGTCGGCATGGGCGGCAGGGATGGTCAGGTTGAGGATCAGGTCGATGTCGTCGGCGGCGAAGATGGCGCCCAGGTCCAGGGCTGCGACGCCATACGCACGGCTCACCGCGTCGGCGCGACTCGCCGCCAGATCCGAGACGGCGGTCAGCCGCAGAGCAGCCAGCCGGGTGATCGTGTCGAAATACTTCGTTGAGATCTTGCCGCAGCCGACGACCCCGACCCGCAGCGGTCGATCTCTTAGCGGCTGGCCCACAGCAGCCCGCGTTCGATGATCGTCCGGACGGTCTCATCGGCCAGCACGTCCAGGCTGTGCCCGGGGGTGGCGACGAAGATGCGGCCCTTCCCCCACAGTCGGGTCCAGATCGCCGGAGACACCACCTCGCGGTGCCACGGGTCCCAGGGCCGGACCTGCTGGGTCGTAGTGGCGAGGACATCGATGTAGTCGTCGGTCAACACCCAGTACTGCTCGGTGACAAGGTCGAAGTCCTTGATCCCGGCGACGATGGGATGGTCAGCCGCCTCGGGAACGATGTTGATGGTGTACGGGACGTAATTGTTCTCGGGGCCGTCGCCGGTCAGGGTCGCCGGGTCCTTGCCGGGGTGGCAGGCGAACTGCCCCCCAATGAGGTGCAGATAGTCCGAGGAGTTCCGGTACGAGTCGGCGATGCCGCCGTGCCAGCCGGCCATCCCGGTACCGGCGGCGACGGCCTGTTGCAGCCCGATGAGCTCAGCACGTTCGATCGAGCTCATAGTCATGCACTGGACGATCAGGTCGACCGTCGACATGGCGTCGGCGTCGGCGTACACGGCGGGGGAGTCCTCGACCCGAACGGCATACCCGTTGGCCTCCAGGAAGGGCAGGAAGGAGTCGGTCGCCTGCACCGGGGCATGCCCTTCCCACCCCCCGCGGACGACAAGAGCGGACTTGGTGGCGATCGTCATGTTCTCTCCGAGAGGGCGCTTGAGGTGGGGCCAATGCACAGTCGGCCATCGCCAAACTTGGCATGCCGCGGGCCTACATCGTTGCATCCGGTAGCGTCGAGTGCTCGGGCTGGACCCGAGTCGGCTCCGGCTACGGGTCTCAACCTCGCGAAAGCGGAGATTATGATAACGGAATGCCGCGATATCGGATCTCTCAGGTCGCGACCCTTTTGGGGGTCAGTGACGACACCGTACGACGCTGGATCGACTCTGGCCGGCTGCATCCAAGTACCACGGCAGGACCGACCACGGTGGACGGCGCCGAGCTGGCAGTCCTGGCGCAGCAGACGGCCACCGCTCCGGAGCTGGGCGCACCCGTTGCTGCCAGCGCTCGCAACCGGCTGACCGGGCTGGTAACCCGGGTGGTCAAGGACAAGGTGATGGCCCAGGTCGACCTGCAGTGTGGGCCGTTCCGGATCGTGTCGCTGATGTCGGCGGAGGCGGCTACCGAGCTGCAGCTGGAACCGGGTGTGCTGGCCGTAGCGTCGGTCAAGTCGACCCAGGTCGTCATCGAAACCCCGCAGGCACGATGATCGGGACGAATCCGCGGCGGGCCGCTGCCTCGGTGGCAGCCGCCTTGCTGCTCGCCGGATGCGGCAACACGGCCAGCCCTGCGCAGACCTCACCCAGCGACGCCGTCACCGGAGGGATCACCGTACTGGCGGCAGCGTCGCTGACCGACGCTTTCCAAGCGATCGCCACCGACTTCGAGCGGGCCCATCCAGGTACGGAGGTCACCTTCAGCTTCGGATCCAGTGCCACCCTGGCTACCCAGATAAACCAAGGCGCACCCGCCGACGTCTTCGCGGCCGCCAACGAGCCGACGATGCGTACGGTCACTGATGCCGGTGCGGCGCAGCACCCGCAGATCTTCGTCACCAACACCCTGGAGATCGCCGTACCCCGATCCAACCCCGGCAACATCACCGGTCTGGCCGACTTCGCCGACCCGGCCAAGAAGATAGCCGTCTGCGCGCCACAGGTACCCTGCGGCGCAGCGGCGCAGCGGGTGTTCGCCCACGCCGGCGTCACCGCCCGACCGGACACCTTGGAGTCCGACGTCAAGGCGCTGCTGCAGAAGGTGCAACTCGATGAGGTGGACGCTGCCCTGGTGTACCACACCGATGTGGTTGCGGCGGGCGACGCCGTCGAGGGCATTACGTTCGCCGCAGCCCGGACTGCGGTGAACCGCTATCCGATCGCAACGCTGACCGGAGCGCCGAACCCTGGCGGCGCCGCCGCCTTCGTGGACCACGTCCTGTCACCACTTGGTCAGGCCCGCTTGGACAAGGCCGGATTTGCGCGTCCATGAACGCGCTCGGGCCACAGCCACCCGACGCCAGATCTCTCCGCGAAGCATGCCAACACCCATCCCGTGGCTGCTCGCCCTGCCAGCGCTGGCTGGGTTGTCGTTCCTGGTCCTGCCGCTGCTCGGCCTGCTGATCCGGGCGCCCTGGTCTAACGCCTGGCAGGTGATCACCGATGACGAAGCGCTGCTGGCGCTCCGGCTCTCCCTCATCACCGCCACCGTCGCGATGGTGCTGGCCGTGCTGCTCGGGGTACCGCTTGCCTGGTTGCTGGCCCGCTCCGACCTGCCGGCCATGGGGTGGTTGCGGGCCGTGATCACCGTGCCATTGGTGCTGCCGCCAGTGGTCGGTGGCGTCGCCTTGTTCACCGTCCTGGGCCGATCCGGCCTGCTGGGGTGGCCGCTGTACCAGCTGACCGGGTTCGCGTTCCCGTTCACCCCGTACGCAGTGGTGCTGGCCCAGACGTTCGTAGCGCTGCCGTTCTTGATCTTGTCGGTGGAGGGCGCGCTCCGGGCGGCCGACCGACGCTACGAGGACGCAGCCGCCACGTTGGGCGCTCGACCGCTGACGATCTTCTCCCGCGTCACGTTGCCGCTGATCGGGCCCGGCGTGGCGGCCGGCGCTGTGCTGGCGTGGGCGCGGGCGCTGGGGGAGTTCGGAGCCACCATCACCTTCGCGGGCAACTTCCCTGGCACCACCCGCACCATGCCACTCCAGGTGTACCTGGCCCTGGAGACGGATCCCAGTGCTGCCCTGATGCTGTCGGTCCTGTTGCTTGCCGTCTCCGTGCTGGTCCTGGTGCTGCTGCGCGACCGGTGGGTGAACCGGTGGTGACGCGAGATCGGGCCGAGGGCGGGTCCGGTCTGGTGGCGCAGCTCGAGCTCCAGCGCGGCGACCTGCGGCTCGCTGTGGATCTCCGGGTGGGACCGGGCGAGGTCGTGGCCCTCCTGGGACCCAACGGCGCCGGCAAGTCCACCGTGCTGCGAACGCTGGCCGGTCTGCTGCCGCTGCAGCGGGGCTGTGCCGTGCTGGGCGGGTTGACGATGGAAGATGTGGATGCCGGTATCCGGCTGGAGCCTCATCACCGCCAGGTGGGGGTGGTCTTCCAGGACTACCTGCTGTTCCCCCACCTGAGCGTGCTCGACAACGTGGCGTTCGGCCCGCGGGCCCGCGGCCACCCCCGGGCGTACGCCCAGCAGCTGGCGCACACCATGCTGGAACGCGTCGGTGCGGCCGGGCTCGCCAGTGCCCAACCGCGTCGCATCTCCGGCGGTCAGGCGCAACGGGTGGCGCTAGCCCGGGCCCTGGCCACCGAGCCACAGCTGCTGTTGCTGGACGAGCCGCTCGCCGCCCTGGACGCCCGGACCCGGCTGACGGTACGCGGGGAGCTGCGCCGCCATCTCGCCGATTTCGACGGGGCGGCGATCGTGGTCACCCATGACCCGGTGGACGCAGCTGTGCTCGCCGACCGGTTGGTGGTGATCGAGGCCGGCGAGGTGGTGCAGACCGGCACACCGAGTGAGGTGGCACGACGGCCGCGGACCGACTACGTGGCCCGACTGGTCGGCCTCAACCTGTTGGCTGGGACGGGCAGCGCGCATCGGGTGGACCTCCCCGGCGGTGGCGCCGTACACACCGCAGACAGCGCCGACGGCGATGTGTACGTCGCCTTCCGGCCGGCCGCGGTCTCGATCTTCACCACTCGCCCGGACGGCAGTCCGCGAAACCTGTGGCTCGGCCGGATCAGTGGCATCGAGTCGCACGGCGAAGGAGTTCGGGTGGAGATCGACGCGGCGCCGCAGCGCGGCAGCTCCATCCTGGCCGAGGTCACTCCGGCAGCGGTTGCCGAACTTGGGCTGCTGCCTGGCGCGGCGGTCTGGGCCAGTGTCAAGGCCTCCGACGTCGAGGTCTACCCCCGATGATCTGATGCGATCCCACACAGGTCGACCCGCCCGCAGGAGTGTGCCACTCACACGGCGCAGGTGAAGTTGAGGGTGAAGCCGGAGGCGGCATCGCCGCTGACCGCGGGGATTTGCAGGTCGTAGCCGTCACTGAGCACGCGGTCGCCATCCAGCGATGTCTGCGCCAGGTTCTGGGCGCTCTGCTCATAACCGGCGGTCGCGTACACCTCAGCCGCTGTGGCCTCCGGTAAGGCGATCTGGGAGGTGGCGATCTTGTTTCGGCTGTTGGTCGCCTTGGCGAGGCTCGGGTACACCTCGAAGTGAATATGCGGCCAGCGTCCCTCGTACGCCGCGGGGAAGATGCTGCGGAAGGTGACCGTGCCGTCGGCGCCGGTCTCCTGCACCCCACGAAGGTAGTTCTCGCCCGAGATGTTCTGGGAGTACAGGGAGTACGCGCCGTCCCGGTTGCAGTGCCACAAATAGACCGCGGCACCATCGCGGGGGCTGAGCCGTCCTCGAAGCTCAGCAGCGTCATGGTGATGGTCAGCGGTATCCCCTCCGCCTTGGTGGTCGAGGCTCCGAAGCTGTCGGCCTCGGGATGGTCGCCTAGGCTTCGTGGGTGCCCATCCTCGACTCGGTCAACATCGGCGCGCCCGCGCCCAACCCGTACAAGCAGACGCGCAGCACAGGCATCGACAAGCGGGCTCAGCAGGGACCGGTGCAGGTACGCCCACCCGGGCCGAAGTTCACCGGTCTCGGTAGCGGGCTGGTTGGTGACTACATCGGGGACGGCAAGCATCACGGCGGCGACGAGCAGGCGGTCTACGCCTACGCCCGGGAGGACCTCGACGGCTGGGAGAAGCGGCTGGGCCGGTCACTGCCGAACGGGTTCTTCGGTGAGAACCTGACCACCCGTGGCCTGGAGGTCAGCGGTGCGCTCTTGGGTGAGCGCTGGCGCATCGGCAGTGAGGTCGAGCTGGTAGTGACCGTGCCGCGTATCCCGTGCTCGACCTTCCGCGGCTGGGTGGGGGAGCGTGGCTGGCTGAAGACCTTCACGGCGCTGGCCCAGCCGGGTGCCTATCTCGCAGTGGTGGAGTCCGGGACTGTCCGCTCCGGCGATGCGATCGAGGTCGTGCACCGGCCTGACCACGACGTCACGGTGGCGCTGACTTACCGCGCCCTCACCACGGATCCGGAGCTGTTGCCGCGGCTGCTGGCTGCTGGGGACTACCTGATAGCCGAGCTACGAGAGTCGGCGACGCAGCAGAGGACAATTGATCTCGACTGATCGGGCTCGACTGGAATACCCCGCGACCTGGTCCGGTTGCATAACTTATGACTGCGATTGCACACCGAAGCGGAACCATCGACCTCCCAGACCTGGGCACTGTTAACCGTCTTGGCTACGGCGCCATGCGGATCACCGGGAAGGGGATCTGGGGCGAACCAGCCGACCGCGAGGTGGCTCGCCAGGTAGTACGGCGGGCGGTGGAGCTTGGTGTCAACTTCATCGACACAGCCGACTCGTACGGCCCGAATGTCAGCGAGGAGATCATCGCCGAGGCCATCCACCCGTACCCCGAGGGCGTGAAGATCGGCACCAAGGCTGGCCTGACCCGTCAGGGCCCCGACGTCTGGACCGCCGTGGGCCGGCCCGAGTACCTGCGCCAGCAGGCCGAGCTCAGCCTGCGCAAGCTTCGGGTAGAGCGGCTTGACCTGCTGCAGCTGCACCGGATCGACCCCAAGGTCCCAGCGGACGAGCAGTTCGGCGTACTGGCGGACCTGCAGTCCGAGGGCAAGGTGCAAGCGTTAGGCCTGTCGGAGGTCAGCGTGGACGAGATCAAGGCCGCGCAGCAGTACTTCACCGTCTCCACGGTTCAGAACCGGTACAACCTCACCGACAACGCGTCGGAGGACGTCCTGGACTACTGCGAAGCCCGAGGCATCGGCTTCATCCCGTGGGCTCCCATCTCCGCCGGCGAGCTGGCCGCGATCGGTGGCCCGCTGGACGCAGCAGCCAAGCAGCTCAACGCCACCGCCTCGCAGATCGCGCTGGCGTGGCTGCTTCGGCGCTCACCGGTGATGCTGCCCATCCCCGGCACCGGTTCCATCCAGCACCTGGAGGAGAATCTGGCCGCGGCTGAGCTTGAGCTCGACGACGCCACCTTCGAGGAAATCTCCGCGGCAGCCAAGCGCTGATCTATGCCGCCGGGGGATTTTGACCCTGTGCAGGAGACGGGCTAGCCTTAGCACTTGTGTTCGGGCTTGCCCGACTCTTGTGCGTGCCCCGATGATCTGATCGACGGGCTGGCTGGGTTGGAGACAATCCGACCCCAGGCCGTGCCTGATCGAGGTAGTGGTGTTCGCACGGTGATCTTCCGCAGCACGGCAGATCACAACCCCACATCCAGCGGCGGGGAGCTTGAGTGCCTCCAACCGATTGAATAGAAGAAAGAGATACCACGCGGTGCCCACAATTCAGCAGTTGGTCCGAAAAGGCCGCTCCGACAAGGTGAGCAAGAACAAGACGCCTGCGCTCAAGGGTTCGCCCCAGCGCCGGGGAGTGTGCACCCGGGTGTACACGACCACGCCAAAGAAGCCGAATTCCGCCCTCCGCAAGGTGGCGCGTGTCCGGTTGTCCAGCGGTGTCGAGGTCACGGCCTACATCCCCGGGGTCGGTCACAACTTGCAGGAGCACTCGATGGTGCTGGTCCGCGGCGGTCGCGTGAAGGACCTCCCCGGCGTTCGTTACAAGATCATCCGCGGCACCCTTGACACCCAGGGCGTCAAGAACCGCAAGCAGGCTCGCAGCCGCTACGGCGCGAAGAAGGAGAAGTAATGCCTCGCAAGGGTCCCGCCCCGAAGCGGCCGCTCCTGGTCGACCCGGTCTACGGTTCGCCACTGGTCAGCCAGCTGGTGAGCAAGGTTCTGTTGGACGGCAAGAAGACGATCGCCCAGGGGATCGTCTACACAGCCCTCGAGGGCACCCGCGCCAAGACCGGTATTGACCCGGTCCAGACGCTCAAGCGTGCGCTCGACAACGTGAAGCCGGCTCTTGAGGTCAAGAGCCGCCGCGTTGGTGGCGCCACGTACCAGGTGCCGATCGAGGTCAAGCCGGGCCGCTCCACGACGCTGGCCATGCGCTGGCTCGTCTCCTTCTCCAGGCTCCGTCGGGAGAAGACCATGTCCGAGCGTTTGATGAACGAGATCCTGGACGCGTCCAACGGTCTCGGCGCAGCTGTGAAGCGTCGCGAGGACACCCACAAGATGGCCGAGGCCAACAAGGCGTTCGCCCACTACCGCTGGTAACCCAGCCTGGCTGCCGTTCAGCCCCGGTCAACATCGGGTACGGGTGGCAGCACAAGACCCGTGTTCGTACGATTCGCCACAAGCGCTCGTACGGACACACCCACACGCAACAGATTAGAGGTTGAGCCTTCCGTGGCTGTCGACATCAAGACCGACCTATCCAAGGTTCGCAATATCGGGATCATGGCCCACATCGACGCGGGCAAGACGACGACGACCGAACGCATCTTGTTCTACACCGGCATCAACTACAAGATCGGTGAGGTTCACGACGGCGCAGCCACGATGGACTGGATGGAGCAGGAGCAGGAGCGCGGCATCACGATCACGTCCGCCGCGACGACCTGCCAGTGGAAAGACCACACCATCAACATCATCGACACGCCCGGCCACGTGGACTTCACTGTCGAGGTGGAGCGTTCGCTTCGTGTCCTCGACGGTGCTGTCGCCGTGTTCGACGGTGTCGCCGGCGTGGAGCCACAGAGCCAGACCGTGTGGCGTCAGGCTGACCGGTACCAGGTCCCGCGGATCTGCTTCATCAACAAGCTGGACCGCACCGGTGCCAACTTCGACTTCTGCGTGGAGACCATCAAGAACCGGCTGAACGCGGTGCCTGCCATCCTGCAGCTGCCGATCGGTGCCGAGGCCGACTTCATCGGCGTCGTGGACCTGGTCCAGATGAAGGCCCTGACCTGGCGCGGCGAGACCGTGATCGGTGAGGACTACACAGTCGAGGAGATCCCTGCCCACCTGGCCGACAAGGCTGCGCAGGCGCACGCCGACCTGATCGAGCTGGTCGTCGAGTACGACGACGAGCTGATGGAGCTGTTCCTGGAGGGCGTGGAGCCGAGCGCTGCCCAGCTGCAGGCGTCGTTGCGCCGGGCGATCCTGTCCTCCCAGATCACTGCCGTGCTCTGCGGCACCGCCTTCAAGAACAAGGGTGTCCAGCCGCTCCTGGACGCGGTGCTGGCGTACCTGCCCTCCCCGATGGACGTTCCGGCCATCAAGGGCTTCAAGCCCGGCGACGAGTCGGTGGAGATCGACCGGCACCCCGACACCTCCGACCCGTTCGCGGCGCTGGCGTTCAAGATCGCCGCCGACCCGCACCTGGGCAAGCTGACCTACATCCGCGTGTACTCCGGCAAGCTGGAGACCGGTACCACGGTGCTGAACGCCACCAAGGGTCGCAAGGAGCGCATCGGCAAGATCTACCGGATGCACGCCAACAAGCGCGAGGAGATCGCCAGCGTCGGCGCCGGCCAGATCGTGGCCGTGATGGGCCTCAAGGACACCACCACGGGTGAGACGCTGTCCGACCAGGCGCACCCGGTGGTCCTGGAGTCCATGGACTTCCCAGCTCCGGTGATCGAGCAGGCCATCGAGCCGAAGACCAAGAGCGACCAGGAGAAGCTGTCACTCGCCATCCAGCGGCTGGCCGAGGAGGACCCGACCTTCCGCGTGCACACCGACGACGAGACCGGCCAGACCATCATCGCCGGCATGGGCGAGCTGCACCTGGAGGTGCTGATCGACCGGATGAAGCGCGAGTTCAAGGTCGAGGCCAACATCGGCAAGCCGCAGGTGGCCTACCGCGAGACGCTGCGTCGTCCGGTGACCAAGATCGAGTACACCCATAAGAAGCAGTCCGGTGGGTCAGGTCAGTACGCCCGCGTGATCATCGACCTGGAGCCGCTGGAGCCGGGGTCGGGGTACGAGTTCGTCAACGGTGTCACCGGTGGCCGCATCCCGCGCGAGTACATCCCGGCCGTCGATGAGGGCATCCAGGACGCCATGCAGTTCGGTGTGCTGGCCGGCTACGCGGTCGAGGACATCAAGGTGACGCTGCAGGACGGCGCCTACCACGATGTCGACTCCTCCGAGCTCGCGTTCAGGATCGCCGGCTCGATGGTGTTCAAGGAAGCCGCTCGGCGTGCCGACCCGGCTCTGTTGGAGCCGATGATGGCCGTCGAGGTGACCACCCCGGAGACCTACCTCGGTACGGTCATCGGTGACCTCAACTCCCGTCGCGGGCAGATTCAGGCTATGAACGACCTGCACGGCAACAAGGTTGTCGAGGCCCTGGTGCCGCTGTCGGAGATGTTCGGCTACGTGGGTGACCTTCGGTCGAAGACCTCCGGGCAGGCGTCGTACTCGATGGAGTTCCACTCCTACGCCGAGACGCCCAAGAACGTCGCCGAGGAGATCATCCAGAAGGCGCGGGGTGAGTGACAGAGCGAGCGCAGCGAGTTCTGTCACTGCGAGCGAAGCGAGCAACGCTCCGCAAAACGAGGAGCGAAGCGACTTCCAACCTCTGCGGGAGCAGTGGAGGAGCGAAGCGACTTTCGACCCCTGCGGCAGCAGTGGAGGAGCGGAGCGACTTCCGGCCTCTGCGGCAGCAGTGAGCCTCTGCGGCAGCAGTGAGCAGTCAGTTTGACGAAGGTCAGTTCGTACACAAAACTTAGGCGGACCTAAAGTCCGCCTGAGACGGCAAGTAACGCATGCAAGCACCAGTCCGCACGGCTGGCGCAAGTCCAACCTGTACGCCCCGCGACCGCGTGGCGACAATTCCTAGAAGGAGCCCAAGTGGCAAAGGCCAAGTTCGAGCGGACAAAGCCGCACGTCAACATCGGCACCATCGGGCATATCGACCACGGCAAGACCACGCTGACCGCGGCGATTACGAAGGTGCTCCATGACAAGTACCCGACGCTGAACCAGGCGTCGGCATTCGACCAGATCGACAAGGCGCCGGAAGAGCGTCAGCGCGGTATCACCATCTCGATCGCGCACGTCGAGTACCAGACCGAAGCTCGTCACTACGCGCACGTCGACTGCCCCGGTCACGCCGACTACATCAAGAACATGATCACCGGC
>CADCUO010000192.1 GCA_902805915.1 uncultured Propionibacteriaceae bacterium | reverse complement strand
TTCGACCTGCCGTTGGGGACGCCCGCGATTGTCGCTGTGGTGGGGCTTGTGGTCGGCTTCTTCGTGCCGGATCTGATGCTGCGGAGCGGTGCCAAGGGCACCCGCACAGATGCCGGGGATGCCCTTCTCACCTATATCGACCTGGTCACCTTGGAGCGTCTGGCCAATGCGTCCGCCACTCAAGCCCTCCACAACGCGGCCGATCTCAGCGACGTCCCACTCTTCGCCCAGATCCGCGGCGCGCTGGAGCGGGCCAGGCTCGAACAGCAGCCCCCGTACGCGGAGCTGCGCAAGCTAGCCGTTCAACTGAACTTGCCAGAGCTGGTCGACGTCGCCGACGTCATGCAGCTGGACGAAACGGGAGCCGCGCTGTCCGGGGCGTTGCGGGCCAGGGTCCGTGAGCTTCGCGACGCCCATCTGACCAAGGCCCAGAACGAGGCGAACGCGGCATCCGAGGGGATGACCATCTATATGTCGGTCCCGGCGCTGATCTTCGGGTTGATCTTCATGGCCCCGCCACTGATGCGGATCGCCTTCGGATGAATCTGTCCACAGATCTCGATGAAGGAGGTACCTAGAGCTAGCTGTCAGGAGAGGGTGAGCGTAGGCGTCGGACGGCACACCGCCTCGTTCGGAGGAGCACGAAAGACAAGACAGGACAAACAGGGGGAATCAGATGAAACTCAGCCAATGGATCGGCGCCATCGTCTCGGTGATCGTCGGCCTTCAGGACCGACAGAACCGTGATGAGCGCGGACTTAGCCAGTCGACCGAAAATGCCATTCTGGTCGCCGGTGCGGTGGTGGTTGCCATGGCGCTCGTTGGCGCAGTCATCGCATATGTCAATGCCCGGCTACCGAGATAGCCATGTCGCGGCTCGCAATCAGGGTGAGCGGGGGATGACTCAGTCGATTCAGTACGCGCTGGTGTTTCCTGCATTGATGCTGTCGACACTCGGCATTATCCAGACCGGCGTCTGGATCCACGGGCGACAGGCAATAGCACAAGCGGCCAATGCGGGAGCAGATGCGAGCCGGAGCAGTGACGGCGGGCCAGGGGCTGGGGAAGCCGTCGCCCGCAGGGTCACAGATCGGGCAGGAGTGCGAAACGTCGCCGTGTCCGTCGATCGTCGTCCAGACCAAGTGATGGTCACCGTGACTGGGACGATCCCGATGTTCATCGACCTCAATCTGGCGACGGTGAGCGAGTCGGCAGTTGCGCCGGTGGAAAGAGTCACGACGAGGTGAGAGGTCGACGTCGACACCGTTCGCAACGTGGATCTGCCTCCGTGGAGCTTGCTGTTCTGATTCCAGGCCTGATCGTCGTGTTGGGGTTGATGGTGGTTGGGGGACGTCTTTGGTTCGCACGGTCCACCGTCACGGAGGCCGCGTACAACGCCGCGCGAGCGGCGTCGTTGGCCCGTACGGCTGCACAAGCTGCATCCGACGGCCCGACGGCTGGGACCCGAGCGCTGGCAACCGACGGACTGGCCTGTTCTCCGGCCGTGGTGACGGTGTCCACTGAAGCCTTTGTCGTCCCGGTCGGTCAGCCTGCGACCGTCACCAGCACGGTCTCCTGCCGAGTGGTGTTCTCCGACGTGCTCCTCCCAGGGATGCCGGGCTCCCTGGTGATCAGATCGACCGGCGCTGCCGCCCTCGACACGTATCGCAGCCGGTGACCATGGCTACCGCCGGCCTGCCGACATCGGTCACCCGGTGGCGTACCGGAATGGACGAGCGAGGTCAGTCACTCAGCGTGTTCGTTCTGGTCGTGATTGCAGCGATGTTTATGACCGCCGGCCTAGTCATCGACGGTGGTCAGTACGCGGCGACCGTGAGCCGTGCCGAGTCAGTGGCTGCTGGGGCAGCCCGCGCCGGAGGCAACGCTGCTGCAACAGGTGCTGTGGTCGGAGCACCGGACGCGGCGGCGGCGGCCCGAGCTGCGCGGGCGTACCTGGCTTCCAGTCCCGGTGTCAGCGGAAACGTCGCCTTGAGTAACGGACGGGTTGTCGTCAGTACGCGGTCCGAGGCCGCAACCATCTTCCTCTCTGCCATCGGTATCGACCACGTCACGGGCACAGGCAAAGCCGAGGCCCGCATTGTCGACAGCTTTGGGAGGTGAGATGCGCGTCATCCGGGGTGTGCTGGCGCTGATCGCGCTGGTCGTTGGCCTGATCGGGGTCCCCACGGCGCTGGTGCTGCTCGGGGGCAGCCCCGTGCCCCATCCCCTCACCTGGGAAGGTGTCCGACGGACACTGTTCAGCCCGGACGACGGGTCAGCTGTCCTCGGGATGATCGCTGTGGTCGCTTGGCTGGCCTGGCTGGTGTTTACGTTGTCCGTGGTCACGGAAGCCGTCGAGCTGGCGTCCCGAAACCGGATCCAGCTCCGGCTGCCGGGCCTCGGCGGGTCTCAGCGGCTGGCTTCGGGGCTCATCATCTCGGTCCTCGCATTGGTGTCCCTGCCGCAGCACGGTCACGCCGACCAGGTCGGTACACCAAGAGTGGAGACCTCGGGTCCGGAGGGCCCGGCTTCGCGCCACGGCCCCGAGGTGGCCCAGCGGAAAGCTGCGCACCAGCCGGCTCCACCCAGCAACGCCGCCCGTCAGCAGGACGCGCCAGGATCGATCCGGCATCTGGTCAAGCGTGGCGATGATCTGTGGAGCTTGGCCGAGCACTACTACGGCGACGGTCCCCAGTGGCGCAAGATCGCCGCGGCAAATGCCGACGTCCTGACCGGCGGCCCCGACCGGCTGGTGCCTGGATGGAAGCTGCTCGTCCCCGGTCCGCACACGGCGGCACCAGAGCTACCGGCCGCGGTGACAGTGCACAAGGGCGACACACTGTCCTCAATTGCCGCCAGCGTGTACGGCGACGCAGACAAGTGGCCCACGTTGTACGCCGCCAATCGTGCCCACATCGAGCACCCGGATGAGGTCGAGCCCGGGCTCCGAATCCAGGTTCCGGCAGACAGCGAGCACGTCGGACACGAGGCCACCGGCCGCACACAGAAGCGGGACCAGTCCGGTACGGCGACGGTACGACGAGGCTCGGCGCAGGACGACGCTTCAGGCGCTGGTGAACAATCAAGCAAGCGATCAACCGCCCCCTCGCCCGAGCCGAGTCGCCCGGTGCCCAGTACGGTCGGGCCAAGCAGCGGCGCATCTATTTCGGCGGCGCCAGGTTCCGCCCCGAGTAAGGCTGTGCCGAGCCCAGCTGAGGCAACCTCTACTGTGCCGAGCCCAGCTGAGGCGACGTCTGCTCTGCCCGGGCCAGCTGAGCCGCCTTCTACCGTGCCTAGTACTGGCGCACCTGAACGCACAGTGCCCGACTCGACTACTCCTCGCTCGCCGCTACCGACCGAGGAGTCGCTGGACTCCACGACGGTCGCCGGGCTCGCCGCCGTCGGCGGCCTGCTCGCAGCCGGAGTGATCTCCACGCTGGCTCACCGGAGGCGCATTCAGCTGCAGAGCCGGCCGGTGGGACGCCGAATCTTGCACCCTGGGGCGGCCGGACAAGCTGTGGAATCCAGTCTGGGAAAGAAGCAGCGACCCATCAGTCTGCGCACCCTCGACCTCGCCACCCGGGCCGTCGCGGCCCACTGCCGGAACACCGCCATGCCCGTTCCTTCGCTTCAGATGGCCAGAGTGGCCGACGACCAGATCGAGCTGATCATGGACGAAGTTGTGGCACAGGCGCCGGTGGGGTTCACGGTGATAGGGACCTGCTGGCGCCTTGATCCGGACGACGCCGACTACCTCAGGTCGATCCCGGGAGTTGGTGAGGTGCCCCGACCGTACCCGTCGTTGGTCAGCCTTGGACAGGACGGCAGCGGAGCGCAGCGTCTGGTCAACCTGGAGTCCGTCGGCCTGATCTCGCTGAGTTCGCGCGACCCCGAGGTGGTCGAGGCGGCACTGATTGCTCTGGCGGTGGAGCTGTCGAGCTCGGCCTGGGCGGAGGAGATGGTCGTGACGCTGGTAGGCACGGGTACTGACCTCCCTGATGCGCTCGGGCGGCACGATGTCACCTGCTGTGACAGTGTCGATGACCTGCTCGAGCGGCTGGAGCGACGGGCAGCGGTGCAGCGGCAACACGATCCCAAGGGGCAGGTCGGGCAGCACCGGGTCGACCCGGACCTGGCCGACTCATGGGTGCCCGAAGTGGTTCTGGTCAACAAGGTGCTGACCGCCGATCAAGGACTGCGGCTGCTTGAGCTCACCACGTCAGCTCCTCGAGTCCCCATTGCCGCCGTAGTGGCCGGTGATCTGCCTGGGGCTCCTTGGTGGATCGACCTTGACGGCACGGACGCAGCCGGAACCGCTGGCGCAGCCGGGACCGCAGGCGCCGGCACCCCCGGCGCAACTGCGATCCTGCACCCGATCGGGCTTCCCGTGTCTCCGCAGCTGATTCGACAACCGGCAGCCGATGCCTTGGTCGACCTGCTCGCGTGCACAGGCAGTGCAGACACCGACCCGGCGCCGTGGTGGCACGCAGCCACCGAGTCCCCGCCCGATGGCACCCGGGTCGCAGGCGTCCGGTACCTCAGCGCCCGCGAGGACCCTCGACCCGGCCCAAACAACACGAATACAGCGATCGACATACAAAGGGGGAGGGGGACGGGGATGGAGCGGACGGGAGGAGATGCGAGTGCCTCGCACGGTCCCGTCCTGCTGCTGCTCGGACCGATCGATCTGGTGGGCGCCGCGGGTCCCGTTCCCCCTCGCGCAGCCCGGCAGTGCCTGGAGTACTGCGGCTGGTTGCTGGAGCATCCCGGAACAACTGCACAGGCGATGATGTCGGCGCTGCTCGTGGCCGAAGGCACACGGCGGTCGAACATGAGCAGGCTGCGTACCTGGTTGGGGTCGGGACCCGACGGCGAGCCGTACCTTCCCGACGCCTACACCGGACGTATCGCGTTGCAGCCGACCGTGAGCTCGGACTGGATCCAGCTTCGCATCCTGACCGCCGCCGGAATATTGAACACCAGCACCCAAGCCCTGCGCACCGCTTTGCACCTGGTCCGCGGTGCGCCGCTCGCCGATGCGGCCCCGGGACAGTGGCACTGGGCCGAAGAGCTCCGCACCGACATGATCTCGGCCGTACGGGATATCGGCGTTGAGCTGACCTCGCGAGCGCTCGTCGACCACGACATTGATCTCGCCCGGTGGGCTGCCGCACGCGCGCTGGTCGCCGCGCCGGGCGATGAGCTCTTGATGCGGGCCCGGATCAGCACCGAGCATCAAGCCGGCAACCGATCGGAAGTGGAACGGCTGACGCTCCAGCTGGCAGCCCACGCCAGATTCCTGGGTGTTGATCTCGACCCGGACACCGTGGTGCTGCTGCAGCAGATGATGGAGGGTCAGGTACGAGCCAGGCTGGCGTGAGCTGCCTATCCGTACCGTCGACGGCTGTCGGTGGCGGATGTGATGCTAAACCGATGAAGACTCAGTACTACACCGCTACCAGCATCGACGGGTTCATCGCCGACGCCGACAACTCCTTGGACTGGCTGTTCCAGTTCGGTGAAGAGGGCGGCGACATGGGCCAGGAGTACAACGACTTCATCGCCGGCGTCGGCGCGGTGGCGATGGGCTCCACTACCTACGAATGGATCGTGCAGCACACCGGTCTGCTGGACGACCCCACCCAGTGGTCGTACTCGATGCCGACCTGGGTGTTCAGCAGTCGGGAGCTACCGCGAGTCGAGGGCGCCGATATCCGGTACGTCTCCGGCGACGTTCGCCCAGTGCATGCCGCGATGGTGGAGGCTGCGGCCGGCAAGAACGTCTGGTTGGTCGGCGGCGGCGAACTGGTCGGGCAGTTCACCGACCATGGCCTGCTGGACGAGATCATCCTGGGGGTGGCGCCGGTGACGTTGGGTGCTGGCGCACCGCTGCTCCCGCGCCGCCTCACCACCCCGCCGTTGACGCTGGTCGAAGCCAGAGTCGCCGACGGAACGTTTGCGGTGTTGCGGTACGAGGTCGGGGCGAAGGCGACGACCTGACTATCGGCGCTCCGTGAGCACCAGAGGGCCGTCCTCGGTGACCGCGATGGTGTGCTCGGAGTGGGCGCCCCGCGACCCGTCCCTGCTGCGCAGCGTCCAGCCATCGGGGTCGGTGTAGATCTTGTCGGTGCCGTGGGCGAACCAGGGTTCGATCGCGATGACAAGGCCTGGGCGCAGCGGCAGACCCCGTCCGCGTCGGCCGTTGTTGGGCACATGCGGGTCGCCGTGCATGGTGCGGCCCACGCCGTGGCCGCCGAAGTCGGTGTTGATCTTCAGGCCGGCCTTGGTGGCGACCAGGGCGATCGCGAAGGAGATGTCGCCGAGCTTGTTGCCTGGCTGGGCCGCCTCGATCCCGGCTTGCAGGGCGTCCTGCGTGACCTTGATCAGCGCCTCATCCTCCGGGCGGGGCGTACCGACGATCACAGTGATGGCCGAGTCCGCCACCCAGCCGTCGACGGCGCAGGCGAAGTCCACACTCAGCACGTCGCCGTCAACCAGGGTGTAGTCGTGGGGCAGGCCGTGCAGCACCGCGTCGTTGACCGAGGTGCACAGGACCTTCCCGAACGGGCTCGCGCCGAACGAGGGGTGGTAGTCGATGTAGCAGGAGGTGGCGCCGCGGTCGCGGATCATCTCGTGCGCGATCTGGTCCAGCTCCAGCAGGTTTGTTCCGACGTCGACGCGGTGGCTCAGCTCGGTCAGCACCTCCCCGACGAACCGGCCCGCCGGCCGCATCTGGTCGATCTCCTCCGCACTTCGGTACTCAATCACCCCCAAAGTGTGTCCCCCGTCAACAAACCGGAAGCACCCGGGCTAACGGCTCAAAGGGCCCAGGGCGGCACGGCGGGCCTTCAGCGGGCGGGGAGGTACGTCGGGCGGCTGTGGCCCCAGGCCCCTCAGCAGATGAGTCTGTGCGCGGCCCGGCAGGTCATCAGCGCGCCGAGGTGTCCAGCGCCGCCCGCATGCCCGCACCAGGCTGAGCTCCCGGTGCACCCGCGGGCCCCTCAGCAAACGAGCTCCCGTGCGCGGCCCCCCAGGCCCTCAGCAGGCCGAGGGCGCAGTTGCCTCGCTGCCTGTCGCACTCTCGTACTCACCGATCGCGGCCACCTTGGCCGCCGACGCAGAGCTGGGGTCGAAGGCATAGCCAACCCACTCCTTCGCCAGCCGGCGGGCGAGCTCGATACCGACCACCCGCTGGCCGAAGCAGAGCACCTGGGCGTCGTTACTGAGCACCGACCGCTCCACCGAGTACGAGTCGTGGGCGGTGACCGCACGAATGCCCGGCACCTTGTTGGCGCTGATCGCGACGCCAAGACCCGTACCGCACACCAGCAGCGCACGGTCGGCCTTGCCGTCGGCGATCAGCCGGGCTGCCTCAACTGCGACATGCGGGTACGCGGTGTTTTCATCACCAGTGATACCCACGTCTACGACCTCAGCCACCCGCTCGTCGGACTCGAGATCGGACTTCAGCTGGTCCTTGTACTGCAGGCCAGCCTCATCGCAGCCAACTACGATCCGTAATTTGGAAGCCGTTGCCGGGGTCGTCATGGTCTTGTGTCCTTTCTAGGTCCTGCCGGAGATTCGGCCGCCGCACAGCAGCATGCCGTCAAGGGATCAGGGACACCTTCACCGACTCCTTGCCGCTGGAGACCAGGTCGAGGCCCTTCTGAAAGTCTGCCAGCGGAAGCTGGTGGGTGCAGATCTTGTCCATCGGCAGAATGCCGGACTCGATCATCCGAATGGCGGCCGGCCAGCAGTTGGGACCGAGGTGCGCCCCTAGCACATCCAGCTCCTTGTCGTCGCTGATGATTGACCAGTCGACTGTGACGTCGCTGCCGAACACGCTGTACTCCACGTAGGTTCCGAGCTTGCGCAACAGGTTCAGCCCCTGCGCCACTGCGGACGGGTGACCGGTGCCCTCGATGTAGACGTCGGCGCCGTAGCCGTCGGTGAGCTCCTTGACCTTGGCGACGACGTCCTCCTCGGCAACGTTGATGGTGAGGTCGGCGCCGCACTCGCGGGCCAGCGCCAGCTTCTCCGGTGCCACGTCCAAGCCGATCACCAGCGCCGGGCTCTTGGCCTTCGCGCCCGCGATCATTCCTAGACCGATGGGTCCGCAGCCAGCGACCACCACGACGTCCTCGAACTGGATATTCGCCCGCTCCACCGCGTGCAGTGAACAAGCCAGCGGCTCAGCGAAGGCAGCGTGGGCCGGCGGCAGGTCGGGCGACACCTTGTGCACCAGCGCGTCAGCGGAGTACAGCATGTACTCCGCCATGGCACCGGGCGTCCGCCGCTTGAAGCCGAACATGTCGTGCGGTGCGCACATCCAGTACTGCCCGCGCAGACAGTAGCGGCATTTCCAGCAGGGCACGATCTGCTCGCTGACCACGCGATCGCCCACGGCGATACCCCAGCGCTCCGCGGCGGCTGCATCAAGCTCCACCACCTTCCCGACGAACTCGTGGCCCGGAATGACCTCCGTCTCCGCCCAGGCCGGCCGGGTGTCGTCACCCCAGAACTTGGCGGCGCCGTGATAGCACTTCAGGTCGCTCGCGCAGATGCCAACCGCCTCGACCTTGATCAGCGCCTCACCCGGCCCCGGGCGGGGGACCGCGACCTCCTGCAGCTCGTAGTTCTCCGGGCCGTGACAGATCACAGCGTTCATCGACGTGGGCAGGGCTGCGGGACTGGACATCGTGGTGCCTCCAGGCAACTGAGGTCGAAGTCCGCAGACGATCGCGCGGACGTAGGTCGACGGGTTGGGCAATACCCTAGCCACCTGCCACACCGCAGACCACCGAAGCCCCGGCTGGGCCACCGGCGCCGGGGCATCCAGCACCTAACTGACCCAGCACAGCCGAAGGGACGCCTCCATGACCCCACCCTCTGCCCGTGTGCTCAGCGGTGCCCGGACCCTGATCACCGGCGCCTCCAGGGGGATCGGAGCCGATCTGGCTCGGGCCTTCGCCGAAGCCGGTGCATCCCTGGTGCTCAGTGCACGTGACGGCGCGGCGCTCCAAGTCGAGGCTGACCGGCTCAGCGCCGAGTACGACGTGGAGACGCGGGTTGTGGTGGCCGATCTCTCCGAGCCGGCTGCACCCGAGCAGCTGGCGGCGGCGTCGCTGGAAGCGT
This sequence comes from uncultured Propionibacteriaceae bacterium, assembly GCA_902805915.1. Classification (GTDB taxonomy): domain Bacteria; phylum Actinomycetota; class Actinomycetes; order Propionibacteriales; family Propionibacteriaceae; genus Microlunatus. The sequence goes on along the minus strand of CADCUO010000192.1, from coordinate 15,363 downwards.
TCAACGGGCTCGACGTCCTGGTCAACAACGCGGGCATCTCCCATCCCGAGCTGGTGGTCGACCTCAGCTCGGAGCTGCTGGACGACGTACTCAATGTGAATCTGCGGGCGCCGTCGTTGCTGGCGGCCCGGATCGGCGCGCAGATGGCGAGTGCCGGCTCGGGATCCATCATCACGGTCGCCTCCGCCGCGGGTCTGCGGGCGTTGCCGGAGCATTACGGATACTGCATCTCCAAAGCCGGTCTGCTGATGGCGACGAAGATGCTCGCCCTGGAGCTTGGGCCGTCGGGCGTACGCGCCAACTCCATCTGCCCCACGGTGACCTTGACCGACATGGGTCAACGGGTCTGGTTGGACCATCCGGACAAGGCCGCGCCGATGTTGGACCGGATCCCCTTGCGGCGCTTCGCGTACCCCACGGAGGTCTCGGCGACGGCGGTCTGGCTCGCCTCCGACGCATCCTCGATGGTGAACGGGGTAGATCTGCCCATCGACGGCGGCTACCTGATCAGCTGAGCACTCCGGCCCGTGTGATAGGAGCGTGCCCAGGGGACCGGACAATCACCCGTTGTCCATTAAAGGGATCCTCATCGCTGGCAAGCGACGATATATCCGGCGTGTCGGGGGCGGAGCAACGATGAGCGTCCGATTCCTGGACTGACGCAGCGATCGGGGGCACATCGAGCCCGACGCAAGGGCTCGTCGCCAGCTGCCGCATAGCAGCAACGGAGCCGGGGTAGGACAAGATGGACCCCATGAGGGTGTATCGACCGAGCTGTCTGCTGATGCTGGCGATCTCAGTGGTGGCGTCGGTGGTGCTCACACTCTTGCTGAACCTGCTGCTCTGAACCTCCAGCCCCCTGTGCCACTGTGGAGGGGTGCTTCCTCCACATGCTCTGGTTGTCGGTGCCTCCAGCGAGATCGGTACGGCCATTGCGGTGGAGCTCGCCACGCAGGGCTATGACCTCAGCCTCTGGGGCCGGGATCGGCAACGGCTTCAGGCGGCGGCCGCAATGTGTCCGGTCACGCAGCGGTCTCCCGCTGTCGACCAGGTGGACGTGACCGATGCACAGCTGGTCGAGCGGACCATCGAGGAAGTCGCCGACCGGGGGCCGCTGCGAGCCGTGGTCTTCGCCGCGGGGTTGTTCGACTGGGCACCCGCCGACGAAGCGGATCCGGCTAGCTGGGCGCGGCTGTTCGACGTCAACCTGACCTCGGCAGCGGTGCTCACCCGGCTCGTGCTGCCTCATCTGCTCGCCGCCGCCCCAAGCGCGCTCATCTACATCGGCTCCGGAGCCGGCCATCAGAAGTTCGCCAACAACGCGGCGTACGTTGCCAGCAAGCATGGCCTCGCCGGACTGGCTGGTGCGGTGTTCCTGGATGTCAGAGACCGCGACGTGAAGGTGAGTCTGATCTCCCCCGGACTGGTGGCTGCCGGTGCTGGGGCGCTGTCTCCCGCCGGGCAGGCCCGCCCTGAGCAGCTCCTCGCCGCCGAAGACGTGGCTGCCGCCGTCCGTTTCGTGGTCACCTTCCCCGCCCGCGGATGTCCCACCGAGATCCACCTCCAGCCGCAACGAAACCCAAACTGAGCGGTTCCGCCAAGCCGCTGCGCGGACCGCTCGCCCCAATCAGCGGGTTCCCGGGGTCCCAGTCCCCGACCAGACCCGGTGCCGCGACGCGGCGCGGCGGGCAGCCCCAGAAGCTGTCCGGCTGGACGCCGGTCATTAGTTCCCCCTTTTCCTGGAGTTGAGAAAAACAACTCAAGAATATTGGGCGTGTCTTTGTAACGCTGGTCAGCCGAGGACCGATATGGAGTATGAAGTCCGTAGTTACCTGAACCCCCGAGCAGGCGACTACGGACTTTTTCACGCCCTGACGTATCACATGCCGCGGCGATCTCAGCGGATGGTGTAACCCCCGTCGACGACCAGGTCTGCGCCGTTGACCATGTCGGCGCTGTCGGAGGCGAGGAACACTGCCGTTGCGGCGATCTCGTCGGGGTAGGCGAACCTGCCGGTCGGGATCAGCGACTTGAGCGCGTCACCCCTCGGCCCCGCCCATGCCTTGCGGCCCAGGTCGGTCAGCACCACCGTGGGAGAGATCGTGTTTACGGTGATACCGCGTCCGCCCCACTCCGAGGCGAGCACCTTGGTGAGTCCGACGACAGCGAACTTCGACGCACAGTACGCGAGGTGCTCGTCCAAGGCCACGGTCGCCGCCTGCGAAGCCATGTTGATGATCTTTCCGCGGCCCTGGGCCAGCATGGTCCGCCCCACCGCTTGGCTCATCAGGAACGTGCCCCGTACATTCACGTTCATCGTGGTGTCCCAGTCGGCCACACTCAGATCCTCAGCCGGGGAAAGCAGCACCACGCCGGCGCTGTTCACCAGGATGTCGATGCGTCCGAACCGTTCGACGACGGCAGCGACCGCTGTATCGACTGCGGCAGGATCTGAGACGTCACAGCGGAAGGCGGCGCCGGCCGCTCCCAGCCGCGTGACCATCGCCTCGGCGGCCGCGGGAGAGAGGTCGACGACCGCCACCTGCGCGCCCTTGACCACAAAGGCTGCCGCGATTGCTGCGCCGATGCCGGACGCACCCCCGGTCACCAGGGCGACCTTGCCGGTGAGTGAGAAGGTGAGGTCGGCGTGCGACTCCGACTCGCTCATCCGCTCAGTCCTTCGGCCGTGATTGAAAACTGCGCCACCATCTCTCTCCCTGTCGTCTGGGTTGCGGGAAGCTGCTCGGAACTATCGCTCATGCTGTGCAGCCGTTTCAAGGCAGGGGTACCTGGACGTCGCCGACGTGTGTCACCCCCCTTTCTGGATCTAAGGTGCCGAGAGCGCAGCGGTGTTAGCCTCAGTCCTGTCGCGAGCCGCCGCCCCGCGCTCTAGGGCGCCTGCACGGCGCACCAGCCGTGGGTCGAACCGCCAGATCGCGGCCCGAGCCACCTCCTACCCGAACCGAGGAGCCCAATGACCATCAGCGCCAAGACTGGCTTGCCGCACTGGGAAACGGTGCCCGCCGACATGCCGAGCGCCATCAAAGAGATCAAGGCTGCGTTGCGGTCACGCATCGCCGAGTCCGGTCGTACGGTGCCCGAGGTGATCACCGAGATCGAGGAGTTCCTGGCCGCCGAGGTCGCCGACATCAAAGCGACCAAGAGTCGAGGCGAGGAGGTGTGGCCGGTCATCGAGTACGACGACATCGAGAACCAGACCGTCAGCGAATCCGCCCTGGCCCTGCTGAAGCGCCGCGGGTGCGCGGTGATCAGGGGGCACTTCGACCACGCCGAGGCCGAGAAGTGGGACGCAGACGTCGTCCACTACGTCGACTCCAACCACTTCTTCGACAAGTACACTGGCCCCGCCGACGACTTCTTCAGTGACCTGGAAATGTCAAAACCGGAGATCTATCCGATCTACTGGTCCAGCGCCCAGATGGAAGCCCGCCAGCACCCACGGATGGCTAAGGCGCAGTCGTTCTTGAACTCCCAGTGGCGACATGAATCCGAAGGCAGAACCTGGTTCGACCCCAACCGGGACAGCCTCTACCCAGACCGGATCCGTCGCCGCCCCCGCGGCGCCGACTCCGGCGGTCTGGGCACTCACCTGGACCCCGGAACGCTCGACCTGTGGATGACCGAGGGCTACCAGCAGCACTTCAGACACCTGTTCGCCGGCGACTTCGCCTCTTACGATCCGTGGGACGCCGGCTTCCGAACCGAGGCAGCCCAGTACCCCGGCTCCACCATGTGCTCGGCGTTTCGTACCTTCCAGGGCTGGACCGCGCTGAGCGAGATGAACAACGACCAAGGCGTGCTACACACCGTCCCCATCCCGAAAGCCATGGCCTACCTGATGCTTCGGCCGCTGCTGGACGACGTGGCTGAGGACGACATGTGCGGGGTAAAGCTGAATCGATCCTTCCCCGCCAACTCGACGTGGCACCCGATCCTGATGGAGGCGGTCTCCTGCATACCGAGCGTGCAGCCAGGCGATTCCGTCTGGTGGCACTGCGACATGATCCACTCGGTTGCACCCGTCACTAATCAGCAGGGCTGGGGCAACGTCATGTACATCCCGTCCGCACCGTGGTGCAACAAGAACGCCGAGTACGCCAAATCGGTGCTGGCGGCATTTCTGGCGGGTAAGAGCCCGTCGGACTTCCCGGCGGAGGACTACGAGGTCGACTGGCCCAACCGGTTCACCGAAGCCGATCTGAACGAGATCGGACGTCGTGGGCTGGGCTTGGAAGACTGAACAGCAGGGCATACCCGGGTAATCCTTTACAAAGGAATTCCCCGCCTGTAGAAATGCAGCACGCCGTGGAAGTCAGCGGACGGCATTCTCGAGCAATGTCACTGCCGTCACCATCCAACTGAAAAGAAGGCCCCATGACCGACCGCTGGTCCCGATCCGACGCCCTACTGTCGCCGCGGTGGTCCCAATGAGCCGAGCTCGCCTTGCTGGAGTAGCGCTCGCGGCGGGGCTTGCGGTGCTGCCGGGCTGCCAGTCCGGGGCGCCAAGCTTGGCGCCGGAGCAGCAGCAAGCCCCTTCAGCCTCAGCCTCGGCGTCCTCTAGCGACTCCGACGGTTTCACCAACCCCGTCTATGACAGCAACTTCCCCGACCCGATGATCCTGCCCACCGGTGACGGCGACTATCTGTCCGTAGCGACCAACGGCAACGGCGCCAACGTACAGACCCTGGTAAGCGAGGACCTGACCAGCTGGGAGCAGGGCGACGACGCACTACCGGTGCTGCCGGAGTGGTCAAGCCCGGGCAAGGTGTGGGCGCCCGAAGTCGCGGTGCAGTCCAAGAGCCGCTATGTCATGTACTACACGACCAGGGCCCCGCGGGCCGACATCCAATGCATCTCGGTCGCGGTCGCCAAGACCGCTGAGGGACCGTACACCGACAAGAGCTCCAAGCCACTGGTGTGTGAGGAGGACAAGGGCGGCTCGATCGACGCGCACGCCTTCACGTCCACCGACGGCAAGAGATATCTGTACTGGAAGAACGACGGAAATGCCGTCGGGGTGGACACCTATATCTCAGTGCAGGAACTGGACAAGTCCGGCACCACACTGGTGGGCAAGCCAAAGCGCCTGTTCAAACAAACCCTGCCCTGGGAAGGATCTTTGGTCGAGGCGCCGTTCCTGTGGGAGAACGGTGGCAAGTTCCACATGTTCTATTCGGCGAACTCCTTCGCCTCCGCCGACTACGCAGTCGGCCACGCCGTTGCAGACAGCCCACTCGGACCGTTCACCAAGACCGAGGAACCCATCCTGGTGAGCAACGACGTGGCCGTCGGCCCAGGACACTGCGCGCTCTTCGAAAAGGAGGACACGGTGTGGATGGTCTATCACGCCTGGGAGCCCGGGGCTGTCAACGAGGAGGTACCCGGCCGAACCATGTGGCTCAGCGAAGTCACCTTCGCAGCTGACGGTACGGTCACGGTCGTGCCGCCGACCGAACAGTACCCGAAGCGACCATGACCCGCTGACCCTCGGCACGCTACCTCCGGTCGCCGGCGGTTGATCCGGAGCGAACTCGGGTAACAGCGGCGCATGGTGCCAGAGGTCAACGAGGACTTCGCCGGCGTCCGAAGCCGGACGGAGGCCCCGGTCGACGACGGCCCGGAGCCGGCAAGCGGTCCCGTTCTGCCGCCGGTGCTGACCGGAGACTGCAGTCTCCTCGCTCAGGTCCATGCCGTCTTCGGTGGAGTGGCCTCTTTGCTCATCCAGCTGCCCACCGGCGACACGGCGGTGCATACCCGCGGCCCAGACGAGGTGTACGCCGATGGTCTGAGAGCATCGCTGTCAGGTGGGTCGGCCAGTCAGGCACTGCGGCTGCAGCACGCCGTCCTGGTCGCCGATACCGCGGCGGAGGAGCGCTGGCAGGGCTGGGGACTAGCGCTCGCGCGCCAAGGCTGGGGCTCCGCACTCAGCGTGCCACTCGGCTGCGGATCCCACTGTGAAGGTGCACTTACCTTGCTCGCGGCGTTGCCGGGAACCTTCAGCCACAAGGACGTCGCGCTGGCTCAGGTGATGGCAACCAGTTCGACCAGAAGCAACGACTGCCCATAACTTCGGCCAGAGTGCGGGCGTAGGCTCGCCTCCGCGGGCCCGCCGGAACGCAGACCGTGCCCCAGGGGCGCTGGACACGCCAGCGAACGGGCCAAACCTGTGGGGAGAACCATGCTGCTGGCCGACTATGCGGAGTCGATGAGTCGGGTCGACGTCATTGATCCGGAGCTGGTGGTCAAGATCACCGCCGACGCCACCGTCGAACCCGAGGCCGGCCGACTGCTGGTACTACACGCAACGGCGAGCGCGGCCGATCGGCCGCTGATGTTCTCCATCGAAGTGCCGTTGGGAGATGCGGAGGGATTCTGGCATCCCAACCTCCGGCACTACCGCACCCTGCCGGCCGACTGGGCCGGGCGGGAAAGCCTCAGCCTGGTGTCGTCCGCACCGATAGGCGTGCTGTACGACAGCGCCGGTACGGCGGTGATGGGATTCGCCTGCGACGAGACCGTGGATGAGATCACGCTACGGTTCGGCGTCTGCGAGGAGACGAAATCCTTTGTGGTTCACCTGGAGCTCGCGCCGAAGCCGCGGCGCGCTGCTCGGCTGGCGGTGTCGACCGCCGCGGCACCGTGGGTGGATCTGCTGACCGAGCTGAAGCACTGGCTCGCGGCAAGCCAAGGTGTCGACCCGCTGCCCGTCCCGGCCGCTGCCCTGGAGCCGGTCTACTCGACCTGGTACACCTTCACCCAACGGATCAACGCGGCCGTGGTCGAGGAGGAGGCGGGGATCGCCCGTTCCATCGGCTGCGCCTCAGTGTTCATCGACGACGGCTGGCAGCAGTACGGGGACGGTCGCGGCTACGCCGGTTGTGGTGACTGGCAGCCCGACCCGGCCAAGTTCCCGGACCTGGTTGGCCACATCCAGCGGCTGCACGACCTGGGCATGGCGGCGGTGCTGTGGATCGCGCCGCTGCTGCTGGGCGAGCAGGCCCACAACTTCACCACCCTGTCCCACCTTGCCCCGCACTACGTGCCGGGGCTCAAGACCTACATCCTCGATCCCCGACGAGCTGAGGTTCGCGACCACGTGGTCGCCACCTGCCTGCGGCTGATGCAGGACTACGATCTCGACGGGTTGAAGATCGACTTCCTCGACCGCGCCGAGGTCTATCAGGGGTCTGAGATGGCAGGGGATGTCCACGATGTCGGCGTGGCCATGCTGATGCTGTTGGAGCAGCTGCGTTCCGAGCTCGCCGCGGCTGGATTCGATGCACCCCTGCTGGAGTACCGGCAGCCGTACGTCAGCCCCTCGCTGGCCCGGTTCGGCAACATCCTCCGCGCCGCCGACTGCCCAGCCGATGCCGTGGTGAACCGCACGTCGACCGTGGACTGTCGGCTGCTCTCGTTCGGTCCGGTCGTGCACTCCGACATGATGATGTGGGACCCGCGGGCCGAGCCGGAGGCCGTGGCGCGCCAGCTGCTGAACGCCTTCTTCTCCGTACCGCAGATCTCAATGCGGCTCGCTGAGCTCCCGCCCGCCCAGCTGAGATCGGTGGAGTTCCTGCTGGCTCAGTGGCGCGCCGTGCGCGATCTCGCCCTCAACGGCAGCCTGGTCGCAACCCGGTCGACCGAGCACTATCCGATCATCCAAAGTTGGGACCGGGACGGCAACGGCCTCATCGGCGTCTACGCCGCCCACCCGGTCGAGCTGAAGCTAACCTCTGGGCGCCGCGTCACGCTGCTGAACGGCACCAGGAACGAAGACTTGGTGGTGGACGTCGTCGAGGCCACCGGCGTCCGCGTCACCACGTTCACCGCTGATGGGACGCCGGCCACTGCCGAAATGACCCTGCCGGCGGGGGTGTCGAAGCTTCAGGTGCCACCCTGCGGCATCGCGGTGGTGGACAGCTCGGCTGGGGTCGGCTGAGAACCCCGCGGCTGCTCGCTCGCGGTGGCGGCCAGGTGGCTTTCCCGAAGGTGAACATCGTGTTAACGCCCTGGCGCAGCGTCTCCCAGCCGCAGGCGTGGGTATCAGGGACAGTGCCACTGACGAAGGACATGTCATGACCCTGAACGACCAGCTGCAGGTGCAGTCCACCAACGACCAGATCCGTACCTATGACGACCTGCCGATGATCTCCCATGATGGATTCATCAATCTGCAGTGCCCCATCTGCGGACCGGTCGAGACGCCCAAGAAGGCGCCCACGCTCAGCGACTTCACCAACGCAGCCATCGAGCACCTCGAGACCTACCACCTGAAGACCTGACGTCGGAGCCCGGCCGGGCGGGCGGGGTTTTGAGTCAGTCCTCACGGGTACGATTCCGCCTTGAGGGTGGAAGCAACTCCACTCGATCTTCGATCACGACCTAGGGCTGGAGACATGACCGATTTCTCAGAGGATGTTCCCGAGCAGTCAGAGCAGCTTGACCTGCAGCCGGAGGAGATGCTGCTGGAGACCGGCGTCGACGACATGCTCGACGGCGGCTATGAGGTGCCCGACCACTACTCACCGGGCCAGGGATTCGGTAACACCCCCGCGGAGATGGCCGAGGGCGAGTCGCTCGAGCAGCGCATCGCCCAGGAGGAGCCCGACCTCACCGAGGACGACCTTCCCACCTCACCCGTTGCTGATGGCGTCACCGAAGACCTGGACGAGCTGCTGGCGGAGAACCTCGACGACGGCGGCGCCGTTGACGGTGACCAGGTGATTCGCCTGGTCGATCCCGACGAGGGCATCGGCGAGGACACAGAGTCGCAGCTGCTGGGCTACGACGTGGCAGATACCGTGGAGCAGACGGCAGAGGAAGCGGCGATCCACATCACCGACCGGCCTTAGCGCTGCGGCGACCGGCTGGAGACCGCGGGTCACCCTTCCCGCGTGGCCGGCTCCGGGACGCGGCTGGCGAGGACCAGACCGGAGACGATCATCGCCACGCTGAAGACTAGGTGCAACACGTCGTCGGCCGGATTTACGGGCATGAAGTTGGCGGTTGAGTGCTGCGGTACGACATAGCCGTAGATCGCGAGCGCCAGGTAGAGCAGACCACCACAGACCAGGTATCCCGCGGCCGCGGGCACGGCCCGGGCGCAGATGAGGCCAGCGGCGCCGAACAACAGGTGCACGGTGTTGTGCAGGCCGGACACCTGGAAGACGCCGAACAGCAGCGCTCCGGAGTGGTGTGCGGCGAACGTCGACGCGTCGTACCCTGCGGTTACTCCAGGGACGAAGCCGAGCGTCCCGACGACCAGGAAGACAGCGCCGGCGACAAGCGCGGCCCGCTGGAGTCCGGTCCGCGGCCGGCGTACGGCAGGAGACTGGCGCTGGTTCAACATGGCGACCCCCCACTGACTGGCGATGCCTGGGACCGGCTCGCGGTTCTGATATACCCGCGTGGTGGACCTTGACGCAACGAGCGCAGAACGGGCGCCTTTCCCACCGCCCCAAGACCGCCGATGCCGGTCGTACGCCGAGATGGTATCCAAAGCATGCGACGTTGAAGGGCGCGAGCAGCGGATGCGGCTGCTGAGTCACCATCTCGTACGCCAGCAGCTCCCCCGCAATCAGACCCAGGGTGGCTCCGCTGTGCGTGAAGGCCACGAACAGGCCCGGAACCCCGGAGATCCGGCCGAGAACCGGCTCGCCGTCGCCTGGGATCGGCTTAGGACCGATCCAGCACGACTCAGCTGTCAGGGCGGGATGGCCGTCCAGTACCCCGCTCGCCTTCGCCAGGAGCGCGGTCACTGTTTTCAGCCGGCACGCTGAATGTTCCGTCGGCGGCTGTGGTGATGTCGGCCGCCGTCCAGTCGGAGTCGACAGCCAGCGCACCGCCCGGAGCAGGCCGAACCGCAACCCGTGGGCTACTTCAGTACCGCCCGCAGGTCGCTAGGCACCGCTGCAGTACGAACCAGCAGGGCCAGCGGGGTGGCGTCGGGGATGCTGACTCCGTACTCGGCCACCATGGCCGGCACCGCGGCACCGGTGGCGAGGAGCACCGAGTCGACGGCGAACCGATCCCCCGCCGCTGTGGTCACCCCGGCTACCTGCGCTGCAGCCTCCCGAGCCGACAGCAGCCGGCTGTCATAGCCGTGAGCCCGCTCGAAACGATGCAGCTCTGCCAGGTCGCCGGCCCGACTGCCACCGCAACCCGCCGTCGAAACGGAGCGATCCGGCTGCGGATTTCGCCTTGGCGAGCGTGCGATAGCGGTCGATACCGGCCATCCGTACCCGGTGGTAATGCTCCGACCGGACGCCGGCAGAGTTCAGCCACGACAGGGAACGACCGGAGGCGCCGCTGCCCAACCGGCCGTCAGTGATTAGGACCACGTCGGCTCCGGCACGGGCTAGCTGCTGCGCCGTGGAGGCGCCGAGAACCCCGCCGCCGATGACTCACAGATGGGAGCGGTGGCCGTGGTGCTCATGTGCGTCGACCTACCCGAGGTGGGTCGGAAGCAACGCCCAGTGGGACCACCCGAGGTGAAATGGCCCCAGAAACCCCAAGAGCGACCGGCCGGGGGGGAGACCGATCGCTCGTGGTTTGTGAGGGTGTCACCCGACAGACGCCTCTCGGCGAGTGGCGCGCTCGTAGCGGCAACAGGTGAGGCCCGGGGTCATGGACCGAGTGGCACCGGTTGGTACAAGGCCCAACCGGTGCCGACTATTCCAGGGGTCGCAGATTTTCCTTCCTCACCTCTCGACGACGACATGCTCGTTGGGCACGCAGTGGGTCATGGTGATTCCGGTGACGTCGCGCGGGCCGTTCTTGCCCAGGTTGCTGAGCCGTTCCAGCTCCAGCTCGCTCAACGTCTGGCTCGCCAGCGGTTCCAGGTGGCGGACATCGTCGGGTGAGATGCCCAGCCCTTCACCGACTCGCAGTCCCAGCTCGTCCTCGACCATCAGGAAGTGCCACACCATCCGCTGCTGCACCTGCTCGGTGGACTGGGAGATGAGGGTGACGAAGCTGTTGACCAGATCGTCGCGCTCCCACTGCTCCATCAGGCGGTAACGCTGACCCGCCTGCTCGTAGTCTGCTGTCAGCGGGATCCGCTTCCGGGTGAGCCGGCCGGTGATCTCTGGGCCCTGTTCGTCGTGGGTGGGGTAGGTGCCCTCACGCAGGCCGCCCATGGTGGAGGGCTCGTAGTTGACGTGCGGGTTCTGGCCCTCACCCAGGTCTGTCCCGTACGCCATCTGGCCGCCGCGCTGGTTGGTCGCTACGCGCGCGTTCTTGGCGCTGTTCACCGGCAGCTGCAGGTAGTTCGGCCCCACCCGGTAGCGCTGGGTGTCGCTGTAGCTGAAGGTACGGCCAACCAGCATCTTGTCGTCGGAGAAGTCGAGACCGTCGACGAGCACCCCGGTGCCGAAGGAGATCTGCTCATTCTCGTTGTGATGGTCGCTGACGTTGCTGGTCAGCGTCATCGTTCCGACCAGTTTCGGCGGGAAGTCCTGCTCCGGCCAGGTCTTGGTGTCGTCCAACGGGTCGAAGCCGAGTTCGGGGTGCTCCTCGTCGCTCATCAGCTGGACGTAGAGGTCCCACTTGGGGTACTCGCCGCGCTCGATCGACTCGTACAGGTCGCGGGAGGCGTGCCCGAGGTCGTTCGCCTGGATGTTGGCGGCGTCGGCTTCGGTCAGGCTCTTCACACCCTGCTGGGGCAGCCAGTGGTACTTCACCAGGTGCGTCAGCCCCTCCGCATTGACCCACTTGTACGTGTTCACGCCGAAGCCCTGCATGTGGCGGTAGTCGGCGGGGATGCCGCGCGGGCTGAACAGGTTGACCAGCATGTGCATCGACTCCGGCGTCTGCGACATGAAGTCGAAGATGCGGGCCGGCTCCTGACGGAAGGTCACCGGGTCGGGCTTGAGGGAGTGGATGACGTCGGGGAACTTGATCGCGTCCCGGATGAAGAAGACGCCCAGGTTGTTGCCGACCAGGTCCCAGTTGCCGTCCTCGGTGTACATCTTGATCGCGAACCCGCGCGGGTCGCGGGCGGCCTCGGAGGAGTCCCGGCCGCCGATCACCGTGGAGAACCGGATGGCCAGGTCGGTGCGTTTGCCCTCCTCGGCGAAGAGCTTGGCGCGGGTGTAGTTCGCTATCGGTTCGTCGCCCCACCGACCGGTGGCTTCGAAGACGCCGTAGGCCACGGCGCCGCGGGCGTGCACGACCCGCTCGGGGATGCGCTCGCGGTCGAAGTGGCTGATCTTCTCCAGGAACTGGTAGTTCTCCAAGGTGGCCGGGCCGCGGGCGCCGACCGTACGCTGATTCTGGTTGTCGTAGACCTGGTGGCCTTGGCGGTTGGTCAGGATCGGGCGGTCGTCGTTCGGGTCAGAACTCTTGCTGGCCACATCAGTCATCGTGTGTGCTCCTCAGGTCAGGCTGTCTTTGGGCCCTCTCAACCTACCGGCGGGGCCAACTCACCGGGGTTGGGCAGGGTTGGTCGGGTCGCCCTGGGAGGGCGGGTTGATGGTCGGGGCGGCCGTGGTCTGGTTGGTCTCCCGTGGCACCGGAGGCCCGGACGTCTTCTCCGGCGTGGCACCCAGGGGCGAGCCACCCGAGGGTTCTGCTCCGGAGTGGAGCTCCGCCAACCTGGCATTCATCAGCTCGGTCACCGGGAGCCGGTCACCGTGGCTCCGCTCGTACTCCAGCAACATCGTGAGACCGTCGGCGTCGAGGGTACGGATGCGGTGGGCCAGGGATCCCAGCGGCAGGTGGTCATAGTCGGGCAGTGGCAGCTGTTCCCGGGTTGGTGTCGAATGGTCTGCGGAGCTGGTCATTGCTGTCTCTCCTTGCGGTACGTGCGGCGGCTATGTTGGGTGCGCGGCGTCGCGCGGATCAGGCGTGGGCTCCGACGGACGGCTGGTCCCAGCGCAGCAGTCCGGCAGCGGGGGCGCCGCCCAGTGTGCCGGACCGGGTGACGACGACGTCGGCGCCGGTGGTGGCGGCAGCCGCGATCAGGGCTCGGTCGGCGGGCACCGCGGGAGGCAGTCCGGTCACCGCTCCGAGGGCCAACCCGGGGTGCTTCTGGAGTTCGACTGTGAACTCGGCTGCCCGGTTGGGGTCGATCAGCAACCGGTCGACCTGGCCGCGCACGAAGGCGTCCACCACATCACCGACGCCGATGGCGACCGCGTAGTCGCGACCCAGCCGGTCCCTCAGCTCGTGCACCTGAGCGAGCTTCTTCTTCACCACCGCGTCGTAGAGTGCTTCGGTCACTGCAGCATGCAAGGCCTCCTCGCCGCCATCGGCGCTGCGGCTCCCAGACTTCAGGTGGACCAGCTCGGCTCGAAGATCGCCGAGCTGCTCCTTCACCTGCTGGCAGGAGCGGGGATCGCCGGCGAGCAGCACCAGCTCCGCGCCGTGGGCGGCTTGGGCCTCGATCTCGTGCGCGACCTCGGCTGCGTTGCGACGCCAGACGTTCTCCGATCGGTGCTGGAAACGCAGGTGATCCCAGCCGCCGCCCCGGATCTTGTGCTCGAACTCCGTCTCACCGCCTACCGAGCTCTCCTCGTCCGGAATGAAGCCGTGGGTGCGATAGCTGCGGACGTCGCCACCTTCGTGGTCGACCAACGCCAGTACGAACGGCACACCGCTGTCGGAGTCTGCGATCCAGTCGGACAGCTGCGGCAACGCATCCCAGACACCGGTTGGCTGCGGCCGGTGGCTCATCACCAGCTCGTCGAGGAGGACCCCTGCCTCAGTGGCGACGACGCACCGGCTTACGGGTGCCGGAAGATGGGTGTCCTCGCTCAACCGGGCTCGGACCTGATCCACCACCGACTCCGGCGCACCTTGAGCCGCCATCTGGTCGCAGGCAGCCTGGGCCGCTAGCTCTGCAGTGATGTTGCCGTCCTCCATCTCACGGCTCACCTCGATGTAGGCGCTCGCGAACGGTCCAGGATCGTCGTACAGATGGGCGATGCGGTCAGTTTTCATGGAGCGCTCCTCTCCACCACCGGCTGGGCGTGAGGTCACCACATCCCTGCAGGCGTTGGGTTCGCGGCGGTCTGATCTTTGGACTCTACCCGGGTCGACGATGGTGAAACCAGCCCTTAACACGGGGGAGGCGCACGCTTGAGTCCCGGTTCGCTGGGTATAGCGGGCGCACCATGTCCCGTTATGTGACTGACGCCGCAGACGACGGCGCGCCCGCGGTCGGGGAGATTCGGGAAGCGGCGCGGGAGGTCTTCGGCCACGACCGACTCCGCCCTGGCCAGGAGGAGGCCACCAAGGCCGTACTCGATGGCAGAGACGTGCTGCTGGTGCTGCCGACGGGTGCCGGGAAGTCGCTGGCGTACCAGCTGCCGGCCGTTCTGGTCGACGGTCCCACCATTGTGCTCTCCCCGTTGCTGGCTCTCCAGCATGACCAGGTGACGCACCTGGCCGGCGCGGGTGAGCAGACGTTGGCCCGTCGGGTCAGCTCCGCAGAGACCCCGCGACAGCGCGCCGAGGCGCTGGCCATGGCAGCCGCCGGCGAGGTGGAGTTCTTGTTCATGTCCCCCGAACAGCTCGCCAATGACGAGGTTAGGCGGGAGGTGGCGACGCTCCAGCCGAGTCTGGTGGCGGTGGATGAGGCCCACTGCGTGTCGTCGTGGGGTCATGACTTCCGCCCCGACTACCTGCGGCTGGGCGAGCTGATTACGGAGCTTGGCAGTCCCCGCATCATCGCTCTGACCGCGACGGCGGCGCCGCCCGTACGGCGGGACATCGTGGCCCAGCTGCGGATGCAGAACCCGATCACGTTCGTTGCCGACATCACCCGAGACAACATCCACCTCAGCGTGGTGCGCTGCCTCAGCGACACCGACCAGCGCAAGGCAGTCGTGGAGGCGGCGGTGTCCACCACCTGCCCCGGGATCGTCTACGTCCGAACCCGGGCGGCGGCGGAGGAGTACGCCGACCTGCTCAACGCTGAGGGACTGCTGGCAACGGCGTACCACGCCGGTCTGTCCAAGCGGGTCCGCGACGACGCCCACCGGGCGTTCATGGCTGGCGAGGTGGATGTGATGGTTGCCACCTCGGCGTTCGGTATGGGGGTGGACAAGGCTGACATCCGATACGTCCTGCATGCGCACGCACCGGAGTCGCCAGACAGCTACTACCAGGAGGTCGGCCGCGCCGGCCGGGACGGCGCACCGTCGGTCGGTGTGCTGTTCTACCGTCCGGAGGACCTCAGCAAAGCCCGGTTTTTCACCCCGCCGGTGCCTGACGCTGACGACGTGGCGGCCGTCCTGGGTGCGCTGGCTCGGGACAGCGCCGGGAACGACCGGCCGGGCCCGGGCGAGGGCCTGAGTCAGGTCGACCGGGCCCGGTTGGCCAAGACCACCGGACTCAGCGCT